>NZ_JBHSED010000035.1:287904-343755 GCF_042651945.1 Cohnella boryungensis | reverse complement strand
CATCGTCGCATTTCGCGACTATACGCGCCCGCCTCACCTCTCCACGCGGCCCATCGTCGCATTTCGCGACTATACGCGCCCGCCTCACCTCTCCACGCGGCCCATCGTCGCATTTCGCGACCATGCGCGCCTCCCGCGCCTCTCCACGCGCCTCATCGTCGCACTTTGCGACTATACGCGCCCGCCGCGCTTCTCCACGCGCCTCATCGTCGCATTTCGCGACTATACGTGCCCTCAACGCCTCTACGCGCGCCTCATCGTCGCACTTTGCGACTATACGCGCCCGCCGCGCCTCTATGCGCTCCCCATCGTCGCATTTCGCGACTATACGCGCCCGCCGCGCCTCTATGCGCTCCCCATCGTCGCATTTCGCGACTATACGCACCCACCGCACCTCTTCGCGCGCCTCATCGTCGCACTTTGCGACTATACGCGCCCGCCGCGCCTCTATGCGCTCCCCATCGTCGCATTTCGCGACTATACGCGCCCGCCGCGCTTCTCCACGCGCCTCATCGTCGCATTTCGCCACCATGCGCGCCCGCCTCGCCCCATCGCAAATAAGAGATCGCGGAATCGTCTCGACCCCGCGATCTCTTATTTGCGATGCTATTGCGAAGATGGGCTCACGCCTCAGGAGCTCCGATCAGTAGCCGAATACCCGCCACTGCTCGATGCCCGTAGAGAAGCCGGATTTCGCCGTGATATTCAAGCGGATCTTGTTCGTCGAAACCGGCGTGAAGGTCGTCGTATTATACTGGTTGCCCAGCACTCCGAGACCCGAAGGATTCGCCACGTTCACCCAAGCGGTGCCGTTCCAGTACTGCAACGAGCAGGAGGCCGGCAGATCGATCCCTTGATCGTCGTCGAACCAATACACCTCGGCCTTCGACAGCGTCTTGTTGGACGCAAAATCATACTGAACCCACTGCGTCGTGCCCGGGTTGTTCCAGTTGCCGTATACCGGATGCCCCCGGTCGCTCGAGCTCGTCACATTGTACCCGTCGTTCAACCCGGCCAAGCTTTCCCAGGACGAGACGAACGAGGTCGATGCGGTCGCTTGCGATGCGATGTTCGTCGGCGTAGGCGACGTTGTCGCAGGATCGAGCTGAATGTAATCCAACTCGGCGTATCCGGTCGCCCCTTTGGTCAACCGAATCGTATTCGCTCCGGCGTTGAGATTCACCTGAACGACTTTATCGGCGAATTGACCCCAGCCTGACGTTACGGGATAGGAGACCGTCTGAGCCGCCCCCCCGTTCACGCTCAGGTTGTGCGTAGAGCTGCTGCCGCTTCCGTTCGCGTAACGAATCGTCATATCGTAGGCGCCCGCGCTCGGAGCCTGAACGGCGAATTGCACATAGCTCGTCGCGCTGTCGATGCCCCCGACATAAGAGCCCCCGGATGCGCTGCTGCTTGTCGTGACGTTCGCCGAGTTTACGGTCGCCGTTTCCGCCTCGTATTTGTTCGTGCCCGTCGAAGGTCCCGTATTGATCGTGAACGTCTTGACGACGGGAGAGCTGAAGGCGTCGTAATCGCGGAGCTGCACGCTGAACGTATAAGAGGATTGCGGCTGGCTGCTGGCCAGCGTTCCGCTGATCTTGCCGGTGAACCGATCCAGGCTCAAGCCGACCGGAAGCGATCCGCTCGTAAGCGTCCAATCGTAGAACGGAATGCCTCCCTTGACCTCCAGCTTCTGATTGTAGGCTTGACCCGGAGTTCCGGCAGGAAGCGAGGTCGTAACGATCGACGGCGCCAGAAACGGAGTCAGGTTTTTATTCAGCTTCCAGCCCGCGTTTTCCGCAATCAGCAGCGACAGCTTCGTGTGCATCCATCTCTTCGGATGGAATAGGTTGTTCCTTCCGCTGCCCATGCCGCTCAGCCGGTCGAAATTGGCCGGATCGGTGTCGGGAATATGATAGCTGCTGTCCAGCGGCACCGCATGTCCTTGATACGCGATGACCTCTGGGTCATTGGTTCCGCCGGCATTGACGTAAGCCCTCATGCCCTGCCAGTCGCTGTGGAAGGCGACCGCATGCCCGAATTCGTGCATAATCAAGCCCAGCACGTCCGTCTGGCAATTCGAGGTGCAGCTCGAACCCGGCATTTGCGTCAAATACCATTCCTCGTCGTTCAAGGAAGTGAACGGGGTGAAGTTCGGATAGAAGTCGAGAATCGTGCCGAGAGAACGGTGGATCGGTCCGGGCACTTGAACGCCGTTGCGCTTATGATAGTTGCCGTTGTTCGCCGGCCACCCGGTCGAGTAAGGGTCGTTAAGTCCCCTGAATACGATCCACATTCCGTTGTATGCCTGGTTGTTTCGCACGGTAATGTGATTTTGCCAGTTGTCCCCGGACACCGACATGCTTTCCGCATTAACCGGAACGGTATCGAAGGACTCCATATCGAAGAAATAGAACCAGTCCTTGACGGCCTGCTCGGCCGCTGCCTTAATTCCCGGGTTGCTGAAATAGCCGGTGATCGTATCGAAGCGATAATCGAATAGCAGCGGCATCGTCGGCTCCGCGTTATCGTCCTGATCCGTTACCCGAATCGGAATCGTCTGCACGTTCTGAGTTCCGTTGTTCTGGGCTACGGTTAACGACAGCGTATAGTTTTCGATTTCGTTCGGACCGCCTACCCGGTCGGGGTGAATCTCCAAGTAGAACGATTTCTGATCGTTCGCGTTGGCGAAGGTGAGCACCTTGGTCGCTCCCGTTGCCGAGAGCGTGCTGGGGCTGTCCATCATCAATCTGGACGTTCCCTGTGCCCGAAGCGTGATTGTGACTGGAAAAACGGCGCTAGATGGAGGCTTAACCGTGAGCTTGACGTGCGGATTCGCGAGATAGCCTTGCCAATCCAGCAGATCGATTCCGTAATCGTTGATCGTCCGGCCGAAATTATCCACGACTTCCGCGTAGTTGGCGGCCGCCTTGGCCGGCTGCACCGGTCCCAGTCCTATCAGGAAGCTCAGACCCAATGCCAAGCAGAGAACTACCGACATCACTCTTTTCATCGTCATTACCCTCCCATTCGAATTAAAATGCGGTTAATGCCGTGCCGTCTAGCCGTTCACTCGCAGCCAGGCATAGGCCTCACCCCCTTTCTGTTTCGTCTCCCGCCTCCATTCGGCCCCGAAGCGTAGAAGGAAGAAGCCTTTCTTCCTCCCGATACTTGGCTACGGTTCGGCGGGATATCCGCACCCCTTCCCTGCGCAAAACCTCCGCAAGCTCGCAATCCGAAAGCGGACAGTCCGCCCTCTCTGCCTTGATCAATGCGCGGATGCGATGCTTGACGGATCGCGAGGAAACGCGCTCTCCGTGCTCCGTATCCAGACCGACGGCAAGGAATCGGCTGAGCGGGGCGATTCCGAACGGCGTATCGACGAATTTGTCGCGCACCGCGCGGCTCACGGTGGACGGATGATAGCCGGTTCTTGCCGCGAGGTCCTCCAGCTTTAAGGGCCGAATTGCTTGCGGTCCGCGCAGGAAAAATGCCGCCTGCTCCTCCGCCAGCGCGAGGATGACGGCGTGCAAGGATTCGAGGCGAAAGGCGATCCCCTCCGCCAGCAGCCGGGCCTCCTTGCGTTTGCCCTCCGCTTGACGCCTCCACTCCGGTGTTGCGCCTGCTTCGTTCGTCCATGTCCGGGAAGCGACCCGGACTCGCGGCAGGAAGGCTCTATTCATGCGAATGCAAGGATGACCCCCCTCCATGCTCAAGCGCGCTTCGGGAACGACAAACCGCGAATCTTCGCCGAACCCGTAAGCGCTCCCCGGACGAGGCTCAAGCCTTCGCATATAACGAACGGCATCCTCAATCTCCCCGCTCGTCGCGCTCAGGCTTTGCCCGATGCGGAGCCAACGTCCCCTTGCGACATCCGGCAAATGCCGCTCGATCACCCCTTCGCATAAGCGGGGGGCCAGAGGATCGCGCCTTACCTGCAGCAGCAGGCACTCAGCCAGGCTGCGAGCCCCTACCCCGGCAGGCTCGCAGCTGTGGAGCAGCCGCAGTCCTTCCTCCGCTTGAAGCGTCGACACGCCTAGGCAAGCTGCGGCCTCTTCCAGTCCCAGAGCCAAATAGCCGCTGCCGTCCAGATTTCCGGCCAGATAGCCCGCAACCCGAATCGCCTCCCGAGAAGCGTTCGTCAGCCGCAATTGCGCAAGCAGAGCTTGCTCCAGCGTCTCCGTGTCCCGCGCGCGATGTTCGATCGTCCAGCGGCTTTCCCGCGCTTCGCCCCGCATACGCCCCGCGCTTCGGCCCCCTCGTTCGCGCTCTTCCGGCCAGATCACTTCCATCAAGGGGTTTTCGCTCTCCTGCTCCCGAATGTGTGCCGCCAAATCCACCGCCGGCATCTGCAGCAGCCGCAGCGACTGCCGAAGCTCGGGCGCAAGCACGAACCGTAGCTCCGGCTGCTGCACGAGCGTCATCGCTTGAAGCATGGCCATCCTCCTCGAATCTTGTTAGCCGTATTGAATGGAGCATGTTTTAAGCGCGGAATAAAAATCCAGCGCGCTCTGCCCTTGCTCTCTCGTGTGCGAGCTGGAGCCCTTCATCCCGCCGAACGGCGCTTGATATTCCACACCGGCCGTTTCCTGGTTGACCCGTACCATGCCCGCCTCCATCTCTTCGAGAAAACGGAAGGCGTTCGTCAGATTGGCCGTGAACACCGAGGCGCTGAGACCGAAGACCGAGCGGTTGGCCAGATCGATCGCTTCGTCGATATCCGCCGCCCGCTGCACGACCGCGATCGGGCCGAAGATTTCCTCGCGAACGAGCGCATGCTCCGCGCCGACTCCTTCGACAAGCAGCGGAGCAATGTAATATCCCTCCCCGGAATCCGGAGCGGCGGCGGTCGCAATGATCTTTCCGTCGGTTCTGGCCGACTCCGCGTAAGCATGGACGCTGCGGTATTGTTCCTCGGACGCGACAGGACCCAAATACGCTTTCTCGTCGAGGGCGTGGCGAACCTGCAGCTTAAGCGTCTCCGCAGCCAGCTCCTGCACGAACTCGTCGTAGATCGCGTTTTCCACGATGATCCGGCTCGTTGCGGTACACTTCTGCCCGGCGGAGCGATAGGCTCCGCTAAGCACGGCCTGAACCGCCGTCGAGACTCGCGCATCCTTAAGCACGACCGCCGCGTTTTTGCCGCCCATTTCCGTCTGGAATTTGATGTTTCTGGCCGCGCACGCCGCGCCGATGGCCAGCCCCGTCGCCGTCGAACCGGTAAAGCTAAGCGCATCGATGCCGCATTCCTCCAACAAGGCTTTCCCCAGCAAACGGCCTTTCCCGATGACCAGATTGATCGTGCCTGGAGGGAGCCCCGCATCCGCGAACAGCTCGGCGAGCTTCGCTGCCGTCAGGGAGGCGAATTCCGCCGGCTTCCATACGACGGTATTGCCGCAGATGAGCGCCGGAGCAAGCTTCCAGATCGGAATGGCTACCGGAAAGTTCCACGGCGTAATGAGAGCCACGACGCCAAGCGGGAATCTCTTGGCGTATTGCAGCACGTTCGACTGGGCCGAGGGGATGACATCTCCATCCGATCTGACTCCCTCGGCGGCGTAATACCGCAGCAGTTGAACACCTCTTGCCACCTCTCCGCGCATCTCCACAATCGGCTTGCCCATCTCGCTGCTGGCCAGCTGCGCCACGCTTTCCGCGCTTCGTTCAAGCAGGAGCGCCATCCGGTAGAGACATTCCCCCCGCGCCGCTCCGGTCATTTTGCTCCAGATGCGCCCTACCCGTCTGGCCGCCTCCACCGCCTGCAGCACTTCCTTCCCCGAGGACAGACGAAGCGTGCCTACGGTTTCGCCAATCGCCGACGGGTTCCGCACCTGCGTTTCACCGCTGCCCGGCGTCGACCATTCGCCTCCGATCCAGTTTCTCGTTTCCACCTTACTCTCCCCTTTCACTCCCGGCCTGCGGAAGCCAGCGGAGCCTTCGCGTATTCGTAGGCCTCGCGGATTTGACGCTTCTCCTCCGCGGTCAATGCCAGCCGCGGCGGCCGGGTATCTCCGACAGGTCTTCCGGCCAGCCCCATCACATATTTAATGGCCTGAACGAGACGCGGGCTGGAATCCCAATGGAACAGCGGCAGCAGCTTGCTGTATTGCGCCAGCGCTTCGGTTAACTTTCCTTCCTGGGCAAGCTTGAAGACGCTTTTGCTTTCCCTCGGCAGCGCATTGGCAAGTCCGGCAATCCATCCCGTCGCGCCGAGCAGTCCGCCTTCCATGGCCAGATCGTCAACGCCGATCATAATTTCCAGATCGGTCAGGCGCCGAATATCGTGAATCCGCCGGATGTCGCCGGAAAATTCCTTGACGCCCACCACGTTCTCGATAGCGGACAGCTTGCGCAGCAGCTCCGGCGTCAGATCCGTCGGGTAATCATGGGGATTGTTATACGCAATGATCGGCAGACCTACCTCCGACAGCCTCTCATAGTGCGCGATTATTTCTTCCTCGTTGGGGCGGTAATTGATCGGCGGCAGCGCCATGACGCCTGCGGCACCTGCTTTCTTCGCATGCGCGACCCACTCCGCCGCTTGCCGGGTGGAGGGCGCAGCCGATCCCACGACAACGGGAACGCGGCCGTTCGCGACATCTACGACCGTCTCGACGACGGACGCGCGTTCAGCCGGGGACAGCGAAGCGTACTCGCCCACCGATCCCGTCGGCACGATGCCGTCTACGCCTTCTTGAATCAACCAATCCACATGCTCTCGCAAGCCTTGCTCGTCGATATCCTGATTGGCATGAAAAGGAGTTACAATCGCTACGTATACACCGTTAAAACGGTTCATGGTCTCAACCATCCTCTCGCTATCGTTTTTTGCTAACGCTTCTTTTCTTCTAATAGACAGTCCTTTTATAGAACCAGCAGCTCCTTGGGTGAAGAGTTCAGCACCCTGTTCCCGCTGTCCGTGATCACAATGTCGTCTTCGATCCGTACGCCCCCGAATCCGGGCATGTAAATCCCCGGCTCCACCGTCAGCACGTTGCCCGGCTCAAGCACGGTCGACTCCGCGCTAACCGCAAGCCTCAGCGATTCGTGGATCTCCAGTCCGATCCCGTGGCCCAGCCCGTGACCGAAATATTCTCCGTATCCGCGAGCGGCGATCACGTCCCGAGCCAGCGCGTCCCCGACTTTCCCGTTAATGCCCGGGCCGAGGCCGCGCAGCGCCGTCAGATTGGCTTCCAGAACGACGCTATACAGCTCCCGGTGCCGTTCCGACGGAGTGCCGACGAACACCGTCCGCGTAATATCCGAGAGATAACCGTCCACATTGGCACCGAAGTCGAGCGTCACGAATTCGTTCCGGCCGATCTCCTTGCCGCTTGCGCTTCCGTGCGGGAGCGCCGAGCGTTCTCCCGAAGCGACAATGAACGGGTAGGCTCCGCAATCGGCTCCCAGCAGGCGCATCCGATATTCCAGCTCGGCGGCGATCCGACGTTCCGTAACGCCGGGACGAATCAGCCCCAGCGTCTCCTCGAACGCAGCCTCCGCGATTCGCGCCCCCTTCTCCAGACAGCCGATCTCGTACTCGTCCTTCACGCCGCGCAGCTTCTCGACCGTGTCGGTCATCGGCACGTAATCGAGCTCACCGAGCGCAGCCCGCATGCTATCGAATTGGGCGACCGTTACAAGGCGGCTTTCGAAGCCCAGCCTGCGGATGCCCAGCCTGCGCGTTTGCTCCGCCACGGTTTCCATCGCGTCCGTCGCATGGCGAACGACGTCGAAGCCGTCCGCCTGCTCTCTGGCTTGCGTCATATAACGAAAGTCCGTCAGCAGGAGCTGCTCGTCGGCCGTAACAAGCGCATAGCCGGACGAGCCCTTGAATCCGGTTACATATCTGCGGTTGGGCGGATGCCAGAACAGAAAGCCCTCCACCTGCGTCTTCTCCATCGCTTCCCGCAGGCGGCTTAATCTTGAAGGAATCATCCCATTGCCCTCCTAGCCTTTAATTCCCGTTAACGTGATGCCTTCGATGAAATAGCGCTGCCCAACGAAAAACAAAACGATAATCGGAGCCACCATTGCCATGGATGCCGCCATCAAATAGCCCCATTGCGCGTTGTACAGTCCCTTGAAGGTCGCCAATCCCAACGCCAACGTAAAGTGCTCCTCGCTGTTGAGATAGAGCACCGGCTCCAGAAAATTGTTCCATACGTCGATGAAGGTAAAAATGCCTACAACGAGCAGCGCCGGGGTCGACAACGGCAGAATGATGCGCCACAGCACCGTCATCGGCGTTCCTCCGTCCATGTAAGCCGCTTCGTCCAGCTCCTTAGGAATCGTCAGGAAAAACTGACGCAGCAAAAAAATCTGGAATGCGCCCTGTCCGATATAAGCGCCGCTCCCGAACCACGCGGGCACGATGAGAGGCACAAGCGAATCCAACGCGTTCAGCTCCCGCCAGAATACGAACAGCGGAATAATCGTTACGGCGCTCGGCAGCATCATCGAACCGAGAATTACCGCGAACACGACATTCCTGCCTCTCCATTGCAAGCGCGCCAAGCTGTAAGCCGTAATAACGCTGGTCAGCAGAACGCCGGCGAGCACGAACACTTCGATCGTGACCGTGTTCATCAAATATTTGCCGAACGGCACCGATGTTAGAGCTTCCGGATAGTTGCTCCACTGGAACGGGTCGGGAATCCATTGCGGCGGAAAAATAAAAATTTGCGAATTGTCCATCAACGAGCTTCGGATCAGCCATACCAGCGGCATAATCATCAAGCAGCTTCCCGCAATCAGAATGATGTAGGTCAGCAGCCGGGACGGTCTCCAGGCGAAGCCGCGGACGATTGCGGTCGGTTTGGCGGTTGCCGCCGTCGCGTTCGGCATTATCTGTGCCCCCCCTCGTAATGGACCCATTTTTTCGACGATTGGAATATCAGGAATGTCAGCGTCATCACGATAATGAACAAAATCCAGGCGAGCGCCGAGGCATAGCCGATCTTGGTCTCCGTAAACGCGGTGCGAAACAGATAATACACATAGAACAATGTGGAATTGTTAGGCCCGCCCTGCGTCATGACATACGCCTGGTTGAAGGCCTGAAAGGTCCCGATCAGCATCATGACCAGATTGAAAAAAATCGTCGGCGTCATCGTCGGGATCGTAATATGGCAAAATTTGCGCCAAGCGTTGCCGCCGTCGACCTCGACCGCCTCGTACAGATGCGAGGGAACCGCTTGCAGACCGGCCAGAAAAATAATAACCGTATTGCCCACGGACCAGGTGCTCATCAGCACGATGGAAGGGATCGCCGTCGCCTCGTCGTATATCCAGCGGCTGCCCGACAAGCCGACACTCTCCAGCATGGAATTCAGCAGCCCGAAATCGGGGTTAAACAGCCATAGCCAGAGCATGGTGCTCGCGATGCTAGGCACGATGCTGGGCAAGTAGAAGATCGTGCGAAAGATCGAAAGCCCCCGCACCTTCTGATTCAGAAGAAACGCGATGAGAAAAGCGATCGTCAGGCAGACGGGCACGCTGAACAAAGCATAATAAGTCGTCACGTACAGCGACTTGGAGAAGGTCGAATCGTCTGTCAGGATCGTGGCGTAATTGCTGAATCCGATCACGTTCATCTCCGAGCCGATTCGCCAATCGGTAATGCTGAAGAAGAAGGAAGCGATGACCGGCCCGATTGTAAATAGCAGCAGCCCCAGCATAGCAGGCGTTGCCAGGAGGATTCCCCAGTTGCGTTCCATCCGCAGAATCCCCGATTTCCTGCGTTTCATCCGCGTTCATCCCTTCATGGAGCCGATTCTTTCCTAATGCGGAGCAAAGCGCTGGAATACCGTCGCCCGCTCGGCGGACAATCTTCCCGGGCTTTGCTCCAAAGCCTTTACTCGTTCGGATATCTGCCTTGCACCAACGGCTGAATTTGCGCTTCGAGCTCATCCAGCGCTTCCTGCGCGGACTTCTTGTTCGTCCAGATCAGATCCAGTCCCGGAGCGAGCTTGGCATTGATCTCCGGCCAGTTCTTGAATTCCGTCGATGGCGATTTGACCGCGTAATCTTTCGTGTAATCGATGCCGGCCTGACGGAATTCGGGCGGATGAGCCTCATTGTCGGTCCACGACTTGATCGACTCCTCCTCGGAGTAGTACTTTTCCTCCGTGGGCATCCATAGGCCGGTCCGGTACAGATCCACCTGATCCGGATTGTTATGATAGAGATAGAACTCCAGCGCTTCCTTCGGATGCTTCGTGCTGTTGAACACGACGGTCGTTCCGGCAAGGATGACCGTTTTCGGCTCCTTCAGCTTGGGCAGCACGCCGATGCCCCACTTCAGCTTCTTGTTGTTCGAGAGATCCAGCAGGGCCCACGTTCCGTCAAGCACCATGGCGACCTTCCGCGTCTGCAGCCGAACGTGGTTGTCCGGCATATTCTGCTGCTGGATCAAATCGGGAGATACGTGGTGTTTGTAGATCAGATCCTGAAGCTTCTGGAATACATCGACGGCCTCTGGCGAATTCAGCGCGTATTTCGTGCCGGATTCGTCCAGCAAGTTCGCGCCGTTGCTGGCGAGCAGCGGTCCATACGTACCCCGATCGCTGCCGAACGAGAAGCCGTATTGGTCGATATTTTTCGGATCGAAGCCTTCTTCTCCGGCATGCTTGCCCTTCTTGTCCTTCGTTAGTTGCTGAGCGACGGCTACGAATTCGTCCCAGGTCCATGCCTTCGTCGGATCGGAAGGGGGCAGCGGTACGCCGGCCTCTTCGAAAATCTCTTTATTATAGTAGAGAACCATCACTTCCAACGCCGTGAAATTCGCCACGGCTTTGCCGGGCTCCGTGTACAGATAGGAGGCCTTCAGCTTGTTCTTCAGCGCAGGGTATTGGTCGTAATACTGGCTGAAATCCAGCAGCTTGCCCTCGCTGCCCCACTTGTTCGTCAGTCCGTCTCCCAGATAGGCGACATCGGGGAGCTGATTGGCCGCCATCAGCGTGTTCATCTTCGTGTTGTAGTCTCCCGGAACGTGCTCGCCTTTCACCGTAATGTTCGGATGGCTGTCATTAAACGCCTTGATCATGTTTTCCATCGCTTTTTTCTCGTCATTGCTGCCCCAGTACATAAACTTCAGATCGACGTGCTCGGCGGGCGGAGACTCCGAAGCGCTCTCCGGGGCAGCCTTGCTGCCGCTCGCTTCGGCCGGGCTCTCCCCGTTGCCGTTGCCGCTTCCGGAGCTGCAGGCGGTGAGTCCCACCAACAGCAGCACCATCAGAACTATCAGCCATCTGTTGTTGCGCAGGTTGAGCATGCTTTAATCCCCTCTCGATTTACGGTTATTGGGCCGTTCAACCTGATTATCGAACGTTGGCGGCAGACGAACCATACGAATCCGTCCTGCCCTCTTTGTTTTGGTTCGATCTTTTGCCGGTCAAAGCGATCTCTTGCGAAACTCCGTCGGCGTGTACCCGGTCTGCTTCTTAAATGCGATGCTGAAATAATTCGTGTCTCCGAAGCCGACCGCTTCGGCGATTTCCCCCACCTTCCTCCCGGGGTCCAGCAGCAGCTCCCGCGCCCGTTCGAAGCGGGCTCGGGTCAGAAAATCTCCGAAGCTCTCGCCCGTCACCTGCTTGAACCGGGAGCTCAAATACTTGGGACTTAGATGCAGGTGCTTGGCTAGCGTATTCAAGCTCGGGTCCTCATGCAGATGCTCTCGTATCCATGCCTTCGCCTGTTCGAACATGCGCGGTACGGTCGTCTCCCCCGCCTCCCGAATCCACCTGCCGACCTTCAGGAAGTAATCCGTGACGAAATGAATGATTTCATGGAAGCTGTTCATTCGGGACAAGGCGAGCAGAGGATCCTGACACACCTCCCCTTGCTCCCGGGGCCGGGCGCCTTGGCTTTCCAGAATTCGCATGACGAACAGCACAAGCTGTGTCGCCATCATCTTCACCTGCTTGCACGGCAATTGCTCCAGTTGCGCGGTCCATTCCCTTAATATCGCGTTTACGGCTCCGTCATTGCCCGCCCTAATTTCCGATATCAGCAGCAGCTCCTTCTCCAGCAAGGTCCGCTGCGCGATGTCGGTCGTACGGACGAGCTCGTAAGGAATGATCTGGCCGTTGCCGATCCAACCTTTGTATTCCGCCGCATGCACAGCCTCGCGATAGGCCTCCGGCAGCCGATGCACGTCTCCGACGACCCGGCTGATCCCCATCGTTGCGGATACGCCCAGATAACTCTTCAGGGCAGACCTGATCTGCACGACAACCTCCGCGATTGAAGCCGAAGAGGCGTTCCCGAGCACGACCGCCACGCGATCGGATGCGACTGCAGCGCCAAGCGTCCCCGCTACGGAAGAAGCCGCTTCGATGACCAGCTTGCCGAAGGCGTAGCCGTACAGCTGCTTGCCTCCGCCTTCCTCGACATGAACCGGCATGATATCCAGATCGCAGCAGACGACCGCGCAGCTGACGCCGGGCAGCAATCCCGTTCTCCCCGTATTGATGTCGCCCAGGGCATCGAGTATCGGGCGCCGCTGCAGCAGCAGATCAAGCAGGGCGTATTCCCGTGCGATGGAACGGTGCCGGGAATGCTCCCGCTCCTGCCCCTCCGCTTCCCGTCTGCGCCGCGCAACGCTGTCCTGCGCTCTTCTTAGCCCCTTGGCCAGCTCCTCCCGCTCAACCGGCTTAAGCAAATAATCGATTGCCCCCAAGCCGATCGCCTCTCGTATGTATGCCATCGACTCGTAGCCGGTTAGGAAGAGTAGCGGAATGGTTTCATCCTCCTCGCGAATTCGCCTGGCGACCTCCAGCCCGCTCCTATCCGGCAAATTGATGTCCAGCAGCACGATATCCGGCTTTTGCTCCTCGAAGAGCCGGATCGCCGTCTCTCCGTCCTCGGCTACAGCCGCGACTTCGATAGGAAGCCCGGTTTGAACCACCAGACGCCTCAAGCCCTCTCGGATATGGAACTCGTCATCCACGATTAGCAGCCGCAACATGTTTCCTTCCCCCTTCCGGTCGGTTCATCCACCAAGGCACGGTTAGCGTAACTGTCGTATATACGCCGGGCTCGCTCGTAATCTGCACTCCGTACTGCGGTCCGTAAAACCGCAGGCGGGCATGCACGTTGCGCAAGCCGAAGCCGATCGGCTCCCCCTCTTCTTCCCCTTCCAGCGCCCTGCGGATTTGCGCCAGTCGATCCGGCTCGATCCCGCAGCCGTCGTCGCTCACCGCCAGCTTGACCGCATTCCCTTCCAGCGTGCCGCTCAGCATCACATAAGCCACCCCTTTATGCTTCTTGACGCCATGATAGATGGCATTCTCCACCAGAGGCTGCAAGAGCAGCTTCGGTACGTAGCCCGACAGCAGCTCGTCGTCGACTTCCGAGATCCATTCGAACCGATCCCGGAAGCGGAACTGCTGGACCCGCACGTAAGCGTTTACATGTTCGGCCTCCTCAGCGATCCGAATGACCTCGCTGCCCTGACTCAGCGCAATGCGGAAAAACTTGCCCAGCGCCCCGATCATCTCGGACATTTCGCGCTGATCGTTGGCGAGCGCCAGGCCGTTCAAGGATTCCAGCGTGTTGTACAGGAAGTGCGGATTAATCTGCGCCTGCAGCGCCTTGAATTCAGCCTCCTTCCAGGACAGCATCGCCTCGTAGATTTGATCGTTCAGCTGCTGGTTCTCCTGCATCATCCGTTGCAGCCGTTCGCCGATCTGCCCGACTTCATCGCCCGTATCGAAGATCACCGCCGGAGCGGCCGTGCTTCCGCTGACGGTCATAAGTCCTCTAAGCTTGCGCAGCGGACGGCGGATCGCGTCGCTCATCCGGTAGGCCACGATCCAGCCAATGAGCAGAACGACAAGAAAAACCTGTATCGTCAGCCGTCCGATCCGGTTGGCGTCCTCGAACAGCGTCGCGCTGTCCACCCGATGCAGCAGCGTCCAATCGTTCAGGGCCAGCGGCGCGTAAGACACCATGGAAGACCTATCCTTCCAATTCAGCCAGGCTTTGTCCTGCTCGGGCCGTTTCCTGGCCTGCTCGGCGATTTGGCGCAGAGCGCCAAAATCGGCCTCGTCATTTTCCGGGATGCGATAGATCGGATTGCCGATGGAATCCAGAATCCAATATTGCGAATGGGAATCCGGCTTGAGAAAAGCCAGGCCGTGGAAGAAGCTCGATTTCTCGATCTCCAGCATAAGAAAGCCCAGCTCCTCGTAGTTGCCCTCCGTGCGCCGGAGCAGCTTGCCCACGTATAAATGATCGTCGGAAAAGGAGTAATCGGTACGGGCAAACGGTGAACCGTTGTGCCATAAGAGGCGATTGTCGCGGCGGAGCCGCCCGTAATAAGCTTCGGCTTCCGCTAACGTGGGAAGACCGCCGAAGCGGATCGAATCGTTCCCCTGGATGAAGGAACGGTCCGGTCCGCCGTTGGCGGCATATACAAGCGTGGATATAATGTAAGGCTTGGTCTGGGTTTGGGCGCGGATAATCTTGTTCACCCGCTCTACGCTTCGCAGAAACTCGTAATCGTCCGAAGAGGCCTGCGAGAGGATGAACTGTACCTCCGGATTGCCGAGAATCGCGTTCGTCAGATCGTTCAGGTCGGCAATCGTTCCGTTCACGAAATTCGTGCTCATCAGGCGCGACTGGTAAGCATGCTCTTCCGCTTTGTTGCCGAGAGAATGATCGGCGATGCGATAGAAGATGATGCTGAGAGCGATCATGGGAACGACTGTCAGCAGCAGCGTCATCATGAGAAATTTGCCCCGGATCGTCCGAATTTTGAATTTGTGCCGCATCGGCTCCCCCATCCAACCCTCTCCTTCCGTTGCGAATGATAGGCATCTTGCCCTGAGCGCCCAAGCCGCGATAAGTCATGTATGGCTTTCGAATTCAACTTCTCCGGCTTATCTCTCCCGTTCGCGGACCCATACGGTCATCTCGCCTTCCGAGCGGTTGGCCCAGGCATAATACGGAATGAAGCGAAGCGCGGCCGGAGTCTTCCCGTAGCGTTTGGCAGCATACAAGTCTTCCGTTACAGCGGAAGGCTCGGTTCTCCAGCCGTCTCCCGTATTCAGCGCGTATACGCCGCCAAGCAGCTTAGGTTCGAATCGTCCCTGGAATGACGCATCGGAAGATAGCTGGACGTCGCGCAGATTGCTTCCGTTATCCGCCTCTTCAAGACAATAGACGACGGGTCCTCTTTGTACCGCGACCTTTCCCGCCGCTTCCCGCAGCTCCGGATGGGCGCGGATGAGCTCGACCGGCATCGCCATATCCACCTCGACAACATCGCCGTCATTCCAGGTTCTTCTGATTTTCACGTAACCGTTCTTCGTCAGTGAGGCTGCATCGAGAGGTTCTCCGTTTACCTTCACGGCGAAGTCGCGGCACCATCCGGGCGATCTCAGCGCCAGCGTGAACTCGGTCGCCTTATCGGTACGCACGGATATGCCGACAGCTCCCTCCCAAGGATACTGCGTGCTTTGAGTCAGCGCGACCCGGCTTCCTCCGACAGCTTGAACGACTTCGCTGCCGATGTACAGATTCACGTACAGCTCATCGTCTGCGAAGGAGTACGCATAACCGCCGAGCGAGGCCAGCAGTCTGGCAATATTCGGAGGGCAGCAGGCGCAGCCGAACCATGGCTGGCGGCGCAGCGTCGCGCCGGGAATGTCGTCCCGCTTGCCGCTGATGACCGGCCAAACCTCAAGGGGATTCACATAGAAGTAGCTTCTTCCATCCAATGAAATACCGCTCAGCAGACCGTTGTACAGCGTTCGCTCCATCGTATCGGCGTATTCGGCGCGTCCTTCGATCTGCAGAAGCCGATGTCCCCAGTTAAAAAGACCGATCGCCGCGCACGTTTCGGCATACGCCCGTTCGTTGGGCAGGTCGTAATCGAAGGAGAAGGCTTCGTAGGCGTCAGAGGAGCCAATCCCTCCCGTAACGTACATCCTCCGCTTCACCGTGTTGTTCCATAACGTTCTGACGGCTGCCATCAAGGACTCGTCCTCGTATTCGTCGGCAATGTCCGTCGCTCCCGCGAACAAATAGACGGCTCGCACGGCGTGTCCCTCCGCCGAATGCTGCTCCCTGATCGGCGCATGCGCCTGAAAATACGACTGCTTGCGCGTTTCCACCCGCTCCGTATAGCCTGCAGCCTTGCGCTCCTCCAGCTCGATGTTGAAGTATTGAGGCTCCCTGCCTCTCTCTTCGACGAAAAATTTCGAGGTCGCTAAGTAGCTCTCTTTGCCCGTGAGCCGGTACAGCTTCACCAGCGCCAATTCGATCTCGGGGTGTCCGCAATAGCCGGGCTTCTGTCCCTCCCCGGGACCGAATACCTCTCCGATGTGGTCGGCGAACCTGCAGAGAATGTCCAGCACCTTCGGCTTGCCCGTCGCCTCGTAATAAGCGACCGCCGCTTCCATGAAATGTCCGGCATTGTACATCTCGTGATCGTCCCGCACGTTGGTCCATTGCTTGCCCGGCTTCTGAAGCTGATAATACGTGTCCAGATAACCGTCCGACTGCTGGGCGCGTCCCATCAGGTCGATCGCCTCGTCGGCCAACTGCTCCAGCGCCTCGTCCCGTCCCTGTTGGAGAACGAAGCCGACCGTCTCCAGCCACTTCGCCAGATCGCTGTCCTGGAAGACGAAGCCGTGATGCGCTGCGTCAAGCTCGCCTGCAGCCGCCTTGAAATTGGCGATCGTACCGCTAGGCTCGGCGCCCGGAACGCGATCGTTTAGCGCCTCCCATTGATAAGGAATCACGACGTCCTTCACCAATTGCTGGCGGGGCGACCAGAAGCTGTCCTGAAGACGTACTTGCGCAATTGGAACCGCATTCATTTTTCTCAGCATGCTAGATCCTCTCCTCTTGGCTAATCTTACTGCTTTATTAACAAATTATCATGGTCAAGTCTGTGCGGTCAGTCCTCCAAAACCCCACAATGGGTAGATAAAACTGACTTTTTCTCCAATCAAAGCTCTACTTTAATTCAGTAGTAAAGTGCTTTATACTTACATACAGATCAATTTTCGTTAAAGACAACTGAACCTGTCGGAGAACCCTGTAGAGGAGTACGATCATGACGCAATATCACCCGCTAAACGAGCAAGAGGCCATCGCCATTGCCCGGAATATTTCCGGCATTTTCGCCGCTGAAGGCGAATTGAGCTGCCGTGAAATCGGCGACGGCAACCTTAACCTGGTTTTCCACGTCAGTCAGCCCTCGACCGGCGCGAGCGTGATCGTTAAGCAAGCTTTGCCTTATGCCAAAGTCGTCGGAGAATCGTGGCCTCTGTCGCTGGATCGCGCCCGGATTGAAGGCGAAGCTCTGATCATTCAGGATAGGCTGGCCCCCGGACTTGTACCGACAGTGCATCAGGTCGATCACGATCTGGCGTTCACGGTGATGGAGGACTTAAGCAGCCACGTCATTATGCGCCAAGGCCTGATCGAGGGCGGAGTCTATCCGCTGTTCGCGGAGCATATTTCCGACTTTCTCGCCCAAACGCTGTTCTTCACGTCCGATCTCGGCATGAGCCAGCAGGAGAAGAAGCTGCTCTCCCGCTCCTTCGTCAATCCGGATCTGTGCAAGATTACCGAGGATTTGATTTTCGATCATCCGTATACGAATGCCGATACGAACAGCTTCGATGCCCATCTTCAAGGAGAAGCCGAGCGTCTCTGGGCGGATGCCGGCCTTCATCTTGAGGTTGCCTTGCTGCGCGAGAAATTTCTGACCCATGCTCAAGCGCTGCTTCACGGCGATCTCCATACGGGAAGCATCTTCATCACGGAGCAGTCGACGAAGGTCATCGACCCCGAGTTCGCCTATTTCGGTCCGATCGGCTTCGATATCGGCGCCGTTATCGCGAATCTGCTGCTCCATTATGCCGGCCAAGAGCATTGGTCCGCGGATGCGAAGGCCCGCGCCGAGCGCAGACGTTATCTGACCGACACGGTTCGCGACATCTGGATCGCCTTCGACCGGAAATTCCGCGCGCTGTGGCAAGAGCACGGCACGGACCGAATCGCCAAGACAGTCGGTTACGAAGACGATTATATGCGCAGACTGCTTCAAGACACCGCAGGCTTCGCAGGCGCTAAAGTCGTGCGCCGGATTGTCGGCTTGGCGCACGTCGCCGACATCGACAAAATTCCGGACCCGGCGGTCAGAAGCAAAGCGCAACGGATGGCTCTCGCCATCGGGACCGCTCTTATTAAACGCAATCGCCAAATCACATCTATCGAACAGATCATCGAAATTGCCGATTCTGTTTCAGAAGCCTGATTAAAGGGGAATTTTCTGGAGAGAATCGAGAGGAGCAAGCCTTATGAGCTTATTATCGCAGCCGCCATCGAACGAAGTGCTGCAGTCGTTAATTTGGGAGAACGATGCCCTGTCCTTGTTGGATCAGCGGCTTCTTCCGGAAGAGACCGTATACTTGCATCTGACGACGACGCAAGAGGTGTGGGAAGCTATTCGCGAGCTGAAGGTGCGGGGCGCTCCGGCCATCGGAATCGCCGCCGCATATGGGGTTGTGCTCGGTCTGACCGGCTTCGCAGGAGATTTGGCCGCCTGGCAGAGCGAAGTTCGGCGTCATGCCGATTACCTGGCTACCTCCAGGCCAACGGCCGTCAATCTGTTCTGGGCGCTGGATCGGTTGAAGGCGCGCGCCGAGACGCTGGGGTCCTCCAGCCTTTCGCCGACAGAGGCAACGGATGCGCTGCTGCAGGAGGCTAAACAAATTCATGCAGAAGACGAGCTGACCAACCGCAAGATCGGCGAGCACGCGCTGACGCTGTTCAAGGATGGGATGGGCGTTCTTACGCATTGCAATGCCGGCGGACTGGCTACAGCCAAATACGGCACCGCGCTGGCTCCCTTCTACCTGGCTTTGGAACAAGGCATTCAGTTAAAGGTATTCGCCGATGAAACCCGGCCGGTGCTGCAAGGAGCTCGTCTTACCGCTTTCGAGCTGCAGCGCGCGGGCGTCGACGTCACGCTCATCTGCGATAACATGGCCGGACATGTCATGTCCAAGGGCTGGATTCAGGCGGTTATCGTCGGAACGGATCGCGTCGCAGCCAACGGCGACGTCGCCAACAAGATCGGCACCTATAGCGTAGCCGTGCTGGCGAAGGCCCACAACATTCCGTTCTATGTAGCTTGTCCGCTCTCGACCATCGATCTGTCGACGCCGACCGGCGCCGACATTCCGATTGAAGAACGGCATCCCGACGAAGTGGCATTCGGCTTCGGCAAGCGCACCGCGCCAGAGGGTGTTGCCGTCTACAATCCCGCTTTCGACATTACGCCAAGCGAGCTCGTAACCGCGATTATTACGGAGAAGGGCATTGTCAATGCGCCTTATGATGAGACGCTGCGCCGGCTGTTCGAAAGCTAAGCGCTCAGTAAATCGCCTGCGCCATTCGGCGTATGGCCTCACGGCCCTGCATGCCCGCGACGATTCCCAGCGCTTGCGCCGCATCGGTTACGGACTCCAGAGGCGCATCGAGCAACTGCTCTATCGTCTTGACTCCAACTGCGCGGCCAGCCACGATTCCGCGTTCCCGCAGCTTTTCGTTGAGCAATTGCACATCAAGCGCACCACACATAATATAGCCGGGGCCGGCTGTGACCGCAAGAAGCGTTGTTTTCGGCAATAGCACCTCAACGCCGACCGCCGTGCAGTCTCCAATCTGCAGCGGAACTACCTTGACCATATCTGCTCCCTCCCGCCCTGCTCGCCGTAGCGTTATGAATATAACATATGCGTGTTAAGAACTATTTTTCAGGGCATTTTGACCTATACCTCTATATTGGGCTTTCATAAAGTGGTATATTGGGTAATGGGATAAATGAACTACGCTTTTTGATGGAGGCATCTTTAAAAATGAGTCAAACCTTTACACAAACCGATGGCTCCCACGCTTTCTTAGTCGAGATTAACATCTCTGCCCCGAACCGAGGCGCCGCTTTAAAGCAATTGCTCCAGGAGCTCAACAAAAACAATTTCGACGATTACCGCATTGTGACGGATACCCGACCCGCAGCGACGGAGAAGAAAACTAACCCGCCGCCCAAGAAAGCCGTATCTCAACCGACGGAATCCCCCAAGCCACCCAATCCTCCCGATCCGCTGGAGCTCCGTATCCGTTTTTTTATCGAGACCAGCAAGCTGATCCGGATCAATATAAACAAGGGACGCGGCGTCAAGCTGAGCATTCCTTGCCGAATTCTGAACTACGACTCCGACAAGCATCTCATCACCGTATACCACGTCGATGAAAAGCAAGTATACACGGTCGGATTGAACGAGATCGACGATTTTATCGAGTAAGCGCGGCGCTTCGCACCCGCGAACGCCAAATAAAAGAGGATTCGCTCAGGGCTTGGCCCTATCCGAATCCTCTTTTATTTTATTTGGAATCAAAATCAAACTGGAAATCGTCGTCCGTCATCGCTTCCACATGAATCGTTCTCACGTAGCCGTTGCCCTTCTTGGAGAAGAAATCGTGCTGCTTCGTGCGCGTGCTGATGCCGTTGAACACGATCGGATTGACTTCCTCTTCCTCGAACACCGGATCGAAGCCCATGTTCATGAACGCTTTATTCGCGTTGTAGCGAACAAACTTCTTAACCTCTTCCTCCAGACCGATCGCCGTATACAGCTCATCGGTATACTTCTCTTCGTTCTGGTGAAGATGCATGAGCAGTCCGTAAAGCACCTCGTAGACTTCCTTCTGCTCGGTCTCGTCCAGCTTGCCGTACACTTCCTGCGCAAGCACGCCCACGTACAGGCCGTGGATGCTCTCGTCGCGCAGAATAAGGTCGATCACTTCGCCGCTGCTTGTCATCTTCCCTTGTCCGGCCAAGTAGAGCGGGTAGAAAAAGCCGCTGTAAAACAGGTAGCTCTCCAGCAGCACCGAAGCGGCCATCGCCAGGAACAGGCTTTTCGGCGAGTCGATATTATTGTAATACTGCACAATCGTGTCGGCTTTCGTCTGAAGGCGCGGATTCGCTTCGACCCAGCGGAAGACGCTGTCGATCTCTTCGGTCGTCGCCAAAGTCGTGAAGATGCTGCTGTAGGACTTGGCGTGAATTTGCTCCATCATCGCCATGAAGCCCAATACGGCTTTGCGCTGCAGGCCGTCCACATGCTCGAGAATTCTCGGCATGCCGACTCCGCCTTGCACCGTGTCGAGCAGCGTCAGACCGCCCAGCACCTTCATATATAAATCCCGCTCCTGATCGCTGAGATTCATCCAAGCCATCTTGTCGTCAGACAGCGGAATTTCCTCATCCGTCCAGAACTGCATAATGTTCTGGTTCCAGAACGTAATCGTGAAATCGTCGTCCGGACGATTCCAGTTAACGGCTTTTAAAGCACACATCGAATCGATTCCTCCTAATGCCTATTGCTTCCTTACACCGAGCAGGTCACGCACTCTTCCACGGACAGTCTGTTCGTGCGAGTGTAATATAGAGATTTAAGGCCTTTCTTGGCCGCATAGACGTAATAGCGAGAGAGCTGACGGGTAGTCACGTCGCTGTTCACGTGAAGGACAGTCGAGATCCCTTGATCCACGTGAGGTTGAATTTCGGCAATCAGGTCGATGACCTTGAACTGGTCCATCTGATACGCCGATTTATAGAAGAAAATATTGTCCCGGCTCAGGAACGGCATCGGATAATACGTCGTCGAGTTCGCGTAGGTGCGGGTCTCGATCGGTTCGACGATCGGCATGACGCTCGAAGTCGCGTTCTGAATGTAAGAGATGCTCTGCGTAGGCGCGATGGCCAGACGATAAGCGTGATACAAGCCATGAGCGGCAACGTCGGCCTTCAGCAAGGCCCAGTCTGCCGGAGAAGGCACCTCAATGCCTGCGAACAACTGCTTGACCCGCTCCGTAGCCGGGCGGTAATCCGTCGACAGATAGCGATCGAAGTATGTACCCTTGGCGTATTCGGAACGTTCGAAGCCTTGGAAGGTCACGCCCTTGTCTCTGGCGATCTCCATGCTCTTCTCGATGGAATGGAAGTTCATCATCATGAAGAAGGTCCGAACGAAATCGCGCGCTTCCGCGCTCTCGTATGCGATTTTGTTCTTGGCCAGATAACCGTGCAGGTTCATGGCGCCAAGACCGACGGAATGCAGCTCGGAGTTCGCCTTGGCGACTCCCGGCGCGTTCGCCACTGTCGTCATGTCGCTGACGGCAGTCAAGCCGATAATGCCCTCGTGCACCGACTCCTTAATCTTGCGCGTATCCATGACATTCGCGATGTTCAAGGAGGCGAGATTGCAGCTGATATCCTTGCGGATGGTATCGGGATCGGAGTAATCGCCGATCTCCGAGGTTTCCTGCAGCTGGAAAATCTCCGTGCAAAGATTCGACATTTTGATGCTTCCGATATCTTTAAGCGCGTGGGCGCGGTTGGCGTTCGATTTGTTCATAATATAAGGATAGCCGGACTCCAGCTGGGTCGTGGCGATCTTGCCGAGCATATCGCGCGCGCTCATAATCGCCTTTTTCTTGATCCGATCGTCGGCGAGCAGCGTGTCGTACATCTCGTCCATATCTAGATCGTCCAGGTGCTTGCCGTAATTCTTGAACACTGTGTAAGGAGCGAAGACGTACAGCGTTTCGTTCTTCTCCGCCAGCTGATAGAACTTGTCGGGAACGATCAGGCCGATCGACAGCGTCTTCAGGCGCGTTTTCTCGTCCGCGTTAATCTTCTTGCTGTCCAGGAACTCCATGACGTCCCAGCCGAAAATATTATAGTAGCCGGCGCCCGAGCCTTTGCGCTGGCCCATCTGATCCGCGTAGGAGAAAGCGTCCTCCATCAGCTTCAGAACGGGCATAATGCCTTTGGCGGCTCCTTCTACCCCTTTGATCGTTTCGCCGCGTCCGCGCACCTTGGACAGGTTTACCGCCACGCCTCCGCCGATCTTGGAAAGCTGCATGCATGTGCCGATCACGTAATTGATCGAATTAAGGGAGTCGTCCATCTCCAGCAGGAAGCAAGAAACCATCTCTCCCCGGCGGCTCTTGCCCGCGTTCAGGAACGTCGGAGTTGCCGGCTGCAGCCGCTGCTCCATCATGGAGGAAGCGAGCGCGCGCGCTACGTTGAAGTCCCCTCTGGCCAGATGCAGCGCCACGATGGCGACCCGATCCGGAAAGTGCTCCAGATATTGCGTTTTGTCATCCGTCTTGACGGCGTAATCGGTATAAAACTTGGAAGCGGCCATGTAAGACTTGAATTGAAACCCGTATTCATGCGTCAATTCATAGACTTGCGCAACCTCGCGCTCTGTATAGTGACGATAGACATCTTCGTAAAAGTCGTTATCCACCATGTACCGGACTTTTTCTCCCGCGTTGGCGAATTTCACGCTCTTGCGGTAGACGTCCTCCATGAATTCGGCTACGGCCTCGCGGTCCTTGTCCAATTGGAAGAACCCTTCCGTATCTCTTTGCATAAGCAAGTTGTTCAGCTCAATATGACGCAACTGCCTGCACCTCCTGTACAAATTTCTCAACATCCCGCTTTGTCCCGGACAATTCGAACTTGCTGATGACGGGCACCCCGTACATCTCCGAAATTCGGTCGGCGCTGAGCGCGAACCCGTCCCCCCAGTTGCGGTTCCCGCTGGCGGACACTCCACGCAGCTTCTGATGATGTTTCTTCAAGAAGGAACTGACCTTGTCCGGCACCTGGCCGAACCCGGTCGTATAGGTAACGAGAATGAAAGGCTGGTCGAGATCTAGCGATTCCTCGATTTGCACCGCAGGCAGTTTTAACTTCTCTACGAACCTCCGTACGTTACCTGTCTTGGAATCATAGACGACCAGCATGCTTTCATTCTCCTTTCGCGTTCTCAACACAATATGTATAGCGACTTTATTCAATTTATATCAATATATTGTGTGTGTCAATGAGAAAGTTGACCTATAATCCGACCGGGAAGAAGCCCGTTTTTTAAAGCAAAAAAAGAAGAGAAGCCGCCAAAGCGCTCCTCCTCCTCAGCCTTCACGCAGCGGGTGAAGGCTAGTGGTATGCAGGTAAAGCAGGTCGGTTAACCTTCTCCATGAGCAGCGCGTGAGCGCTGTTGCTGGACAGGGGAGGACTGCCGAAATAGCCCTGCATTTCGTCGCAGCGATGAGAACGGAGGAAATGAACCTGATCCTTCGTCTCCACCCCCTCGGCGACAACCTGCATCTGCAATTTGTGCGCCATGGAGATAATCGCCGCCACGATTGCGGCGTCGCTCGGGTCCTGCTTAATATCCCGGACGAACGAACGGTCGATCTTCAGCCGCCCGATCGGCAGGGTTTTCAAATAATGGAAGGAGCTGTAGCCCGTCCCGAAGTCGTCAATGCTAATGTGGAGTCCCATCTCCGTCAGCTCGCGCAGATCCTGCGAGGCGCGCTCCACGTCCATCGTCATGCTCTCCGTAATCTCCAGCTCCAAATAACGGGGATGCAGGCCGGTTTTCTCCAAAATGCCGGAAATTTTCGACGTCAGGTTTTTTTCCGTAAATTGCCTGAACGACAGATTGACGGATACCGGAATGCGAAGCAGCCCTTCGTCCTGCCAAGCCTTGTTCTGCCTGCAAGCTTCCTCGATCACCCATTCTCCCAACGGCGCAATAAGCCCGCTCTCCTCGGCTGCGGGAATAAAATCGCCGGGGAAGATCATTCCCCGCTCGGGATGCATCCAGCGGATAAGAGCCTCCATGCCGACAATCTGGCCGGAAGCGAGGTCGTATTGCGGCTGGTAGTAGAGCACGAACTCCTTGTTTTCCAGCGCTCTGCGCATTTCATGCTGAATCGTCAGCTTCTCCATCGCGACATGATCCATGTCCTCGGAATGCTGCAGGTAGCCGTTCTTGCCGTTTTCCTTCATCCGGTGCAGCGCAGTATCGGCCCTCTTGAGCAATGTAGCCGCATCGTCCTCGCCGCCGCTGCAAGCGACTCCGATGCTGACCGTAATATGTACGGGAACGCCTCGCAGCTCGAACGGCTCCTTCAGAACGGACAGAATCTCCTGCAAGCGTTCCTGCGCCTCCTCCGCGCTGCTCAGATTGTCCAGGCAGGCCGCGAATTCGTCCCCCTCCATGCGAGCCAGATCGCCCGGCTCCGACAAGCTTCGGCTAAGCCTCTCGGCAATCTGCAGCAGCAGCATATCCCCGAAGTCCCGTCCGAAAGACGCGTTCACCAGCTTGAACTGATCCACGTCGATATAGCACACAGCGAGCATCGAGCCCCTCATCCGGGCCGACGCCAGCTTTTCCTCCAGCCGTTTCTTGAAGTACTGACGATTCGGCAAGCCGGTCATATCGTCGTAATAGGCCATATACCGGATTCTCTCAAGCGAGCGCCTGCGTTCGCTGAAATCCTGAATAAACGCAAGTATGCCGATCGTTCTGCCCCTTCTTATGAGCGGAGAGGTTTGAATAAACAAATCTATCGCGTGTCCCTGCTTATGCTTCACTTTGATTTCCTGCGAGATTTGCTCCCCTTGCAGCGCACGCAGAAACAGCCCCCGAACCGCCTCCTGCATGTCCTCGGCGATCAGCGACAGGAAAGGCTTTCCGCTCACTTCATGCTTACCGTAGCCGATCATGTCCGCGGGATCCCGATTAATATCCAGGAAGCGGCCTTGGCGATCGATCAGCGCGAAAGCGATCGGGCTATGATGATAAAGCGACTCCAGCACTTCCGGCGGATAGGAAGAATCAGGCACTGCGGCCCGGTAGCGATTGCGCGAGAACAACCAGCCCAATGAAGCGGCGCTTGCGGTCAATCCAGCAACGGCGGCAATACCCGCCAGCCAAAGTCCATCGTTAGACCATGCGTTCACTCGGCTCCATCCTTCCTCCGATTGGGAATAGTTGTGTCAACGCAGCTTCTCTATTATAGGGTATTGGGCGAACGGGGAGCGATTTATTTTGCCTGTTTCTTGGGCTGACGAGCCGCCAGGGCCATGCAGATCCAGCCCGAGATGAACGCGACGCCGCCGATCGGGGTAATCGCCCCAAGTATCTTGATTCCGCTGAGGGCAAGAATATAGAGGCTTCCAGAGAACAGAACGATGCCCGCGACAAGCAGCCTCGCCGCCCAGACGGCAAGCTTGGGCGAGGGCAGGCGGTCCATCAGCAGGGCGAGAAGCAGGATGCCGATGGAATGGAACATCTGGTACTGCACCGCGGTATCGTAGACATCAAGAGCGTCGGCCGTCAGGCGTTCCTCCAGAATGTGCGAGCCGAATGCGCCGAATGCAACAGAAAGCATAGCGATAAGGGCCCCAATTTTTGTATACTGATTCATGTAGAGTATATCCTCCTTGTGAACAGGGAAACGATTTACTATCTATCATATCGCGAATGAGGTGGAAAGTCATGAACGACCCCCATGAAAAGAATGAACAATTTGCAAAACCGTACGGTTTCACTCCGGTGCAGCACCCGAACAACGAGCCTTTGAAGCACAGCGGGCTCGGAATCGCCTCGTTCGTTCTGGCGCTCGTGAGCATCGCATCCTTCGTCATCCTGTCCATCGTGTTCGTCGGACTCTTGACCGACGCAGTCGATTTTACGCAGATCGTCGATGCCAACGGCAATCGGCTGATGACAGACGAAGAGCTGGTAGAGAAAATTCAGCCGCACATCGGTTTTCTGGCATTCTATCCGTTTCTCTTGCTGATGGTGCTGGTCGGGCTTATTCTGGGAATTGTAGGCCTGGCGCGTCCGGGACGCAAAAAAGTATTCGCGATCCTCGGAACCGTCTTTAACGGTCTCCCTTTGCTGTTCGTCCTGCTGCTTCTGGTTGTCGGCCTTGGGGCGGGGGCGGCATAACGGCAGTCGCGAAGGCTCTCCGAACCCGATTACAACGACTTCGCTGCTCGGCCGGAGGCAGACGTTTTGTATCGCGCCATCTTCTTTCCGATCGTTCAAAAAAACCGTTCTTCGGCAAGCGGCGGGCTCGTCCCTCCGTTTGACCCAAGAACGGTTTTTGCCGTTTTCCATCACAGGGAAGGCTGCGAAAGGGCGCTTCAACGACTTGCATCCGCAGCCCTTCCCGTCCGAATTCTTTACGCTTCCTCCGGCACGACAGAGAAGGCGGCGCATGCCCCCGGGCTCAGACGGACCTCGTAGAAACGTTCTCCCGTCTGGCCGTCCATTCGGCTCAAGCGCGGAGGACGGGATCCTGAGAGCGGCGCAAGCGTACAGCCGCCCGGCACGCGAATTCGCCAGACTTCCGGGTCGGAGCGGAACGACTCCACAACAAGCGCGTCGTTGTCGTACAGAAACAATCCTGCGCCGCCAACCCCTTCCAGACGGCACGTCAGCGAACCGGAAAGCGCCTTGCGAATTTCGTTCAGAACGGCTGCGGGGAGCTTGTCCAAATCCGCGAAGTTGTCGGGGACGACCAGGGTTTGAATCGTTCCTTTGCCGTAATGGTCGTACATCAGCACCGGAAAGTTGTTGTCCCCGTTAAAGCCGACGATTCTCTGCCATGTCCCGTTCGTAGAATAGTCGAACACCGGAAACGAGATCGACTCCCCGTCCGCGAAATCGCGGAAGGTGCAGGACTCCGTTACAATGCCGTAGCGGCCTGCGGCAATCCGCTTGCCTGTCGGCTGCAGCGTGGTCAGGTGCTCGATTCCCCTCCCCTGCATCGCTTCGATGAAGCCGGAGGTCATGACCACCTCGCCGCCTTCTCTGGCATAATCCTTGATTTTGACCAGCACGTCTTTATCCTTCGCGGAAGCGGCCGTTACGAGTACCGTTGCGCCCTCCCCCGGCTCTGGGAAAAAGGGCGACGGCTCCATCGGCAAGCCCAGCATGCCCAGGTAATTGACAAGGTGATCCTCCCCGCGGGCATGATGAGGATCGTAGGTCCGAATGCCGACCGGCGTGCCAAGCTCCCCGGCTCCTCCGTCCAGCTTGTCCAATTGGAAGCCGAGCGCCGGCACGTAGACGGAATCCTTCAGGAGACCGTAGCAGAATAAGGTTAGCTCGCGGGCTTTGCCGAATACCGTTAAATTCGCCTGCTCCAGATAATAGTCGATATACGTGCAATCGAGGCTGTCAAACCAGCCGCCGCCGTTGGCGCCCGGCTTGAGGTTGTCCATCCAGCGTAAGAGCGAATACGAGGCGTAGCGGGGGATGCGCTGTTGGCTGTTCGCCGGATTCCGCGTCTCCGTACCGGTGTAGATTCCGTCGAACAGATCCGGCTGCTCTTCGGTATTGTAGCCCGTCGCTTGGTAGGACTCGATCCAGTTCGGGTATTTAATGACCAGCTTAACCTCGGGATTTACCGCCTTGGCCGGTCGGCGGATCAATTGCTCGGAGACGTCCCGCATCAGCTCCAGCCGAAATGCCTCCCAGCTCCGGTCGCCCTTTTGCTCCAGGCAACCGTCGCAGGCGCAGTTCGTAAAGAAAAAATCGTCAAAAATAATTTCGTCGAACACCGAAGCGGACAGCTCTACCTGCTCCTGAAACTTGGCGCGTGAGGCCGGATCGGTGTAGCAAATCGAGCCGAACAGCCGAGGATAGCCCTCGCGATAGGAAGCGGGAAGCGTCGGCGTTATGCCGCCGGCGGTCTGAAGCCCCCGGCTTTCGAACAAAGCTTTAAGCTGCAGCAGGCGTTCCCGCGACAGACTGATTTCGTGGCGGTGATTTTCCAGATACACCTTGGACAGCTTCAGATGTCGCGTCATGAAGTCCATATCCCTGGCCAGCTGCTCTTCCGTTAAATGAAGCAAGTCCGGGGCGGGGCAATAAAGCGCAAGCGCGAAATGCTCGTAACGGTTTTCCATCGCCATGCTTATTTCCTCTCCTTCTGCTTTTCTTGCTCAAGCGTATCCATTATAGGAGAGAGACGGGCTTTAGACTACATACTGGAGTGACCGACTTGGCACTTTGGTGACGTTGCGAGCAAATTCGCCCGGCTCGAATTGTAATGCTCCCAGCCCCCCGCTGACAGAGTTTAATTAGACTAATCAGTACTACTGCTCTCCACACCGAGTCCCGGCAGGCAATTAGTTATGCGAATCAGCACTACTGCTCCCCACACCGTCTCCCAACTGACAATTAGTTATGCGAATCAGCACTACCGTTCTCCATACCGACTCTCGGCCGGCAATTAGTTATGCGAAGCAGCACTACCGCTCTCCATACCGACTCCCGGCACACAATTAGTTATGCGAATCTGCACTACTGCTCCCCACACCGACTCTCGGCAGGCAATTAGTTATGCGAATCTGCACTACCGCTCTCCTAACCGACTCCCAGCAGGCAATTAGTTATGCGAATCTGCACTACCGTTCTCCACACCGACTCCCGGCAGGCAATTAGTTATGCGAATCTGCACTACTGTCCTCCACACCGACTCCCGGCAGGCAATTAGTTATGCGAATCTGCACTACCGTTCTCCACACCGACTCCCGGCAGGCAATTAGTTAGACTAATCAGCACTACTGCCCTCCACACCGACTCCTGACAGGCAATTAGTTATGCGAATCTGCACTACCGCTCTCCATACCGACTCCCGGCACACAATTAGTTATGCCAATCCACACTACTGCTCCTCACACCGACTCCCGGCAGGCAATTAGTTAGACTAATCAGCACTACTGCCCTCCACACCGACTCCTGACAGGCAATTAGTTATGCGAATCTGCACTACTGTCCTCCACACCGACTCCCGGCAGGCAATTAGTTATGCGAATCTGCACTACCGTTCTCCACACCGGCTCCCGGCAGGCAATTAGTTATGCGAATCTGCACTACCGCTCTCCATACCGACTCCCGGCAGGCAATTAGTTATGCGAATCTGCACTACTGTCCTCCACACCGACTCCCGGCAGACAATTAGTTTGACTAACCCGCACTACTGTCTATTTCAGGATAAACCTCGTTCGGCTGTGGCCCTCTTTCGTCTTGCTGACCTCCAGTACGGCCGGGAAAGCCATTTTAAGTTCCTGCACGTGAGAGATGACGCCGATCGTTCTGCCCGACCTCTGCAGATCGACGAGTGCGGCAATCGCCTTATTCAGCGCATCCTCGTCCAGAGAGCCGAAGCCTTCGTCGATAAACATCATCTCGATCGATACGCCGCCTTGATAGGCCTGGATGACGTCCGTCATGCCAAGCGCCAGACAGAGAGAAGCGTTGAACTTCTCTCCCCCGGACATCGACTTCACATCGCGATTCTGGCCGGTATAGGCGTCGTATACGTCCAGTCCCAGCCCGCTTTGCTTGCCCCTCGTCTCCAGCCGGTCGCTGCGCTCAAGCTTGAATTGGCCGTTGGAGAGTTCGTCCAGCCGAGCATTCGCCGCCACGAGGATCTGCTCCAGAAATTCAATCAGGATGTAACGCTCGAACGACATCTTCAGCGAATTATCGCCTTTCAGCATTTGATAGATATCCGCTACCCGCTCCTGCTTCCGCTCGAGCTCGCGAAATTCGCCGGCAGCGGCGACAAGGGCGTCCATGAGACGCTTCGCCTCGCGTTCGTAACCCTGAGCCTCATGCAGCTCCGCCGCGACGCGCTCCAGCCTTTCCTTGCCTTCGTCCATCGCCGCTTGCTGCGCCGCCGTGTCCGGCTGCTCCCTGCCTTTCAGCTCAAGCTCCAGCTCGACCAGCTGCTGGGCCAAGGACGCGAGCTGAAGCTTGTACTGCTCGATCAGGCTCGCCAGCCGGCTGCGTTCCGTCTCGGGCAGGCTGGCCGCCCGGTAGGCTTCCGCAGTTCCGAAGCCGGATCGCGCCAGCTCCTCGCCGAAGCGCGCATCGACCTGCTGGCTGTGCCGCTCCGCCTCCTCGCGCTGGCTGGCGGCTTGCACGGCGTTTGTCTTCTCCTCCACAAGCCTCGTCTGCGTCCCCTGCAGCCGCTGCTGCGCCGCCTGCCATGCATCGTTCATCCGCCCGACAAGCGCGAGCTGCTCGCGGTAACTCGCCTCAAGACGCTCCGGCAGCCTCAGTGGCTCCGGTATGCGGCTCAGCTCGTTAGCCAGAACGGATTGCTTGGCGTGCAGCTCCACGGATAGCCGATGCTGCTCCGCCAGCCATCGCTCCCTCTCGACCTGCCCGCGCTCCATCCGCGCATCCAGCTGCTCCGCTTCCTGCTTAAGCGCCTGAACGCCCTCCGCTTCCTTTTTCAAGCGGTCCGTCTCCTGGCGAAGGCGCTTGCCATCCAGCTCCGCCCGGGCCAACTGCTCGGCGAATGGCTCTTCGCCGATTGCGAACTCCGCGATCAACTCCGCTCGCCCGCTGCGCCCCGCGTTTGCCGCGGCGGCTTGCGCCCTTGCCTCGCTCAGCTCCGTCTCCGCTGCGCGGAGCTTCTCCTTCGCCGCCTGCAGCTCCTCCCTGCTCGGAAGGCTGCCGCCAGAGGCGGCTTTGGCCGGGTGCGATTCGCTGCCGCATACCGGACAAGGCTTGCCATCGTGAAGGTGCAGAGCCAGCCAACCGGCCTGCCCCTCCAGCCAGAGCGTCTCCAGCCGATCATGCTCTTCCTTAAGCGCCGTCGCCGACCGGCCCAGCTCGTTTTCCCGCTTGGCAAGCTCCGATTGAAGCCTGTCCCACTCCGCCAACTCCATCAGCAGCTTGTACTTGCCGCGCATCTGCTCATAACGCTGCAGCGCGTCGGGAAGACGCGCCGCCTCCGCCTCCGCAAGCTTCAGGCGCTCGGCCAATGCCCGTCTCGCCTCGCGCCAGCCTTCCAGCTGCTGCTCCGCCGCTTCGCGCTTCGCCTTGCTCGCGCGCTCATCCGCCTCCAGCCTCGCCGCCTCCAGCCTTCGCTCCGCCAGCGTCTGCACGATCGGCTTCAGCTCGGCCAGCCGCGTCAGCTCGCGATCGGCCTCCTTGCGCGCCTCGCTCCGCGCCTCCTCCTGCCGATAGCTCTCCTGGGCGGCGGCATAACCGCGCTCCGCCTCGGCCGCATCCTGCAGCTTACGCTCCAGCACCGCGCGCTTCAGCTCCAGCTGCCGTGCCGCCTCCCTGGCCTGCTCCTCATACGGAAGCAGCCGCGCCGCTTGCTCCGCCAGCCGCAGCAGCCGCTCGCTTTCGGCGAACTCCGCCTTGCGCCGCTCCAGCTCCCCGTGCTGCGCGCGCTTCTCCTCGCGCTGCGCGAACCGCGCCGCAAGAGCGAGCGCTTGCCGCAGCGCCTGCTCCCGTTCCGCCAGCTCCGTCTCCAGAACGGCTTTGCTCCGCTGAATGTCGCCCGCGCGCTGCTCGTAGAACCCCGCTTCATGCTCCAAGCCCTCCGTGATTTGCGCCATGCTGCGGTACTCCTTCGCGATGGCCGCCGCCAGCAGGCTGCCCTCTCGATGCGGCAGCGCTTGCTCCGCCTGCCTCGCATACACTTCCTGCGCGGCTCTCGCTTGCTTCAAGGCTTCTTGAAGATCCCGGTTCTGCCGGTAAAAGCGCTCCTCGATTCGCCGATACAGCCCCGTACGGAATATTCGCCGCAAAATATCTTCCTTATTCTCCGTGTCCGACGTCAGCAGCTTGCGGAATTCTCCTTGCGGCAGCATGACGATCTGGCCGAATTGCTCCTGGGTCAAGCCGAGAATCGACTCGATCTTCGCATTTACGTCCGACACGGTGAAGCGATCGACGCAGGGCACTTCCTTCCCCCCGGTCGTCTCGTACAGCTCGGCCTTGCCTCCTGTCTCGCTCTTGTTCGTCCCCCGACGATGCGGCATCTGCCTGAACACCCGGTAAGTCCTTTGACCGACGGCAAAGCGATAATCGACCGCCGTCGCGATCTCGTCCGCCGCAAAATGGCTGCGCAGCATGCGAATTTCGGCCCGATCCTCGCCGCTGGCTCCCCCGTACAGCGCATAACAAATCGCATCGAAGATCGTCGTCTTTCCCGCTCCGGTATTGCCGGAGATCACGAACAGTCCCCGATCGCCGAGCAGGCTGAAATCTATCGTTTCCGTGTCCCGGTAAGGACCGAATGCCGTCATTCGAATCGTAATCGGTCTCATTCCGTTCCGGTCTCCTCTCTCAATGCATCGGCGTAGGTCTCGGCGAACAACAGCCGCTTTTCCTCGGAGAGGGGCAGCCCCTTCACTTCCTGGTAGAAGGCCGAGAACAACGCGACCGGATCGGCCTCGCGCCGATCCTTCTTCTCCCGGACCGGCGCCGACTCCGCTCCGGCCGAAGCTGCCCTCCGCTCGACGTGAAGCGCGTTCGGGTACACCGCACGCACCTTCTCCATCGGGAATAGCACGGGGTTATCGTTCAGCAGGGTTACGAATACATAATCGTCGCTCGCCGCATGGCGCTCGATTTCTTCCAGCGGCGCGACAACGCGCCTCATGTCGCGAAGCGGCTTCAGCTCTCTTTTGTCCACGACGACGCGCCCCGCCTCATCGATTTCCACAACCAGATAGCCCTTGCGGTGGTTTTCCTCGGAGATTGAATATTTAAGAGGAGAGCCGGCGTAGCGAATACTCTCGCTGGAAACGTGGTGAGCCTGATGCAGATGGCCTAACGCCGTGTAGTGGAACACGCCGAAGTGCTCGGCATTCACATACTCCGCGCCTCCAATGGACAGCGGCCGTTCGGACTGACTCGTATTTTCCTCGGGTCTCGCTCCGGGCGTAACGAAAGCATGACCGACGAATACGTGCCGGGCAGCGGTATCCAACTCGGCCGCTATTCGACCGACGATCGCCCGCATCGCATCATCGTGCGTACGAATCGTATCGTCTCCGTATATGTAACGAACCTGCGCCGGGTCCGCATAGGGAATGAGATGAAAGTGAACCTCTCCATGCTTGTCTTTCAGAACGACCGGCTTATGTATCTCCTTCAGCTGTCCGACCAGATGAAGCCCTCTCGCTTCCATGATCGCCGTGCCGAAGGACAATCGATCCGGGCTGTCATGGTTGCCCGATACGGCCAGAAGCGGCGTATTCAATCCGATAACGATGCGCTCGAACAGCTCGTCCAGCAGCTCGACCGCCTCAGTCGGCGGAATCGCCCGATCGTACAGATCCCCGGCCAGAACGACCGCATCCGGCCGTTCCGTCTCTATCGCCTCGACCAGCTGCCGGAGAACCCATCGCTGATCGTCTGTCATATACACGCCCTGCACCAGCTTGCCTAGGTGCCAGTCGGCGGTATGGATAAATTTCATAATATCCATTCCTCCTTCGTCTCGCGGATAAATCTGATCCTTCTTATTCTAATCTATCGGGGATACGTTGGGGAGACTGCGAGAATGGGAAGTCTTCCCTTAAGAGCCCAAAAGCTGTTTTCATAGCGTATGCTCCCGATCTTTCGCCGACTTGTCCGGGATACCTATACACATCGTTTGGCCGAACGTGAATATATTGATTAATACATTCTTTAAATAATTAAGCGACAGGGGGTTGCCCATGAATCATCCCTCGTTTATTTTATCCCGCGAAGATTGGTCGCTGCACCGCAAAGGTCACCAGGATCAAGCGCGACATCAGCAGAAGGTCCGCGAGGCGATCAAGCAGAATTTGCCCGATCTCGTCTCGGAAGAAAACATCGTCATGTCGGATGGGCGCCAAATTATCAAAATTCCGATTCGCAGCCTCGATGAATACCGCTTCGTGTTCAACACGAACAAGAAAAAGCATGTCGGCCAAGGGAACGGCGACAGCCAGGTCGGCGACGTGCTTGGCGTCGATCCGACGCCGGCGGGCGGCAAAGGCGAAGGAGCGGGCTCGGAGCCCGGCGACGACGTGGTGGAAGCGGAAATCTCGATTGCCGAACTGGAAACGATGCTGTTCGAGGAATTGGAGCTTCCCTATCTAAAGAAGAAAGACAAACAGCAGATCGAGGTCAAGGACGTTCGATTTACCGATGTGCGGCGCAAAGGCATTCTCTCCAACCTCGACAAGAAGCGTACGATACTGGAAAACCTCCGACGCAACTCGCGGGAAGGCCGCTCCGCCATTGGCGGCATCTCTCCGGACGACCTGCGCTTCAAAACTTGGGAGGAAATCGTGAAGCCGCAGAACAACGCCGTGATTCTCGCGATGATGGATACGTCCGGCTCGATGGGCTCCTTCGAGAAATACTGCGCGCGCTCCTTCTTCTTCTGGATGTCGCGATTCTTGCGCCGCCAGTACGAGAAGGTCGACATCGTCTTCATCGCCCACCATACGGAAGCGAAGGAGGTCACGGAGGAGGAGTTTTTCACGCGGGGTGAAAGCGGGGGCACGATCTGCTCGTCAGCCTACGTGAAGGCTTTGGAGATTATCGACAGCCGTTATCCTCCGTCGCTGTACAACATTTATCCGTTTCACTTCTCCGACGGGGACAACCTGACAAGCGACAACGAACGCTGCGTCCGGCTCATTAAGGAGCTGCTGGATCGCTCCAATATTTTCGGCTACGGCGAAGTGAACCAGTACAACCGCAGCAGCACGCTGATGTCGGCTTACAAGCATCTGGATCATCCGCAATTTCTCTATTATGTCATCAAGGAAAAGGGCGAAATTTATAATGCCTTGAAGACTTTTTTCCGGAAACGGGAGGCTGTGGTGTAACTCAAAAACAACAACCCTGCCTTCCACTTGGAAGCGCAGGGTTGTTTGCGAGCCTCGGAAAACCTTGTATTCAATTCATACCATTGATTTGTATTGTTCGCTTATAAAGGGAGCCACATCTTCAATTGTAAGCTCCCGAGGACCAATGCTCACGCAGCGCACTTGAATCCCCTTGCTAGTGTCTGCCAATAACGTTCAGTTCTTGTTCGGTCTTTGAGGTGCTTGTTTCTAATTGGAAAGAATTTTCCTCAACAGCAATTATTAAAGTATCCATTTCCAATATCCACGGCATCGGTTATAGCTACCAGATTAGAAAATCTTGCCCTCTCAACCTGAGCACGGCTTCAATAAAGAAATAGTCGCCGTAAATGATCGGCACCGCAAAATCTCCGTTTCTTCCATGATAAGAGCCAGTGCCGTTCGCTACGATCGAATCTTCGCCGATATTCCAATTGCAGAATCGACGATCCGTCGCCCGCAAAATGTTGATCGCCGCGTTCAAGTAAAGAGGCTTTTCCAATTCCCCCGCTGCATCAGCGATTTCCAACAATCCGCAAGCGGCGCAGACGCCGGCCGTCGTGTCCCAGAGGACAGGCTCCGCAGGCGCGCGGAAATCGACCAGCGGCACGAAATCGGTCGTCGCTACGTTAGCAATGAAATAATGGGCGATCTGCTTCGCCGCGGCCAAGTACCGTTCTTCTTTCGTATGCGTATAGCTGAGCGCATAGCCGTACAAAGCCCAAGACTGGCCTCTCGACCATGACGAACCCGACTCGTAGCCTTGTCCTCCCGGGGCTTCCGCGAAATCGCCGTTCTCCGGATTCAAAACCACAATATGGTTGCAAGACCCATCCGGGCGCACGGTTCGAACCAGTGTCGTGTCCGCATGGTCTTTCGCGATATAAGCAAATCTCGGATCCCGGGTCTGCTCGCTGGCCCAATAGAGCAACGGAATATTCATCATGCAGTCCACGATCGTCCAGCCTGTGCAATCGTCATTCCATGCGCGGATAAACTTGCCTCTCGGATTGTATCTTCCGGCCAGCAGGTTCGCGGCATGCAAGCCGCGCGTTCTCGATCTCTCGTTCCCCGTCAGCCTATAATTGGCAACCGCGCTATGAAGCCACATGAAACCGACGTCGTGGTGCAGCCCATCATATCCGTCGAATGCCTTATCCAGACGGACCTCTACGCCTTCGGCGGCCGATCTATATTTCTCTTCTCTGGTCGCATGGTACATTTGCCATAACATACCCGGCCAGAACCCGTTCGTCCACCAGTAAATATCGGTTTCTCCCTTGTCTTCCCGATAGTTTCCGTCTACCGGGATGTAAGGAATCCGGTCCCCTACCCGATCGACTTCGGCGGACATCTTCGCTTGCACCTTGTTCCATACTTCGTCCAACCACGCTTTGTTCTCTTCGTTTAACGAATAGGCCATTTTCATTTTCCCCTTATCCTTTAATCGCTCCGGCGGCGACGCCTTTCACGAAATATTTTTGCAGCAGCAAGAATACGATTAGAATCGGCACGACCGACATCGCGGTTCCGGCGAAGATCATATCCCAACGGGAAGAAAACTCGCCGATATAATAGAAAATTTCGACGACCATCGTCTTCGGCTTGCCCGAAGGAAGCACCAGCATCGGCATCAGAAAGTCGTTCCAGATGCCGAGTCCTTGCAGAACGACCATGGAAGCCGTACAAGGTCCAAGCAACGGGAATACGATTCTCCAGAAAATCCCGACTTTCGTGCAACCGTCGATTTCCGCCGATTCTTCGATCTCGCGGGGAATTCCCTTTAAGAAACTGGTGTACAGAAGCACTCCGAAACCGACGGAACCTGCAATGTAGATCAGAATCGGACCGGTTAAGCTTCCGTACATCCCGAACATCTTCAGTTCCTTGAATAACGGAATCATATAGGCTTGAAACGGAATCATCATCCCGGCCAGGTAGTACACGTAGACCATATAGGTCCATTTCTTATTCGTTCTTTCAATGGCATATGCCGCCATGGGAATAAGCAAAATCATGAAGAGAATCGAACCTGCCGTTAAGATGAAGCTATTGCCGATAGCGGCGGGAAAGTCCGTCTTGAACAACAGATGCTTGAACGATTCTACATAAAACCCTTTAGGGAAAGCGATCGCATCTCTCAAAATTTCTCCATTGCTTTTGAAGGCGGACATCAGGTTGAAGAAAATAGGGAAAAAGAAAATTGCGGCCAAAAACAGAGTAACGGCGAATACGAGGATGTCGTTCCATTTTTTCCGTTTCCGCATTATAGCTGCACCTCTCTTTTGCGAAGCACTTTAATCTGGATGATCGAGACGATAAGAATCAGCAAGAAGAGAACGAGAGCCATCGCCGTGCCGAAGCCTTGCCTTAGTTCCCCGAAACCGACTTTATAGACGATGTAGGTCAACGTTTCCGTCGCGAAGCCGGGACCGCCATCGGTCATGACGGCGATTTGGTCGAATATTTTAAGCGATCCAATCATGGAAAGCATCATGCACACGGTTACCGCACCTGCCAGCAGCGGGAAGGTGATATGACGGAATTGTTGCCATTTATTCGCGCCGTCAATGCTTGCCGCTTCGTTTAATTCGGGAGGAACGCCCTGCAAAGCAGCCAAATAAATGATCATGTAATATCCGGCAGCCTTCCATACGGTAGACAAGATAATGGATACAAGAGCAAAATCCGGATTGCCGAGCCAATCGGTCTTCAGAGAATCTAAGCCTACTAACTCCAGTAACCGATTCAGAACGCCGAAGTTATAATTCAGAATGATCGTCCATACGAAACCCATAACAAGCCCGCTCAGCAACACAGGGAAATAAAAAATGCTGCGGAATAAATTTTTGAACCAGCGTACTTGATCGACGAGCATGGCCAATGCCAATGCCAAAATGTTTTCCAGGATGACCAGCGCGATCGTAAGAAGGATCGTATTCTTCAATGCGTTGTGAACCCGTTCGCTATTCCAAATTTCCTCGAAATTCGCCATTCCGATATATCGGACCTCGGAGCTGACGCCATCCCACGAGGTAAAGCTTAAATAAAGGCTGCTGATCGTCGGACCGATTACGAATAACGTATAAATAAGCAGCGACGGCAGGATGAATAAAACCGAGTAGGATACCCACTTTTTCTTTTTCTTCTTGGGCGCTAATGCTGTTGTCATGCTCTCACTCCCTCGATAGAGGCTCTATAAAAGCAGAACCTCCGCCATTCGGCGGAGGTTGCTCCTTTTGTTCCGCGGTTCCGGCGTTATGCCTTATGAATTACTGCTGGTTTGCCTTGACTTCAACGTCGTATTCTTCGTCCGCTTTTTTCATGAACTCGGCCACTTCGCCATTTTTAACTACCAAATCCTGCATGAGCTTATAGTACCAATTGCGGAATTGCGGAGGAATTTGGTTCTCGCCCCACCAGTTGTTGATGGCAAGGGATTTGGTAATGCTTGGGTCGGCCATGATGTCGAGCACGGTTTGCATTTGTTCCGTAGCCTTGTAGCTGATCGGCTCCTTCGTCGAAGGAATGCCGTTGGATACTTCAAGGAATTTGGAATACTGCTCTTGGGCAAAGAAGAAACGAATGAATTCGTTAAAGGCTTCGACCTTGTCCGCGTCTTTGGCCGCTTCCGCGGACAGCGACCATCCGGCAGGAGACGGCAAGCCGATGACGCTTAATTTACCTTGACGATCCGGCAATGCATAGAAGCCGAATTCGAAGCTAGGATCCGCTTCTTTGATTTGCGTGAACATCCAAGGTCCGGAGAAGAGCTGTGCCGCTTTGCCGGAAACCAGAATGGATGCGGTTTGGTTGTCCGCCGTGCTGAGCCAGCCCTTGTCCACGTATTTCGTGAACAGCTCTTTGTAATCCGTCATCGCGGCAACGACGTTGGCATCCGTGAAGCTAACGGTTTTCGCCGTACGCTTGGAGTTCCAATCCGGATCGACCGCATACACTTGATCGATCAGGAACTTATTAAGCCAGAAACCCATATGGAAAATGTCTTTGCCGCCAACGACGATCGGGGTAACGCCGGATGCTTTCAGTTTTTCCTGAATCGCCAGAAACTCGTCGTACGTTTTAGGTAGCTCCGCAACTCCTGCATCGGCATAAGCTTTTTTGCTGTATATGATCCCTTGAGGAGCATTTAGCGTAATCGGCGCGTTATATTTTTTGCCGTCAACCTCCGGAAGAGTGCTGAATAGCTCCGTCAAATCCGCCGGAAGTTCGGAGATTTTACCCGCATCGGCGAATACTTTCGTATCTCTCATCTCGACGATATCCGGGAACTCGCCTACCGCGTCTTTCGTTTTCAACCAGTCGAGGTACGAAGATGAAGTCCCCTCGCTCGTGTCGACGATTTTAATGTTAGGGTTTGCCGCGGTGAATGCCGCAATCGTATCGCTTATCGCTTTCTTGCCCGCAGGATCTCCCGTAGCATACCCGATCGTTAGCTTAACTTCTTTGCTCGCTTCGGACGGGGAAGCGCTTTCGGTTCCCGCAGGTTGAGATCCCGATGCGGAAGGTGATGCGTTATTATTATTATTATTGCCGCCGCAAGCGGACAAAACGAGAGATAGTACGAGCATGAGAGAAAGCAGTTGAAGCACCGATTTCTTAGCCATGTAAGATGAACCTCCCTTTGTATGTTCAAGCCTATCGGAATTGCCGTATGATGTGCGCATCATCATCGATTCCACATTTCCTTGGTTCTAACTGTAGCATCGTTGCTAAATCCGATGAATGAAGTTTTTTAAGTCCCGTATGCTAGTAATTTAAGATGTGTTGATCCGGGGGCGAGAATACGGCATCGGACCGAAAAAGACCGGTTTCCCGGTCTTCTGGCTATTTTCTAAGAGCCTGTTTATACTCCATCGGCAACTTGCCGTAATGCTTCTTGAACATGTCGCTGAAATGCCTCGCATTGTTGTAGCCTACTTTTTCCGCGATTTCATACACCATCAGATCGGTTTGGTTAAGCAGGGAAACGGCTTGCTTCATTCGAATCTCCGTCACGTATTGCTTGAAATTTTGTCGGGTGTGCTTCTTGAAGAAGCTGCTAAAGTAGTAAGGATTCATAAAAGCGATGGCCGACACCGATTCCAATGAAATCTCTTCGCTGTAATGCTCCTCGATATATTGCTTGATCTTGGTCAGCAGCAGCTTCTCCTTGTTGCCGCTCTTATCGTCGATCCGTTGATATAGCTCCTCGACGATTTGGTATACCCCTCTTTCCATTTCGTCGAATGTTTCATAATTCTCCAGCAAGCTCTGCAAACCGTGAAGGTCGAAGCCCCAGTCAGGCAATTGCACGCCTGATTTCTTGATTTCCTGGACGATAAACAGAATTGAGGAAAAACATGTCGATACCGCTAACGAGGCATTCCCGATCGTCGCCGATCGAATCTCCCGCAGCAGCGGAGCGAGACCCGACATCGCGTCGTTCCACGACTGATTCGTTAATCCGCGAATGATCTCCAACTGCAGGGCGTAAAGCTCGCTTTCAATCGAAGCTTTCAGGGTATGCGATTCGGAGACAATTACCCGATTTAATCCGAAAAAGTATTTCAATTGCAGCGCCTGCTCGGCTTGCGCGTAGGCTTGGGACAGTTCCGCCCCGGTCGCGACCGGCTTGCTGAGACCGATGGACACGTTAAGCTTAAGGAACGAACCGATCTTCTGCTTCACTTCATAAGCGATCTGCACAGGCTCGTCGGGCTGCACGTGTTCCAATAGAACGACGTGCAGCTGATTTATCGTGAACACCTGTCCCCTGCCCGTGCCCGCAACGATTTCATTCAAAATATTCTCAATGGCAAAGGCAATCAGCTTTTGCTGTTGCCCGGGCCATCTGTCCGATTCCGCCTCGATACGGTCCAGTTCAACGAGGCCGACCGTAAATAACGGACCTTGAAGCTGGGCAATCAATTGCCTATATGCATCGGTGCTTGTTGGCAAAGAACCGTCTATTAACCTAATGAAACGGTCCTTCGTTTCCTCGTTTTGCTTAGCCTTCTCGAAGCGTTGCAGATCGATTTTGCTTCTCGACTGCTCGCTCTCTTCCTGAATCAAGGAAGCCGCTTTACGCAACACGTCCTCCAGCTGTTGCTTGACTACCGGTTTGACCAAATAATCGACGGCCCCGAATGCGACCGCATCCCTGGCATAAGAAAACTCCTGATAGGCGCTAATGAAAATGACCTTGATCGCAAGACGCCTGCTGTTGATTTCCTTGATAATATCAATGCCGGATAAGAACGGCATACTGATATCGCTAATGACGATATCGGGCGAATGCGAGTCGATAGCCTCTATAAGTTCCTGACCGTCATAAGCTTGGGCAACGATTTCCATTCCAAGGGCTTCCCAATGAATGAGCTTGCGAAGCCCTTTGATAATAAGCGGCTCGTCATCCGCCAGAATGACTCGAATTCCCATGTTCTTCCGCCCCTTTCCGGATCGGGATCAGCAAGCGAACCGAGGTTCCGACATGCTCCCGGCTGCTGACGTTCAGCCCATAGGGCTCGCCGCACGCTGCCCTGATCCGTTCATGCACGTTTTTCATTCCCACGTTCTTGGACGGCGCTCTCGGATCATGAAGCATCGAATGAAGTCGTTCCAGCGTCACCGGATCGATACCGACACCGTCGTCGTAAACCGTTATTCCCAGCATATCCTCGACGGTCTCTATCGTCACCCACACGGTTCCTTTGCCGCCCTTCGGACGTATTCCGTGCTGAATGGCATTCTCCACGATAGGCTGCAAGCTCAGCTTCAGCATAGACCAGTCTAAATCGACTTGATCGGCCACATCGCAGCGCAGCTCGATCCGGTTCTCGAAACGGACTTTAATAATATAAAAATAATCTTTAAGGTGCTCCAGCTCCCGGCGAATCGTGACCCATTCCTCGCCGTAGTCGATGACGTATTTCAGTTGGTTCGACAAAGAAAGAATCATGTCGGCAACTTCATTATCGTCGTTATGAACGGCATTCATCCGTATAACCTCTAAGGTGTTATAGAGATAATGCGGCCTGATCTGGCTCTTCAGAGCGTTCAGCTCGGCCTGCTTCTGCTTGATTTCGGCCACGTAGGCATCATTAATAAAGCTCTTTAATCGCTCCACCATCCGATTAAACCCGTGCGCCAATCGTCCGATCTCATCCTGAGTCTTAACGACGAGGTCCGATTCCAGATTGCCCGACTCGACTCTGATCATCTGTTTAATGACGCTCATGATCGGCGAGGACAATCGGCGCGAGAACCAGATCCCCATCACGATGAGCGCCAAAGCGCAGATTACGATAGCCATATATACGGTTGATCTTATCGAAGTCAATTGCTCGTATAGATCGCCTTTGGACACCCGAACGACAACCTGTCCTTTTAAGAAAGGAACCTCTTGGCTTAGGACGAGCGATCGACGGTCGGACGTTTCCGGCAAGATTACTTTACCCTCTTTGATCTCCTTGTTCGAGTAATAGACCGAATTGTCCGCATCGAGTACGAATAATTCGTCTTTATCGCCGAGTCGCAATTCCCGGAACAGATTCTCGAACACGGCAACATCCACATCGAAATACAAGGTGCCTACGATTTTCGGAGTTGCCGTAATAAGGCCTGAAGTATCGATCAAATTCCTTCCTACCGTCATCACGCGGATTTTGGAATTTTTGTAATACGTCTCCTCGTGCACCGGGAATGTGGCCAGATGTTTGGGGTTTTCCTTTAGAGGAATCGCCCAATCCGCAAGCGGAAGAGTCTCGGGAAGGAAGGACTTATTATCCTTCGTTTGAGAGTACAGCTTGTTATCCATGCTTCTCACGAAATAAGCGTTGCGAATAAACGTATCGCTGTAAAGAACCGTCGTTAGAAAATCGTTGATCGACATTTCATTAATGCGTTCATCCACATTCACGCTAATGGTTCGGTTGGAGGAAGCCCCTTGGGTTTCCAGATTGGTGCTTCCGTAATACATCAGCTTGGAAACTTTGTCGTAATCCGAAAATAGATTGTCCAGATTGTACCCCATGAAGAGGACCATCTGCTCCAAATTGTTATTCGTATTTCGCTCTACGTGATCCGTGAAGGTACGGAGCGAGAAGAGACTAAGCGCAAACAAGGGGATTAGCCCCACAACGATGAACGCGGCGGAAAATTTTGCGAAGACGCTTCTCCAAATACGTTGCCAGCCGCTCATTCGCATGACCTCCAATCGATGAAGAAGCCTTCTTGCTTGTGGAGGCTTCTTTATAACTATAGGGGATCAAATCCTCGTTCGTCCACCTTGCGTCTATAAATACGATACCTCAAAATCATGCCCGTACGACTGCTGCATATTGCACAATCTACCGTTCTTTTTTTAGAACTTTCGAACAAAACAGGGATATCCACGAGCGTTTACGCTCGTGGATATCCCTAATCGCGGTGTTATATTTATCCTTTAACTCCGGTCATCGCAATCCCTTCCACGAAATAACGCTGCGCAAATAGGAAGAGAACGAGCGAAGGAAGAACGACCAACGAAACGGCAGCCATCATCAAATTCCATTGCGCGTTATATTGGCCTTGGAATAGAGTCAAACCTAACATTAGCGTATAATTTTTCTCCGAGCTTAAATAAATGACGGGCGCCAAGTAGTCGTTCCAATTGGCTAGAAAGGTAAACAATCCGACAACGATTAGAGACTGTTTGCCGATCGGTAGGATAATTCTGGAAAATACCCGCAGATGGGATGCTCCGTCTATGAATGCCGCTTCGTCAAGATCCCGGGGAATCGTCATGAAAAATTGCCGCAGCAAAAAGATGTTGAACACGCCTCCTCCGAGAAATGCCGGCACGATAAGCGGAGCGAACGTATCCGTAAGACCGAGATAATTCCAGCCCACGAAATGAGGGATCATCAATACCGCATACGGGAGCATAAGCGCCGTGAGCAATAGTCCGAACACTTTATCTCTGCCGGGCCAATCGAGCCGCGAAAAACCGTATGCGCATAAGGATGCCGTTAATAGAACGCCTGCCAGATTCGCCCCGGTAATGATCGCAGAATTGAGGAAAAAGCGATCGAACGGCTGCGCCCCCATGGCATCGCGGAAAGTATTCCAATTGAAAACGGCGGGCAGCAGCGCTGGATCCGGCTGAAACAGTTCCGATATGTCGGCAAGCGCCGTACGTAGCATCCAATAGAACGGGAATAAACAGACTAATGCTCCGAACGTAAGAACGGCATAGGTCAGCAGCTTTCCGAATGCACCGCGTTTGTTCATCATCTTCGCCCATCCCCTTCATAATATACCCATGATTTTCCGAATCTGAAGATGAGCAGGGTAAATACCATCGCGATCAGGAATAGGATCATTGCGCCCGCGCTTGCCATTCCCATATCGGAGAAACGGAATCCATTCTGAAAAATGTAAGCTACGATGAGCAGGCTGGAATTGTTGGGTCCCCCCATCTGGCCGAGACCGCCCGAACCCCCGCCCGTCATGATCGCAGGTTGTACGAAAGTCTGAAGGGCATTAATGAATCCCATTACCAAGTTAAAGAAAATTACGGATGAGCTCATCGGAATCGTAATGTAACGCAGCCTGTGCCACGCATTGCCTCCATCTATCTCGATAGCCTCGTATAAATGGGAAGGAATGCTCTGCAAGCCGGCGAGGAAAATGACGATCGTACCGCCGCTAATCCATAAGCTGAATAGGATGAATGTCGGGATGACCGCATCCTCGGAAGAAAGCCAGCGAGGCCCAGGAACTCCAACGCTCTCCAGAGCAGCGTTGATGATCCCGAAATCAGGCTGGAGCATCCACATCCAGATGACGCAAGAGGAAGCTAACGGAATAACGACGGGAAGATAGAAAACGCTTCGAAAGAATCCCCGGAGAGCTATTTTTCGATTCAACAACACTGCGATAAGAAAAGATACCGTAATCCCCAGCGGCACACTTACGAGCACGTAATATCCTGTCGCCTTCATGGAAGGCCAGAAGAAGTTATCCTTCCCCGTTAACATATCCTTAAAGTTGGATAGACCGATAAAATGGGTTTGATTCGCCCCGATGGAATAATCCGTCATACTTAGGTAAAGAGTCATGATCAAGGGAACGACGATAAAAATGACGTAACCGATCAAAACCGGCGATATGAATAACAGCCCAATTCTGAGGGGCGATGTTTTCTGTTTTCCCATAAGATCACCTTTCTTTCTTATTGCCGACTATCGTACAAGAAAGCCAGGAGGGACTCCCGGCTTTCTCTCGGCAAGATTGATTTATTGCTTAACGTCGTATCTTCCTTTGATTTCCGGTTTAACCTTTATGGCGATTTCATCCAGCACTTCTTGCGCGGTTTTGTTTCCGAACCATACCTGATCCAAGCCGGAAGTGACGATTGCGGTAATCTTCGCTTGGTTCTTCATGTAGAAGGTCGTGCTTGGCTTGCTTCTCTCCAGCATTTGATTCATCATAGCGTCCTTGAATCCAGGAGGATGGGCGGCCGGATTAACATCAACCCACTTCGCCACTAAGTTAGAATCGGTATACCATTCTTTCATCGTAGGCATCCAAAGCCCACTGGAATATAAATCGATAGCCCCTTCAGGATTGGACATCCATTTGAATAACATCCAGGCTTCTTCCGGGTGCTTGGAGCCCTTGAACACAACGGTTGCTCCGCTTGTCGCGACCGTTAGGCTTTCCTTGAGCTTGGGGAGTACGCCGATATCGTAATTCACTTTGGCATTGCCAAGATCGAGGTTCATCCATTGCCCGCCGATAGCCATCACGACTAAACCCGATTGCAGAGCGACGCTCATGGCAGGCATCGACTTGATGTCAAGCGGCGATGGCGCTACGTGGTACACGTTAACCAAGTCGGCCAGCTTCTGAATCGCTTCGACGCTTTCCGGCTTGTTCAGAGTGAAGGTTTGCCCATCCGGCGAAAGCCAATCCCCTCCATTGCTGAAGATCACAGTATTCAGAGGATCGTGCCACGTTTCAAACATGACGCCGTATTGCTTAATATTTTTCGGATCGAATCCGGCTTCGCTCGCGTTTTTCCCGTTTTTATCCAAAGTCAACTTTTGCGCTAGCTTCACGAAACTATCCCAATCTAGCGCCTCCGACGCTTTTGAAGGAATGGTCACGCCCGCTTGCTCCACCAGATCCTTGCGGTAAAACAATCCGAACGCTTCTCCGGCGGTCATGATTCCCCAGGCGTTGTCCGGATTCGTTTGATAGAACGCGTAGTCCAAGAAATCATCCCGCTTAATGTCGGGATCTTTATCCAGCATTTCGTACAAATTCACAAACCGGTCTTCGTTCGCCCAAGTTTCTCCCAGGTCGCCCGTGATATAGCCGGTGTCGGGCATTTCGTTTCCCGCCGCCATCGCCGTAAGCTTCGTATTGTAATCGGCGTTCGGAATCTGAACGGTTTCGACCGTAATCCATGGATATTTGTCCGTGAATTTTTTAGCCGCGCCTTCGATCGCCTTCTTCTCGTCCGCGCTGCCCCAGTACGTAAATTTGAGCTTAACCGGTTCTTTGTCCGCCGACTTCGAGTCTGATACCGCCCCCGCGGAAGACGAGGGCGACGAAGATGCTTGATCGTTGCTTCCGCCGCAGCCGGACAAGACTAATGTCAGCGCGAGCGAAATGCCCATCGCCGCCATTCCTTTGCGTCCCAACCATTGTTTCATTCCATAACCTCCCTTTATTTACGAACCGTATTGCTCTTACACATCGATTATAGGAAAGGGCAAACGTCCGAAAATAAAAATAACCTTGGAATATAGCACTTTTTTTGTGCTCGAATCCTTGCCGCGATCAATCGGCCGGAAGCCGGATCGTCACCTTCGTTCCTTTACCAAGCTTTGATTCTATGAGTATTCCATATTGTTTTCCATATAGAATGTGAATTCTCCGCAGGACATTTTGGATACCGACAGAGCGAGCAGCGGGTTCGTCCAATTGTGAAAGCGTGCTTTCATCCATCCCTTTGCCGTTATCCTCGATTCGAAACACGCATTCCTTGTCTATTAGTCTCCCGGAAATGATAAGTACACCATGGGATTGCATAGATTCGAAACCATGCACTAATGCGTTTTCAACGAACGGCTGCATGAAAAACTTAGGGACTCCGTAAGCGTACAAAAGCGGATCTATGTCGTACTCGATATGGAATCTGCCCTCGAACCGTTTGGTCATAATGAGAATATATCCTTTCAAATACTCCAAATCCCCTCCGAAAGGTACGATGTCCTTGTTCGTTTTGACCGAGTATTGCAACATAACGGATAGATTCTCGATCATCTCGCTGATTTCGTCTTGGTCGTTGTCCAGAGCGATCAGATTGATTAGATTAAGCGTGTTATACATGAAATGAGGATCCAATTGAAGATTTAAGGCCATAATTTCGGCTTCTTTTTCTCGGAGCGCGATTTCATAGTTTTCTTCGATCAGCCTTTGGATCTTCTGATTCATTATGTTGTATTTATGAGTAAGCAGCTTGAACTCCTTGGCTCCCGTCTCCTCGATATGAATCTCGAAGTTGCCGCTCCCTGTTTTATGGATGGCGCTTGCTAATCTGCGGATAGGTTTTGTTATTCTTCCCGTCAAAAAAATAGAGAGAAAAATAGCTAGAGGGATAAGTAACAACGCGGAGAGAATCAAATTGGATTTGAACGTTGCGGGAATCTCCCCGAGCATATTCTTCGCGGGAATGACCATGACCGAGGTCCAGCCGGTAATTTTAGACGTAACGAAACAGACTACGACATCTTGCGTCCCGATCTTCATTCGTTTCGTACCGTTCTCTTCGCTAGCCAAGCCCAACAAAGCCTTGTCCGTGATTTTCGAGGCCAACATACTCGAGTCCTGATGGGAAACGATCGTACCATCGCGGCTCATGACGAAATAATAACCGCCCTCCACCGGGATGCTGTTATCGAAAGCTTTGCGGTAGAAATCTTCCTTCAGGTTGATGATCAGAACTGGTTTCTCCACGTCATCGGGAAGCGAGAAGAAGTTGCGACCGTCCGAATAGGCGCCTCGTATCCGTTGAACAACGGAAAACATATATTTGAAATCCAGGCTCACCCCTTTCAAATAATCGGCATGGAACATGTCCGAGAACTCGTAGGTCGGAACCCATACGGGGCTTGAATCGCCGGTAACAGCCGCTCGATAAAGCTCCGTGCTCGTGAAAGTGTTTTTCGGAATGAAGGGTTTGCCTCCCGAAAGACCAGAAGAAGCGCCGAAAGCATAGTAACTCGTCGCGAGCTGGGCGGAATAAATATCCGACGGACGAGTGAAATGCTTTTCGATGATGGGCGTGAGTTGATCGTCAAGAAGTTTTATTTCGTAATCATTCGAGGGATTGTGTCCGTTGAACGCGTCGAAAACGTCCTTATCCACGGTGAAATTAATCATGTTCTCCATGATGACGGAGAGCTTACCGTCGATATTTTCGTTGTTCTTGACCAACATTTCGTAAGTGTTCGTCCGAACGATATCGGAAACGAGCTCTTTGCTTGTCCCGTAATACCGAACGCTTAGCAGAGCAAGAGGGATGGTAATCAACGCGATATAAGCGAAAACTAGGCGGAATCGGATGCCCGTCTTATTTGCCAAACGCAGCATGTTGCCTTTCCCCCTTATGCGAGCCTGTTCATATGTCTGAATTTGTAAGGAGAGACGCCGGATTCCCGCTTAAAAATCCGAATGAAATAGGAGGCATCCTTATAACCGACATGATGGGCGATATCGGATATGCTATCGTCGGTCTCAAGCAGTAAACGCTTGGCTTCCTTCATTCTTCTCTTCGTTATATACGCGGATAGACTGATCCCCGTACGTTGTTTGAACAAGCCGCTGAAGTAGGAAGAATTGAAATGAAAGTACGCGGCGATCCCCTCCAAGGAAAGCTCTTGGGTGTAGCGTTCATCGACGTAGGACAGACATTGTCGGACGTATTCCTCGGCCGGATCGGTCGTTCCGTATGCATAAACGTCAGCCACCCGTTCGATCGCCCTTTTGGAGCGGATTCGGAGTTGATGGCCGTTCATGCATGCCATAACGCTTGCTCGGATCTCTTTTTCCAAACCTGCAAACCGCTCGTCCGAATAGGAGCGAATAAGGCTTTTCGCCACTCGGACGAGCATGTGTGCCATTTCATGCTTGATTAATTCGGGAGGCCTATCCAGCGAAAGGCGAAGCCGTGCCATGCAATCATTGATGGCACGGCTCCATTTATGGGCATCGGATTTTTTGATGGCATCCGCGATACGGCTTTCAACCTCGTGCCAGTCCGGTATGGCATCGAGAACAGGAGTAGTTTCCCTATAAATGACCGTTCGGTTATCCGGTTCGTAAAATCCTCTTGCTAACGCGATTTCAGCTTGCCCATTGCACTTCTCAATGTTGTCGAATAGGGGATCGAACTTTTCGCTAAGTCCGATTTGTATCGTCCGTCCCGTATCATCCTCCGCCTCTGCGATCCACTCATCCAGAGTCCGGGCCATATTCCCGAGCATGAACGGAGCTGGAGGTCGGAGGTGAAGGAGAAATACGAAGCCAAGTTTGTTGTTCGCACCGTCTAATCGAAAGCCGTACACACTCTTGATGCCCGGTATCGAGTGGTTCTCCAATCGTTTCTGAAGCTGCTCGTCGATGCGTTCTGCTCCGCTGGGACGCTCATATTCCAAATGACCGATGATCCCCGCTCCGTCAAGCGGAATGATCTCGGCCAGCCCCTCCCGTTCTTCACCATTCAAACGGCCTTGGATCCATTTATTCAGTAAATGGGTCTGATAGACGGGAAGCGACAAGTCGAGCTGTTTGGCCATGCGCATCATGGAGTTCTGTTCCTTGCTAGCTATGGAAAAACGATCGTCTAACCGCTCCAGCAAATTCTCCAGCGCATGCCGGCTTATCGGCTTGACGATATAATCCATGATGCCCCAGCCGATAGCCTTCCGCGCATATTCAAAATCCTTATATCCCGTTAATAAGATCGATAGAGCGTTATATTGCCGCTGAAAAAGGGCCTCCATTAACTCCAAGCCGTCCATCTCGGGCATCCGTATATCCGAAACCACTGCATCGAAAGCATACGTTTCCGTCAAATGCAAAGCTTCCCTTCCGCTATGGGCTACCGACACTTCATAATGGGGACGCAGCCGGCGGATAATCGCCGCCAAGGTGCGCAATTGCCTAGGCTCATCGTCGACAAGCAATATTTTGTGCATCGCGGTTCACTCCGTATGGCTCACATGATCGACCGGAAAATAAACGGTATAGGCTTCATCCTTCACTTCGTATAAGGGAATAAATCGAATTCCGCGTTCCTGGTCAATCGTCCGGTAATAACCGGGGTTCCACCAGCTATGGTTTCTTTCTCGATCGGGGATCAAAAAAGTACCCGGATCCGCCGGGTTGCCGCGAAGCCGTATTTCTTCGCCGACCAGACCCGCCAATGCGATCGGCCCGTCCATGAAAGCTACCTGAACCGGAAGACCGGGCAGCGGTTCGGCCGTCAACGCCTTCGGCAATTCGATGGTTAACCGGTCTCCAACGCTCCATGTTCTGCGGATTTCTACGAATGTGGACGGGCGAAACGTACCGCTAATCGGAACATCATTAACCGAAATGACGGGCTGCCCCGTTACCCACCACGGCAATCTCAGTTTTAGAGTAAATTCCGTTTCCTTCTCGCAAGTTACTTTTATGGTGTATACGAAACTATCCGGACGGTGGGCAGGGATTGGCGGAGCATTTACCTTCGTTATCGCGCTCATACCCTCTACGTTCCATCCATTCAACGGATATACGCCATTTTGTCCGTCCTGCTGCAGATCGAGGTCAATCAGAGCGCCTCCATGCCTGAACTTGATGCCGGATGGAATCCACTGGTTGATGGCAACTCCCGATTCATCCCGCATATAAATTTGTTGCTCATAGGAAGCATTGGCTTGAACGAGCGTGCCGTGGCAGCACCAAAAGTGCTGCGTCGCAGATCCCCATTTTTTGCGGCTTCCGGCTCCTATTCCGAGAAAATAGGAGATCATTCCGGTGTCGCCGTGTTGGTGGGCAAGCACACCGTTATAAAACCTTCTTTCCCAGTAATCCGCGTATACGGGATCCCCCGTCCAACGGAACAGAACATGGGCTAGCCTCATCATGTTGTAGTTGCCGCAATGTTCCTGGCCTACGCCCATCCTCTTGGCGAATTCACCTGGCGGCATCCACAGCTCGGCGTCGTCTCCCGCGCCGGTGCATAACATTCCCCGTTCCGTGACGGCGCTCCTCCAGAAGGCTTCGACCACTTCCCGATAACGTTTGTCCCCGGTCAATTCCCAAGCTCTGGCCGCTCCTAAGATTTCTGGAATCTGAGTATTCGCGTGTTTATTGGTAAGAACGTCCTCCCCCCTTAGGAGTGCATCGAAAAACCTCCGTCTGTCGTATCTCTCGATCAGCTCGCGATGCTTCGGATCGCCGGTAATGCCATATAAATCCGCCCAAGTTTCCAGCATCCCGCCGGTTTCCATATCGAGCAAATCGTCCATCTGTTGCCGAGTGAATCGGCTTGTCCAACGATGGAACCATGAGGCCATCCCATTCATGATCATAAGCGCTGTTTCGTTCTTGGCGATGGCGTACATCTCGCCTAAACCCATGAGCAGCTTATGCACGGTATAATGCGGCGCCCATACCCAGTTGCCGTTCGCCATTCTGTTCATATAGGATTGCGGGAACGCCGCAAGCCATTCTCCCCCGCCTGCCTCCTGGCAACGCGCAAGTTCTTGCACGATGTAATCGGCTTTCGCCTTAACAAGATGGTCGTCAGTCTGCGCATAGATTCGCGCGGCTGCGGACAGCCAATGTCCCATCATATGTCCCCTAAGCTCGCAAGTAGGAGACTCCCAGCCCCAGTGCCAGCTTTCCGGGCCGTCCATGCTCGTCGTCGTGGCGCTTGTCGTTCCGCCATTGCCGCTATAGCTCCAAAGTCCGGCTTCCAAATAAAAATTGCGAAGCAGGTTATCGTTCGTCAAGCTCATCACATACTGCTTGTTCAATGCAAATCGCGCTTTCAACGGGCCTTCGGACAATCTGATCTGACCCCATGGAAATTCGGACAACCGTATCGCATTCATATTGACACCCTCCCAATTATTGCTTTCGGGGTTTATTCTAATCCCTGACAGGGAAAGGATAAATGCACAACAGCGTATGTTACATATACTTTTTTTAGGTTATAATCGAAATTAGGCTTACTGCTTAGAGAGGGGGAACTTTCAGTGCATGCAAAGGATTTTAGCGTCTCTCTCACCGCCGATCGTTTTCCTCTCGTCAGAGATATCGGTGCGAACCACACTGAGGGGACTTATACTCATCACGATCGCGTTCTTGATTTCGACGTATTTCTATTCGTAACGAAAGGGAGAATGCAGGTTATCGAGGAGGGGACAGAGTATTTCGTAGGCGAGATGGAGCATCTGTTTCTCAAGAAGGGGGGCCATCATTGGGGACTGCCTTTGACGCTTCCGGGAACGACCTGGTACTGGGTGCACTTTAACTCCGTCGTCGACGAGCGCGTCTCGTACAGCGATTATTGTCCGATGCCCGAACTGGATTACTACTTTCCCGATCAGTACCAATATCGATTCGCGATGCCCAAGCACGGAACCTCCGCCTTTCATCTAACATTGCCGAACCGGTTGCAAAGGCTATTGGAGGACTACGGCAAACAGAAGGATAACGGAATGACGCTGATAAGCCTTCAAGTATACCAACTTTTTCTGGAGCTTCGTCAAGCGGAGTTGTCTCGAATAGCCAAGAAAACAGCAGGCAAAACGGATACGGTTGCGGGGAGAGTGATGGAATATCTGACCAAACATATGGAAGAGGACTTTAGCTCCAAACAATTGAGCGATTTCGTCAACATGAATTACAGTTACTTATCCGCTACCTTCAAGAAGCTTACGGGGCAAAGCATCATCGAAGCCCATACGAAGCTTAGGATGAATAGAGCCATCCATCTTATGAGAAGCACTCCCCTGAACGTGTCCGAGATCAGCGAACGGCTCGGTTACCGCAACCCCTTTTATTTCAGCAGGGTATTTAAGAAAGTGTTCGGGGAGCCGCCTTCTACTTATATGAGCCATTTCTACAAACCGTAAACCCGGGCCCAATTCCCTCTACCATAAATACAAGTCGTTGCCTTTGAGTTTGAAAGCAGCCTCCATGAAGTAATAATCGCCGTAGATAATCGAGTGATGGTGTTTATTCGTAAGATAAGCTGCCGATCCGTTCTTCAAAATGCAGTCGCAGTCCTTAGTCCAGTCGCTGCGGAATCGATCCAATGTTTTTAATAGCTTCAATGCCGCTTGGAGATACAAGTCTTTCTCGTGCTTGCCTGCCGCCTTGGCGATCTCGATCAATCCGCAAGCCGCGATAGCGGCGGCCGTATCATCCTCCAGCTTAGGCTCCGCAGGCTGCCTGAAATCTATCGGGATAACTCCATCATCGGGAATATTGGCCATAAAATAATGGGCGACGCGCTTGGCAGTCTGCAAGTATTCTTCCTTCCCCGTATGGAGGTAGCTCATCATAAACCCATATAACGCCCACGTTTGCCCTCTTGTCCATGACGAGCCTTCTTCGGCGAAGCCCCGTCCTCTCAGTCGAGTAGCCCAAAGGAGTTTCACCTTTCCAGTTGCTACTTAGTAGAGAAAGCTTATCCTCTGATCCAAATTCGCCGCCCTTCCTCTGGTGCAGAAGGTATGTCCGACCAGGATTGCGCCTAATTTACGGTTTGCATTTTATTTTTAGTAGCGTAGTAGATAATACTTTCAATAATAAAAATGATTAACACGGATAATCCAAACAGAGGCATTAGCACACCTAGTACCAATAGAGTAAGAATAGCTCCTATTGACCAAGGTTTATTTATTCGTTTCGGCCCGCTCAGTCTTCCTGATTTTATTTTTTTCATCCATGAGATGAATCCCATAACTATTGACGAAATGAATGCGAGACATACAATCAGGTTCAATATTTTATTGGCAAGCCCAAATAAGTGTCCTTCATGGAGAGGAATCCCCCATGTAAACCACTTTCCAATAATTCCATAGTCGTCAAAGTTTATTCTGGCAATTAATCTACCGGAATATTGATCGAAGTAGGCAGTTGTTTCTTTATAAGGGCTAACATCCAGCCCGGTAACGCCTGTATTGCTGCTTTTAGAAACAGTAAATACCCCAGATTCATTTGAGGGGTAGACGACTGAAAACGGCATTGCAATCTCTTCATTTTTGGCTTCAGCTAATATGGATTCCATGCTTTTCTGACCAGGATTGCTTATAGTTGCATTTGCCGCAGAGTGATGGTCGCCATGAGAGGTAGGATTCGAGGTAGGTTGATCCAAGCTTCTAGTTGCCCAAGGAATCTCACTCACATCTGATTGCGGGGGATTATACCGTAATTCGGTTCGTCCCAGTTCAGGATGCTCTTGGCCAAATTTACTAATGTGACTTCCCATAAACACTGACCAAGGGATTCCAGTTAGTACGATTACAAATAAAGGAAATGCAATTACAAGACCCAGAATGGCATGAATTTTCTGGAATTTAAGCTGCGTTCCTTGTTTCGATTTAATTGAAAGCAACTTCTTCTTAATTGTCATATAAATACCTGAAACAATCAGAAAAACTGTCCAACAAGCAGTCAATTCGACTAAGTACCGTATGAATGTACTCCCTGTAAAAAGGGAACTGTGAAAGTTTCTCATAAAGTTAGCATAGGTGTACTTCGTATTTTGAACAGCGACTAATTGGTTATTGGTGTCTAGAAAAAGATATTTAGAATCGCCTATGTCGTTACTGATCGTAACCCTGTTATTAAAAGGCTCCTCCAAGATGCTTATTTTCCCAATCTTGTAGTCGGGGTATTTGTCGCTTATTTTCTTGATTGCTTCATCGATGCTTTGCTTTACTGCTATGTCGCTTTTTCCGAAGAATTCTTTCTCATACACGTATTTTTCAACATCTGTATAGAATAGATAACCGATGCCTGATATGGTTAACGTTAATAACAAGGGAGTAATAAACCATGCCGCATAAAAATGAAGTCTTCGAAAAGGATTGAAAGTGTTCTTGTTATTCATATAAGTCCCCTTTAATTATAAATTAGTTAAGTATCACTCTATTTTTCCGAATAGTCACATTGACAAGAAGCAAAATGGCCATCAATTCCCCCCTTCTTTCTTTTCTTCCTTAAAGGTTTACGACTGAATT
>NZ_JBHSED010000035.1:0-287773 GCF_042651945.1 Cohnella boryungensis | reverse complement strand
GGGGGGGGGGGGGCAAGCCTGCGGGTCAGATCATCTTGAGGAAAAGTCACGAGCCCAATCTTCAGTTGCGCTCGTTATTTAATGCTTGGCGCCATATAACGGATGATAGTCGTATTAACGCTCCTACCTCTTCAGCCAACCTGGCCATCCACTTTTCAATCATCTTTAGCGCTATTTTCCGCTCCTTTTCATCATCAAACAAATTAAAAACCTCCTGACAACGAATTATCAGAAGGTATTACCGTTACTGGCTCTTTAATTATTTGTATCCCTAAAGGTATATGGCGTTATTCCGAATGATATCGCTCAATTTCACTAATTAATTCCAACGATTTATTCCAACCTGCTTCGAAGCCTTTTCGCTTGACGAGATCGACGTAATTAATTATTGCGTCCGTTTTAAATACGTTGGTGTTATTTACTTTTGCTTCCTCGTATAATTTTTGGAAATACCGGTGCAAATGAGTATCCAGATTGGAATAAACCTCGATGAATCTATTTATGTAATTTGACGACAGAGATTTGTCATGACTTCCGATAATGCGTTTCACGGAGCCCAAGGGCAGATGTTTCAAGGTCGGATATAGCGGATAAAGTATGGATTTTTCGTCCTGTTTCTCTATCGGGGTTGTTAAGTCATAATTAAATTCATACGTAAGATCGATCATCTGCTCAAGTTGATCTATATTTCCAAGCCATTTGTCCAAGATACGATCTTTACTAACAGGGTCGATTTGTGTCCATACTTCAAAGATCAGAAGCGAATCGTCGATAAAAATATTATCGATGAAATGCTCCAGGGTTTTGCAACCCTCGATACGATCTAAAAACATCTTTGCTAAATCCGGCATATCCTCTACTTCGTGATAGCGGTCATAAAGATTCGCAATGACTCCTAACGTCCCGTTTGCTGTTGTATCATAAAAGAGTAATGTTTCCGGGATTCTCTTTTTAACATATAGCGCAATATCCATAATCGCCTTAAGCGTAAAATATTTTTCGAGACTCGTTTCTTTTTCATTCCGTTTGTCGAACAGTGCGCTGTATCGGGAAATCAAAACATCCATATAGTTGATCTTTATTCTTACGCTATCGTCAGAGGCCACTCGCTCGAAGATCATTTGATTTAATTCAAATGCCGATGCCCTTTCCAGAAGACGTGAATAAGCCGAGATATGCGCTTTTTTATCGACGGAGCCAGAAAGGCTCGATACGTATTTCTCGATATCCTGCTTGGTGACAGAATCGTTAATCGCATAGGTGTAATATTCAGCGAAATGCTTATCGGAGCAAATTCTTCGTTGCTTTTCCCAATGCTCCTTATTTTGATCCGTACGCTTGCGATCGCTAAACATAGAAGTAGTTTGCGGAAATAATTCGACGAGGATGTTAGAGTAAGCTGCAATATCGGGAATCGCGTTAATCAAGCTATTGTACGCGTTTTGATCGCTATTCGGTTCCTTAAACTCATTAAAGAACAGGATCTTGTGATAATAAATATGTTCGTACAGGGAAGGTGAGGTAACTTTAATTAACAATAAATATAGCAAATCTCGGGCATTCACTTTGTCTTCCATCATCGGGACGAATACTTCGACCAAGTTCAAGTAACGTTTGACGTTCCGCGGAGTCAATTTCAGGAATGTGGCTTGGTAAACAAACTCCTCGGCCTTTGGAGCTCCCGTATCGTCTAAAATTTTAGAATTTACCTCCTCCAATGTCCGTTGCAATCCGTTCCAGCATAACTTCGCGACAGCTTGGTAGTCGGCTTTGGGCAAAAACAATGGAACTTGAATAAACTTCTCCAAATATTTCTGTCCCAATTTTCTCGACTCTTCTTTTCCAATGCTCAATTCTTTATAGAAAGAAGCACCAAGCGCATCGACGATAACTTGCTCGTCCATGGCTAATATATAGATGGTATTCGGAAAGTCCGCAACGAGGCGCACTACTTTAAACACCATTTGGATTTCCTGAGAATCCAATCTATCGATATCGTCTATAAACACGACGATTTTCTTATCCAGCTTTTTTAAGCATGCATCGATTTCTTTTTTTAACGAATTGACGCTTAACGAATCGACGTCCGCGAAGCTTTTATCCAAAAAATCTTTAACGGAAATTACAGCTCCCGGCGGCCTTAAGCTAACAGATGCCAAGGCATGGATATATTTGCGCAACAGCTTATTCAACTGAACGTTACGTTGCTTGTCGGCTTGAACCTCTTCCAGAAATTGAAGCAAAAATTTGTGGATGATATCGTGCGTATTTACTCCGAAATACCATGGCTTAAATTCGAAAGCGATCGTATTCTTCTCTGGAATTAACCCCTTCGTCATATTAAAAATGGAGCTTTTCCCTGACCCCCACTCCCCAAAAAGCCCTACCGTAAGACTGTCTTCTCCTCGTCTGCAAATAAAACGGGCGATATGCTCGGCAAACTCTCTTCTCGATAATAAATCTTCCGTCCAATCGCTGATCGGCCGATCGGAATTGATCGCCGCAGGTACAGGATCTTTTCCTTCATTGCCCCTAACGAAAGCAATCGCGATTGCGACAAATAAATAAACTAGCGCAAATACGGAAGCGTAAAATGAAAAAAGCGCCATCCATGAACCGATATGCGGGTTTTCTGAAATCGTCCATAAGTCAACCAACCTTCGATCCAATCCATGGCTTCCGATAATCGAGATCGATACGATAAGAACCAGACGATCGCTGGATAGCTCAAATAAAGGCGGATTATTCCCCTTTTTTCTTACTCCTAGTGCACAGTAGAACAAAATAACGATAATTGCCAATAACAAATAACCTATCCATGCCACATAGGTAAATGCTTTATATGCAGTCAACCAATCGGCTACTGGACTTGTGTAAAACCTAAGCGCCAGCAACCCGGTCGTTAGCGACACAACAAAAACAAGCACGAATAATATCTCTTTCATGTAATAGAAAAAAGGCTTTCGATCGGCACTGCCGTCTTTCCCAAGTTGATCGATTGCCATTTTAAGAGGTCCGTTTTCTTCCTCGTCCAGCTTACTGGCCTGCTGCTCTAAGAAAAACGATTTGCTTTCTTTTTCCTCTTTTAATTTCTGTTGCTTGACGTTCTCCCATGCCTGAAGCTCTTCGTCCAGCAAAAATCGCTTTTCATTGTATTCCTTTTGCCTTTCAAGCGATCTCGCATATTTTTCCTCTAATTTCCCGTCCGCGGCTCTCATTGCTTCATCTCCGTGCATAGGTAAGATTTGGTTTTTCTATCGTATCACATTATCAAACAACAAATCCCGTTATGATTGCATGATATTTGCAGGTTGCAACATTCGTGAGGATTTCCTCGTCTTAATTTCAATTGATGAATTTGAAAAAGGGGGGGGGGGGGCAATTTGTGAGAGAGATGATTATTTATGTTGTAATATGTAGTTTTGCTTTGTTGATTGGTTGCAGTAAAGGACCCACAAGGCAGATTTCAGAACAGCAGAGTGAGACTAATACAATTGGAAATCCAACTGCACAAGAAGTTTTAAGAATGGATTCGAATGCTAATATTTTCATGTATAAAGATACCATTTATAATGCAGGAGTTCCTTGGGTAGACGAGTTAAAATTAACCAAAGACATACAAGTAACTGAAATCAGTCACCAAAGTAATGATGATAAAGATTTTAAAAACGGAACGGCAAATAAACTGGAAGGGGGAACAAAGATATTCCGTGTCAAAGAGCGAAATGACATACTGATAGCTGAAACAGAAAAAGGTGACATTAGATTTTATAAATTAGTTGAAGGATAACTAATTGATTAAGCTAACGGCGAACGATAGCTCAATTAACCGCCTTTTCACAAAGGCGGTTTTCCTATGGTCACAAATCAACATTAGAATTTAACATAGCCTTTAGAAAAAGAGAAGCCATCGGCTAACCGCGCCGTTGCGCCCCAAGGACCGTTGGCACGATAATAAGCCCGCCATTTTCGGATAACGGGATAGGCGGGCTGCTTTCCCCTGCGGACGAGGGCGCCTCTACTCAGGTTAGTTATATCCATATAGAAGTTAATGTCCTACGGTTCATTCCATTCGAACTATCGCTACAATAAATGTAGATGGAATGAAAGGAGCGACGCCGGCCATGGACAAGCAGCAATACTTAGCCCGCATCGACAGTACGATCGCCAACGGGCGCTTTAAGGAGGACTGGAGCTCGCTGAGCGAGTATCGGGTTCCGGATTGGTATCGCCAAGCGAAATTCGGCATTTTCATTCATTGGGGCGTTTACTCCGTTCCGGCTTTCGGCAATGAGTGGTATCCGCGAAACATGTACATGCAGGGCAGCAAAGAGTATGAGCATCACCTCGCGGTCTACGGTCCCCATAAAGAGTTCGGCTACAAGGATTTCATACCGCTGTTCAAAGCGGAAAGCTTCAACGCGGAGGAATGGGCCGAGCTGTTCACGCAATCGGGCGCCAAATATGTCATGCCGGTCGCAGAGCATCATGACGGATTCCAGATGTATCGCAGCGATATCTCCCGGTATAACGCCTTCGAGATGGGGCCGAAGCGGGATCTCCTCGCCGAGATGCAAGCCGCGTTTGAGAAACGGAACCTGGTCTTCAGCGTATCCTCCCACCGGGCGGAGCACTGGTTCTTCATGTCTCACGGCAAGGCATTCGATTCCGACATTCAGGAGCCGCTTGCTTGCGGGGACCTCTACTGGCCGGCCATGCCGGAGCCCGAGCACCAGAGCCTTCACGAATCGCCTCCAAGCCGGGAGTACCTGGAGGATTGGCTGATCAGATGCTGCGAGCTGGTAGACCGGTATCAGCCGAAAATCTTTTATTTCGACTGGTGGATTCAGAACGCCGCCTTCAAGCCGTATCTCCAGAAGTTCGCAGCCTACTACTATAATAAAGCGGAAGAATGGGGCTGCTCCGTCGCGATTAACTACAAGCACGACGCCTTCGTATTCGGCAGCGCCGTGCTTGATATTGAACGGGGACAGTTTGCCGGTCTGATGCCCTTCTTCTGGCAGACCGATACGGCCGTCGCCAGAAATTCGTGGTGCTACACTGACAACAACGATTACAAAACAGCCGCCGAGCTGATCAGAGACCTCGTCGATATCGTAAGCAAGAACGGAAATCTGCTGCTTAACATCGGTCCTAAAGCCGATGGAACGATACCGGAAGAGGACAAGCGAATATTGCTCCAGATCGGAGACTGGCTAAAGATCAACGGGGAAGCCATCTATGACGCCACCTTCTGGCGAACGTTCGGAGAAGGGCCCACGGAAGTGGCCGAAGGCCAATTCACGGACGGCCAGAAGAAGAGCTTCACCAGCGAGGACATCCGGTTCACTTTTAAGGGGAGCACCCTCTACGCAACCGTGCTGCAGTATCCCGATAACGGGATCGTTCGCATCCGATCGCTGAGAGAGAAGTCTCCGTATTTTCACGGCCTCATCCGCGAGATCAGCGTTCTCGGTTTCGACGAGCAGCCGACCTGGACACGAACGGAAGAGGGGCTGGTCGTCTCCACGACCAATGTTGCCAGCTCCGAGCCGGTCGTCCTGAAAATCGAGATCGAGTAGCCGAGCGCAACAAAACAAGAAGAGACCGTCCGGGCAGATTCGGCTATGCGCCTCCTGCGGACAGTCTCTTCTTGGCTTAAGTCTTATTGCGTATGCGTGTAATGCGGGGAATCGTATTGCGGCCCCGCCTTCTCATAGGTGAACCAGTATTCGATCGAGGCTCCCGAGGAGAGAGCTCCGACCGTTTGCTCCCACGTTCCGGCGTTATTCGTCATCCGGTAATTCAACTGAGCCCCTCCGTTCACTTTGTAGTGAACGTCCACGTACAGCGAGGAATACCCGTTGGGCGTAAAATAAACTTTCGCTTCGCTGGAGGAGGGCTTCGTCGAGCCTGCCGTATAATCGGCCGTCACAAACGGTCCCGAGCCGGTCGAACCTCCGCCTCCCCCGCCCGTACTCACCTCGACAAATTGCCACTTCTGAGCGGCTGATCCGTTATCCGTCCAAATCTGAACGTTCGTGCCGTCCGCCGTACCCGAGTTGCTTATATCCAGAGCTTTGCCGCTGTTCGGATTAATGAGCTTATAGGTGCCGTCCGTGTTTTGCGTGATTTGCCATTTCTGCGCGCCGGAGCCGTTATCCGTCCAGATTTGCACGTTGGTGCCGTTCGCAGTGCCTGATCCGTTCACGTCCAGCGCCTTGCCGCTGTTCGGATTAACGAGTTTAAAGGTGCCGTCCCCGTTCTGGGTGGCCGTCCACTTCTGAGCCCCCGACGCATTATCCGTCCAGATTTGCACGTTGGTGCCGTCGGCGGTGCCCGAGTTGCTCACGTCCAGCGCCTTGCCGCTGTTCGGATTGATCAGCTTGTAGGTTTTGCCGGACACAATGCCGGAAGGCGGATTGCCGCCTCCGCCGCCGGAGCCGTTGCCCGTATTGAAGCTGTTGGCGGCGACCGTAACGACCTGCCCATCGGAGAACGTGACGGTCTTGCTAGCATTCGTCATGTTGTAGACGATATACGTTTTGACGTTGCCTTTCTTGAATACCGCAGCAATCGGATAGTCCGCCGTTACCGTCGGGTCCGCGTTGCCCATGCCATCCAGATTGTAGATCCAATGATAAGCCATCGCCTTGGAGTTGCCGGCCTCAGGCGTCAACGCAGCGCCGCGCGAGCTCCAGAAGCTTTTGGCCTCTCCGATGTTCGAGATGGCGCGATATTGATAGATCAGGTCCTCCCAGGGACTAAAGCTCGTGCCTCCGTTCTCCGCCACTAGCGCATTGTAGTTCTCAGCCGTGTATGCCGGATGATGCGTCAAGTAGAGGGACGCGCCCGTTATCGGCAGCCAGTTGATGCCGTGCACCTCCTCCGGATTGGCCGTCCACCAGGTGCCGTCGCCTACCGTCTTGCCGCCCCAGACCATGCTGGCCGTCGAGCGGGTGAAGCCCGAAGGAAAGTTGCTGCCGGAGACGTCAAACCAGTATTCGTTAATCGCGTTCATCTCCGTCGTATACAGGAAAATGCCGGCGTCGCGAATAGCCGTATTGCCCATCGCCTCGCCCCACAGAACCATAGCGGCCCACGCGTTCATTCCCTCTGACGAGGATTCGTTGTTGTTGCCGTCCCCGAACCGCGCATGACCGGAAGCCCAGGAGTGCCCGGCGTAAGGATCATAGTTCCGCAAGTACGGGAACATGGAATCGTTGCGGTCCCAATTCGCCATATCCCGAATGAGCAGATTCACCATCGGCCCCCATTGATTGGCCCAGGCTTTGTCCACTCGCGCCACTTCGGCCGCTGCCTTGATGAAATAACCGTAATGAAAATGATGATCGTTCAGCTCGGTCGACGAGCCGTAGCTGTCCGGATAGCCGATGACCGTACCCCAGTTGTTGTTGTAGTAAAAGACGCTGGTGGATTTCAAATTGCCGGAAGCATCGCTGGCCTTGAACCAATTGGACAAGATGCTCCGAATCTCGTTGCGGAATTTCACCGCTGCGGTCGAGTCCCCGAGCTGGTCGGCGATCGGAGCCAGAGAAGCCAGCTTGCCCAGCTGCTTGCCCACCCAGTACGTGTCAGAGGGGCCGCTATACGATTCCGCCTCCGCTTCGTCGACGTACTGCTGGAGCGTCGCCCGGTTATACGTGCCCTTGTCGGGCAGGCTCGGCAGCACTCCGGTGAATTTCATCGCCGTCTGGAACGAAGCTCCTTCTCCCACCTTCATCGTTCCGTTGATCGTGTTGTAGGTATAAGAAAGCAGCGCGTTCGAGGTGTTTTTCCATTGGTGCGGGTACAGGGCGAACAGCGTCCCCGTCTGGGAGCCTTGCTTGGCCTGGGTCGTGTAGGCAAAGGTTGTCGTCACGTTGCCGTTCGCGGCGTTGTAGTTATAGGAGATTTGCGTATCCGTCACGTGGGAATAAGCATATTGGGCAAATTTGTTCAAGGTGGATGCAGAATTGTCTGGAAGCGCAGCAACCGAGAAGTATGCGCTTCCATTATTGGTCAGCGTTTTGGTTCCGATACCCGACCAGGTGCTTCCGCTTGCGCCGAACAAGCCGTAGTGCGCGCCGGCGATCGTTACGCCCAGCACCGGCGTGGATGAATTGCCTGACCACACCGTCGGAATTTCCGCGAATGCAAGCTTTGGACTGCCGCCCGCATACGTAAAATAAACGTAAGGGGAGCCATGTCCATACGATACGCTCATCGTATTTCCGCCATTTTGATAAAGCGCTTTCACAAACCAATCGCTGAAGCCGTCTACCTTGGCGTCCGGGAAAGTCGCGCTCCCCGTATGGCCGACGACAAAATCGTGGATGTCGTTCATCCAGCCGCAAATACAGGCCGAGTTGGAGGTAATCCGATTGCCCGGGTAATAAATGCGAATGCCGCCGCTTTGATTTTTGACAGCCAGAGGATGAGGGTATTGGGCTTCCGAGAAGGTATCCCAGGCCAGATTGCTCCACCAGTCGTTGGTCGGCATCTTCCCGGTCACATTTGCCGTCTTGTAGATTTGGCTTTGCACATTGGCCGCCCCTGGCGGAAGAACGGTTGAATACGACCCGGAGCCAAGACTGACCTCCCCGGCAAATGCCGAGACCGAGGAAGGAAGCAGCAGCAAGGCAAGTCCGAGCAGCAGGAATGTTCTGAACGCTTTACGCATAAATAGGCCTCCTTGTTAATGTAATGAATGAATCCTTCGTTTCCTCCCGTTGCGTCTGGATTAGGTCTCATCCTCCTCTCCGTTTCGACAGATGATAAAATGGAAAATTCCTATTTATCTGACTAATTTTATTATTTGTATCCGCCCGGACAATCGTCAATTCTCATTTTTCAGGATGACTTCCCGTATTTTCAGGTAGGATAGCGAAAGCATAGCAAAAAGACGCGGGAATCCTCCCGCGCCTTCTTATCGTCAGCTTTCCTCTTATCGAGTTATTGAGTTATCGAGGCCGACTCTGGAAATCGGCAATCGCATCGTATTCCGATTCCAGCTTGAGTGAAATCCGATGAAAGATCGGCAGCAGCTCGCGATAGATATCGGCATTTGCCCGGATCGGCTCGTGTCTGTGCGTCGCTCCGACTTTCTCCGATACCGACTCCAGTCGATCGATTCTCCCCGTCGCGTACAATCCGAGCACAGCCGCTCCCAGGCAGGAGCTTTCATGGCTTTCGGGCACGATGACGTCCAGGTCGAAAATGTCGCTCATCATCTGCCGCCAGAGAGCAGAGCGCGCGAAGCCGCCCGTCGCGTGAATCTTAGCCGGTCGGCCGATCTGCTCCTCCATGGCCAGCAGCACCATACTCAGATTAAACAGGACGCCTTCCAGCACCGCACGCAGCATATGCTCCTTCTTATGGTGCAGGGTTAAGCCGAAAAAGGAGCCTCTTGCCTTCGGATTCCAGAGCGGAGCCCGCTCCCCCGTCAGGTACGGATGAAACAGCAGGCCCTCGGAGCCCGGCCGCACCCGTTCGACGATCCGCATCAGCAGGTCATAGGCTTCCACGCCCAGCCGCTTGGCCGTTTCGACCTCCGATGCAGCGAATTCGTCCCTCGCCCATCTGAGCAGCACGCCTCCATTGTTGACCGCACCGCCGATCACCCAATGCTTTTCCGTTAGCGCATAGCAGAATATTCTCCCCTGGGGATCGGTAATCGGCCGATCCACGACCGTCCGGACCGCACCGCTCGTGCCGATCGTCGCCGCGACGATGCCGGGCGCGATCGCATCCACGCCAAGGTTGGACAGCACGCCGTCGCTTGCTCCGACGACAAACGGAGTCTCAACCGCCAGCCCCATCTCCGATGCAAGCGAAGCATCTAAGCCTTGCAGCTTATGCGTCGTAGGCACGAGCGTCGATAAGTGGCCGCTTGTTATGCCGGCAAGCGCCAAGGCTTCGTCATCCCAGCTTAGCTTCTCCAGATTGAACAGCCCGGTGGCGGAGGCGACAGAGTAATCTACGACATACTCGCCGAACAGCTTGACGAAGACATACTCCTTGATCGAGATGAACTTGGCCGACTTCCGAAAAATCTCCCCGCAGTCGTGCCTGAGCCACATCAGCTTGGGCAGCGGGGACATCGGGTGAATCGGAGTTCCCGTCCTCCGGTAAATGTCCAAGCCGCCCAGCTCGCGTTTAAGACGCTCGGCCCATTCGGCGCTGCGGTTATCCGCCCATGTCAAACATCTCGTCAGCGGCTTTCCCTCGCCGTCCACGGCGATGACGCTATGCATAGCGGAGCTGAAGGAGACGAACATGATCTCGTCAGCGGCCGCTCGGCTTGCGCGCATCACGCTGCGAATCGTATGCACGACCGCCTGAAAAATGTGCTCCGGGTCCTGTTCGGCAACGGATGGAGCCGGCGTGTACAACGGATATTCTTCATTAGCCGTGGCGACGATTGCGCCGTTCTCTTCGAATAATACGGCTTTCGTGCTGGTTGTCCCGATATCAAGGCCGATCATATATTTCGCTTGGCTCATTAAGGCAGCTTCCTTTCAACAGGGAAATTTCATATTGGAACGGAGGGACAATCGCCGCGAATAGATCAGCCGCGATGCTTCAATCCTCGCGAAGGCTGCTGCGCAGCGTGCGAATCGAATCCGCAAAATAAGCTTCGACAGCCTTCCCGATGCGGTCGGCGTCTCCGGATTCGAGCCCTTCGATAAGGGTACGGTGCTTGTCGATGACAAGCCGCAGCCTCTCCTCCCCTTGCGAGAACACCTCTGCGGTCGTGATCAGCATCACCGTCAGCACAATCTGCCGAATACTGCTCCACAGATGCCATATGCGGGTATGATCGGTTGCGGCAATGATCGTTTCGTGGAAGGTAAAATCCAGCAAGGAAAATTCCGCCGCATCGCCGTATTTGGCCGCCACCTCCATCTTGTCGATGAACGGCCATAGCCGGGCATGCAATGAGGCGTGGCGCTGGCCGGCTAACCTTCTCTGTGCGAAGCTTTCGATCAGATAGCGGACGTCATACAGCTCTTCGATGGCTTGAGGGCTCAGCCCTAGAACAACCGCGCCCATTCGCTCCAGACGCAGAAGCCCTTCATTGGACAGCATTCTCAGCGCCTCGCGAACAGGGGATCGGCTCGCGCCGAAGTCGGCGGCAACCTTGTTCTCCGAGATCACCGCGCCGATCTCGACGGTGCCGTCAATGATGCGGAGTCTCAGCACCGAGGCGATCGCTTCCCCCCGAGATAGGCCCTGCAGCCACGCTGCAGGATATTCAAGCTTCATCGTCCGGCACGCTCCTGACTTGCTTATTTTTAGCGGTACAATTTTGTGATTGCGCGCGCGTGTACTTTACGTGCATTAGATTGCGGATGGCGGCTTGTCGCGATCGTTCGTTCGCGCCGCCCCCGTCCGCTCTCCCGTTCTCGCGCCTATTTGTACACTTGTATACAAGTTACTTTGTTATCTTACACTTTGTTCTCCTGCCCGTAAAGTCAAAGCTGTCTCGATCCGTTCCCCTACGTCTGTGGGTACGATCGCTGCCTACGCTCACCCGCCATCGTCGCATTCTGCTACCATGAGCACGGTCGCTTCCTTCACTCGACCGCTATCGTCGCATTCTGCTACCATGAGCGCAGTCGCTTCCTCCTCTCGCTCGCCTTCGTCGCATTCTGCGTCCATAAGCGCAGTCGCTTCCTCCTCTCGCCCACTATCGTCGCATTCTGCGTACATAGCCACGGTCGCCGCTTCCACTCGCCCGCTATCGTCGCATTCTACGTCCATGGTCACGGTCGCTCCCTCCTACCGCCCGCTATCGTCGCATTCTGCGTCCATGGGCACGGTCGCTCCCTCCTACCGCCCGCTATCCTCGCATTCTGCTACCATGAGCGCAGTCGCTTCCTCCTCTCGACCACTATCGTCGCATTCTGCGTCCATGGGCACGATCGCTCCCTCTGCTCGCCCGCTATCGTCGCATTCTGCATCCATGAGCGCAGTCGCTTCCTCCTCTCGACCGCTATCGTCGCATTCTGCTACCATAAGCGCAGTCGCTTCCTCCAACCGCCCGCTATCGTCGCATTCTGCTACCATGAGCGCAGTCGCTTCCTCCTCTCGACCACTATCGTCGCATTCTACGTCCATGAGCGCAGTCGCTTCCTCCAACCGCCCGCTATCGTCGCATTCTGCTACCATGAGCGCAGTCGCTTCCTTCACTCGCCCACCATCGTCGCATTCTGCGTCCATGAGCGCAGTCTCTTCCTCCTCTCGCCCACTATCGTCGCATTCTGCGTCCATGATCGCAGTCGCTTCCTCCTCTCGACCGCCTTCGTCGCATTCTGCTACCATGAGCGCAGTCGCTTCCTCCTACCGCCCGCCTTCGTCGCATTCTGCTACCATAAGCGCAGTCGCTCCCTCCTACCGCCCGCCTTCGTCGCATTCTGCGTCCATGGGCACGGTCGCCGCTTCCACTCGACCGCCATCGTCGCATTCTGCATCTATGAGCACGGTCGCTGCCTGCACCCACCCGCCTTCGTCGCATTCTGCTACCATGAGCGCAGTCGCTTCCTCCTCTCGACCACTATCGTCGCATTCTGCGTCCATGATCGCAGTCTCTTCCTCCTCTCGACCGCCTTCGTCGCATTCTGCGTCCATGGGCACGGTCGCCGCTTCCACTCGCCCGCCATCTTCGCATTCTGCGTCCATGAGCGCAGTCGCTTCCTCCTCTCGACCGCTATCGTCGCATTCTGCTACCATAAGCGCAGTCGCTTCCTCCTCTCGACCGCTATCGTCGCATTCTGCGTCCATGAGCGCAGTCTCTTCCTCCTCTCGACCGCTATCGTCGCATTCTGCTACCATGAGCGCAGTCGCTTCCTCCTCTCGACCACCATCGTCGCATTCTGCTACCATAAGCGCAGTCGCTTCCTCCTCTCGACCGCTATCGTCGCATTCTGCTACCATGAGCGCAGTCGCTTCCTCCTACCGCCCGCCTTCGTCGCATTCTGCGTCCATAAGCGCAGTCGCTCCCTCCTACCGCCCGCCTTCGTCGCATTCTGCTACCATAAGCGCAGTCGCTTCCTCCTCTCGCCCACTATCGTCGCATTCTGCTACCATGAACGCTCTGCTTCGCCCGCAGGCCGCACAGCAGCGCAAAGCAAAAGAGGCGATCGCGCTTACCGACCGCCTCTTCATGATTCCTGCTTTAATCCCCGCGAGCCCCCAGCCAACTCAAGCCTCCGGAGGCTTGGCGATCCTCTCGTAGAGGAAGTCGACGACGTGCTTCGCTTCCATTCTCCCCTGCGCGCCGTGCTTTTCCACCCCGAGCTTCATCTGCAGGAGACAGCCCGGATTGCTGGTCAGAATGTATCGGGCATTCGTCTCGTTGGCATGCTCCATTTTGTGCTCAAGGATCTGACCGGCCATCTCCGGCTGCGTAACATTGTAGATGCCCGCCGAGCCGCAGCAGCGGTCCGCATCCTTCATCTCGCAATATTTCGCGCCGGACACCTGATTCATCAGCGTTCTCGGAGCGTTGGAGCTTTTCATCACATTGCGAAGGTGGCACGAATCCTGATAAGTAATCGTCACCGGCTCCCCTTCGACCGCTTCCGGCTCAGCGAATGCAGGCACCCGGCCGCGCTCCACCAGCAGCTTGCTGACGTCAATGACGCGGGAGGCAAACCATTCGGCATGCTCGCGATATTGCTCGTCCTCGTGCAGCAGGTGGTCGTATTCCACGAGCAGCGCTCCGCATCCGCCCGCATTGGACACAATATACTCGACTCCGGCCTCGCGGAACGCGGCCAGATTCACGCGCGCCAGCTCTCTCGCCTGATCCATCTCCCCGCTGTGCGCATGCAGCGCCCCGCAGCATACTTGGCTTTCCGGAATAACCACCTCGAAGCCCGCTTCCGCCAGCAGCTTGACCGTATTCACGTTCGTATCCGCAAACATGACATCCATAATGCAGCCCCGGAACAATGCAACGCGCGCGATCCTCTCTCCTTTGGCCGGATAGACGCTGCCCAGCCGTTCGACGACCCCTTTGCCGGTTGCATCCGGCAAAATCTTCTCCATCTCGCGCAGATGCTTGGGGAAGAGCTTCATGATGCCAGTTCCTCTTACCACTGGACGCAAGCCCGACTTCTGATAGAAGGCGAGCGACCTTCCCAGCCATTTCAAGCGGCTCCGATGCGGAAACACGCCCTTGAACAACAGCTTGCGAAGTCCCGTAACCGGCACGCTATGCTGAGCATGATCTTCAATGGCATCGCGGGCTTGCTCGATCAATTGCCCATATTTGACATCGGCCGGACACGCCGGCTCGCATGCCCGGCAGCCCAGGCAATGATTCATTTGGTCCTGGAAAGCCTGATCGGGGTCCATCACGCCGTCGGCTACCGCCTTCATCAGCGCAATGCGGCCGCGCGGAGATTCCGGCTCCAGCCCGGTTTCCCGGAAGGTCGGGCAGGCGGGCAGACAAAACCCGCAGCGCATGCAATTCGTAAGCTGATCGTAGTCCAGCTTGCCGAGCAGCGTTCTTGCCAGAGGATTCTGATGCTCGATGGCCGGCTTTTTCTGGATCGTATCTGGTGCATTCGCGTTAGCCACGGCTTAAGACCACCCTTTTTCTCGTTTCTTTGGCAAAAATTTTACCCGGATTCAGCAGATTGTGGGGATCGAACGCGTTTTTGATCCCTTTCATCACTTCGATGCCCGCGCTGCCGATCTTCCATTCCAGGAACGGGGCCTTCACAAGCCCGACGCCGTGCTCCCCTGTTATCGTTCCGCCCAGCTCAATGGCCGCTTCGAATATTTCCTCGAACGCCTGCTCCACGCGATGAACCTCTTCGCGATCCCGCGCATCCGTCGTGGCGGTCGGGTGAAGATTGCCGTCTCCGGCATGGCCGAATGTCGCGATCGAGACGTTGTACTTCTGCGCGATTTCGTTAATTCTCAGCACCATATCCGCAATGCGTGAACGCGGAACCGTCGCATCCTCAAGTATCGTCGTCGGGCGCAGCCGGGCCAGCGCGGTGAAGGCGCTCCGGCGAGCGGTGAGCAGCTTCTCGGCCTCCTCGCGATTTGCGGCGACGGCGATTCGATCGGCTTTTTCCGCTTCGCATATTTCCCTGATCCGCTCGATGTCCCGCTCCACGGCCGCCAGATCCCCGTCCTGCTCGATCAGCAGAATCGCTTCCATATCGCGCGGCAGGCCAAGCTTGGCGAAGTCGTCAACGACCCGAATCGTCGGATTGTCCATGAATTCAAGCGTGGCCGGAATAATCTTCGCTTCGATAATCCGCGATACGGTCCGGGCTGCGCCGTACAGATCCTTGAACATCGCCAGCATCGTTTTTTTGCTTGTCGGCGGCGGGACCAGCTTAAGCGTCGCTTCCGTAATAATCGCCAGCGTCCCTTCGGAGCCGACCAGCAGCTTGGTCAGGTCGTAGCCCGCGACATCCTTCATCAGCTTGCCGCCGGTGCGGAGGATTTCCCCGTTCGCCAGCACCGCCTCCAGGCCGATAACGTAATCTTTGGTCGTGCCGTATTTAAGACCGCGCAGCCCTCCGGAGCATTCCGCGATGTTCCCTCCGATGGTAGAGATTTTCATGCTGCTCGGGTCGGGCGGGTAGAATAAGCCCAAAGCTTCGATATGCGCGGTGAATTCCGCCGTAATCAGACCGGTCTGCACCGTCGCCGTTAAATTTTCCATATCCACTTCGAGAATCCGGTTCATGCGATGCATGACCATGACGATGCCCCCCTGCACGGGAACCGTTCCCCCGCACAGATTCGAGCCCGATCCCCGCGATACGACCGGAATGCGGTGCGTCGACAGCACCTTCATAATTTCCGAAACTTGGCTTGTGCTCTCCGGGTATATCACGCCGTCAGGCAAGCTCTGCAGCATAGGAGTGCCGTCGTAAGAATGGGCGACAAGCGCTTCGGAATCCTCCCTGAAGTTCTGCTCCCCTACGATGCTCCTTAACTGCCGGGCTACGACCGCATCCACCATTTTGAAGATCCCCCTCGAATGTAATCAGGTCATCTGATGACTTTGGCTTCATTATATTTGATATTTGTAGTATTGTATAGACATCAAGCATGAAAAACGAGAATGCTGCGGAGGCTGGTTATGCGTCAACTCAAAATCGAACCTCCCAAGGGCCATGAGCTGGTTGCGGAGGACATCCTTCGGCGCATCCGGGAAGGCGAATGGCCGCCGGGCCGGCGGCTGCCGTCGGTCGTCGAGCTGGCCGAGGCCTACGGAGTGGGCCGTTCTACGATTCGGGAGGCGGCCAGCGCCTTGAAGGCGATGGGCTGGCTGGACGTTCGGCACGGCGGGGGAACGTTCGTCCGCCTGGAGCTGCCGAACGAGCGGCGGGACGGCGCCGACAAGCTTTTCCAGGGAGCAGACTCCTTAATCGAGCTGCTTGAAGTCCGCAAGACGCTGGAGATGGGAGCCGTGTCGCTTGCCGCCGAAAGACGCTCGGAGGAGCATCTGGCCAAGCTGCGCGATTTATTGGCCGATATGGAAGAAAGCCTGGATCGTCACGATACATCCGAAGGAGAACGAGCCGACGCCGAATTTCATATGACCATCGCTTACGCGTCCGGGAACTCCCTGCTCATTCAGCTGATGGAATCGATCTCCGGTCGCTTCGCGGGGTCCATTCGTCAGACGCGCGAGCTGTGGTTTTATCGGGAACAAGCTACCGCCGCGCGGCTGCTCGCCGAGCATCGGCTGATCTATGAAGCGATTGAAAATCGGGACAAATCCCGATCGGCGGCGTTGATCTCGGAGCATCTGAGCAAGGTCGAGCAAGTGCTGCGGGACGCCTTGGCCGACGGTATGGAGCCCGAGCTTGCTCCCTGAGCCCTGAAGAGGCCGAACAGAAGAAATGCCGCTGAGAAAATTCACGGCAAAAAACGCGCTTCCTCGTCCAAACAGACGTTGAGGCGCGTTCGATAAGTCCCCCTGTTTAAGCATTACATGCTACTCACGTACGTTCTATTGGAAATGGAATATAACGAGGAGGACGTATCCCAAGCGAAGACGCGGGAGCGTCCTTTTTATTTGAATGCTAACGGGGAACGTTAGTTCAGCAATCCATGGAGCAATTTGCCGCCGCGGCAATTGCTTCTTTTCAATTAAAGGGCTGGATTTTCAATGTTAATACGGTTTGGGATATACTTTAGCCAAGCCATTTAGCCTGGAGGAAACCATGTCAGAAAAAATAGAGAAGGTCTATTACGAACGGGGAACGAATGAACTGCGGGAAAAAAGCATGCGAGCGCAAAAGCTTGTTAAGGCCTTTAATGACTGCGATCCCGAGGAAGGACAAGAGAAAGAACGGTTGATTCGAGAACTGTTTGGCAGCGTAGGTGAAGGCAGTAGCATCGAGCATAATTTCCATTGTGATTTGGGTTACAACATTCATGTTGGTCGTAACTTCTATGCCGGTTACAATTGCACAATATTAGATATGGCAGAGGTCCGTATCGGTGACGATTGCATGATAGCGCCGAATGTCGGGATCTACACGGCAGGTCATAATATCGGACCCAAGGACCGAAATAAATCAGGTTATGGCATCCCCATTACGATTGGAAATAACGTTTGGATTGGTGGACACTGTGCAATTCTGCCGGGGATTTCGATAGGGGATAATTCCATATTGGCCGCTGGATCCATAGTAACAAAAGATGTGCCGGCAAACACAATAGTCGCAGGTAATCCGGCCAAAGTGCTCAAACACATTACAGAGGAATAAATGATGACTTCTACGGAGGAAATTAAGCTAACGAGGAGCTAATAAGACTCCTTGTGCATCATGCTGTCCGTGAACCTGCTTCGGCTTAATATCAGAGCCAGCCATTATCCGGAAAATGCCTTTGAGCCCTATATGAACGCATGTATCGGATGCCGAATACGAAAAAAGAAGTCGACCATCTCGTTGGTCGACTTCTAATTATTTTATTGCGCGGTCAGGATCTGTGGACCTTCAGCCGTGATGGCGATCGTATGCTCGTATTGGGCAGCGAGCTTGCGGTCCAGCGTCCGCGCGGTCCAGCCATCCGCATCGATTGACATGTGGTAGGAGCCTTCGGTGATCATGGGCTCGATCGTGAACACCATACCTTCCTTGATGCGGAGGCCCTTGCCAGGCTTCCCAACATGCATATAAGTCGGCTCCTCGTGCAGGTCTCTGCCGATTCCATGGGCGAGAAGGTCGCGCACGACCCCGAAGCCGTGCGATTCCGCATGCCGCTGAATCACGCTCGTCACATCGCCGAGCCGATTGCCTGGCTGCGCCTGCGCGATGCCGAGGTCTAGGCATTCCTTCGTGACGCGCATCAGCTTCTTGGCCGTCGGCGAGATATTCCCGACCGCATAGCTCCAAGCCGAATCGCCGAGCCAGCCATCGAGTTCCGCGACCGTATCGATCGTCACGATATCCCCTTCTTCAAGTGGCTTATCGCTAGGGAAGCCATGCGCGATCACGTCGTTGACGGAGGCACAGGTCGCATATTGATAGCCCTTGTAGCCCTTCTCGTAAGGCTTGGCGCCATGCTTCAAAATAATTTCCTCGAATATGCGCTCAATCTCGTTCGTCGTGATGCCCGGTTTGATGAGCGGGGCGATTGTACGATGGCATTCGGCCACCACTTGGCATGCTTTGCGGATGGCCTCGATTTCATGCTTGCTTTTTAAGATGACCATGTTCGTATCAGGACTCCTTCGAAATAGCTTGCATAGCGAGTTGGGCGATTCGATCGACGTCTAGCCCGGAATTACCCGCATAGTAGTGCAGCCCGCAACAGCCGACCAGCACGGCAAGCATATAGTCTACGCTGTCGTCTTCGCGCCGGGAGATCGATTGGAGTGGAACGTACAGCCGTTCCATGAATCGTCTCTTGACGTGGTGCCGCTCCTTCTCAGGCAAGCTTCCAAAATGCTCCGCCGCCATTTTATAGACGAGATACGCGCGGGCGTCCGACTGCCACAGCCGAAGTAGCGCCTTGCAATACGTCAACAGTTGCCTGACATCCGGGCTGCCGCCGCTGATGCTCACCCATTCTGCCAGAGCTTGCTCGCATCGCTCGAAGCCGCTGCCCAGTACATCTTCTATTAATAAATGCCGGTTGGGATAATAATGGTATACCGTGCCGTAACCGAGTCCGGCCTCGCGGGCGACGTCGCGAATATCAAAGCTGCCGCCCGTATGGAAGTAGGCGCGCGCGGCGACATCCAATATCTGTTCTCTGCGCTGCATGCGGATGAGTTCATTTTGTTCTTTGGTACGGGGGCACATGGGCGCGTTAACCTCCTTTTTTTAGACCTGCAATTATGTCGATATAAAGATGGTAACGCATGGGGTAGAGAAATGCAAGTTAACTTCGGGCTGCTTCGGTGTTAATCGAAGTTAATCGCGGCCGCGCTCCAGCTCGATCGCCCGATCCATCAGCTCGACGAAGTCTTTCTGCTCCTTCGTTCGGGCATTCTTGCTCGCCAGCTTTCGGATCGCTTGCAGCTCTGTCCCTTCTCTCGCTTCGCCGGTGCGCATCGTTATCGCAAATTCGGCCACTGCTGCCTGAAACCTCGCGCTTCCGGACAATTCTCCCGCTAGCCGGATAGACTGAACCATTTCTCTAACCTCGCGATGGTCCTCCTCCGCCCGGTAACGTATCGTTACGTGCCCGATATCGCCCGCATCCGCTCCCGGTTCGACCAGTCTCACTTGATAGAGCGCCGTTACGGAGTGGCCCGAGCCGACCTCCCCGCCGTCTGCCCGATTGTTGCGGAAATCCGCGTCAGAGAGCGCCCGGTTCTCGTAGCCCAGCAAGCGATAGCTGTCGATCTGACCCGGATCGAACTCCACCTGAATTTTCGCGTCTCTGGCGATCGTTTGCAGTGTTCCCGTCAAGTTGTCCCGAAACACTTTGATTGCTTCCTTCTTGTCGTCAATATAGGCGTATACGCCGTTGCCTCTGTCCGCAAGCTGCTCCATCATCACGTCATTGTAGTTGCCCATTCCGAATCCGAACGTGCTTAAATAAATCTCCCTTTCGGAGTACCCGCCGATCCGCTCCAGAATTCCGTCGTGCCGCGTCTCGCCGACGTTGGCCACCCCGTCGGAGCAAAGAATGACCCGATTGATTCGATTCGGCTCGAATGCCTCCTCGGCCATCCGATAGCCAAGCAGCAGACCTTCCTCCATGTTCGTCGCGCCTTCGATTTCAATTCCGCCAATCGCATCCATCAGAAGCTCGCGCTCTTCAGCCGATGTCATGCCGATCAGCTCGCGGGCCGTTGTCCCGTAGACGACGATGCCTATTCGATCCTCTTCCCTTAGCTGACCGAGAAGCAGCCTCAGACTCTCCTTGACCAGATCGATGCGATTGTCCCTGTCCATCGAATCGGACACGTCAATGACGAACACCAGATTCGCCGCCCGACGATCTTCCTCGGAAATCTCCTTTCCTTTAATGCCGATGCGAACAAGCAGCTCCTCCTCTCCCTCCCATGGAGAGGGTCCGGCTTCCACGTGAATGGCGAACGTATCGTTCTGCGGAGGCTTGTAGCCCGGATCGATAGCGTTCACGAACTCCTCCACCCGAATTGCTTCTTGGGGAGGCCATTGACCCCGTTCAATGTAGCTTCTGGCAATGGCGTAGGAGCCGGTGTCTACGTCTACCGCAAAGGTGGATAACGGAGCTTCGTCCGCAGAGACAAAGCTGTTCGTTCCGTAATCCTGAAAATACATCTTGTCAAACGGAGCTTCTTGCGCCGATTCCATCGGCTCCTTCACAGCGGCTCGTTCGCCGCTATAATTATCCTCGTCTGCCCCGCAGGCCGAGATCAATGTCCCGCCCAACAAAACAAGCGCCAGCATCCAACCCGATTTTTTCATTTGAACTCCCCCTTGTCGATTCCTCTGACGGGAACCTGTATACGCTCATCTTATGCCCCGCCTGCCGATCGAAATAGTACCAACTTTGCCTAGTACCTCCGCTCTCATCCACTATTTTCCGCACAACCAACTCCCCCCTTCCCTCGTCCAACTTAATAGACTTCATCATTGAAAGGATGTTCAGAACTACATGCGGTTGAAAATAGGTTCCATCGCCCTGCTGGGCTTGATGCTCGGACAAGCGCCTGCCGCCCATGCGGACAACGGCCTTTCGTCCGGCGTCTACGTTGACGGTCATGCCCTCGCTCTCCCCGCCGCTCCCGTCGTTGTTGCAGGTCGCACGCTTGTCCCGATGCGCGCCGTCTTCGAAGCTCAGAATGCCTCGGTGGAATGGAGCAATGCATCGCAGACCGTGAGCGCGGCCAAGGACGGGATTACTTTTACATACAAAATCGGGGAACAAATCGCGTACAGAAACGGAGAACGCCTTGAACTCAGCCAGCCCGGACAGTTGATCGACAGCACCGTGATGGTTCCGCTTCGTTTCGTCAGCGAAGCTCTCGGAAGCCTGGTTCAGTGGCATGCCTATTCCGGCGAGATCGCGATCTCAACCTCCGATAAGCTTCCAACAACGGTCACCTACGGCGTTAATCTCCGCTCCTCTCCGGAATCCGGCGGCGGCAGTCCGATTCCGCGCTTGCTGGCCAAGGACGAGAAAATCCAGGTGCTGCGAGAGATTGACGCACGCTGGCTTGAAGTGCGGACGCAGGATGACCGAATCGGCTTCATCTCGGCCAAGCCGCGATATACCGATTACAAGAGCGCAGCCCTGGCCAGTCTTCAGGGAGAAGCCTTGATTTCCTTCGGCAAGCAATACCTCGGCACGCCCTACGAATTCGGCGCTGAGTCCGGCCGCACCGCAACCTTTGATTGCTCTTCGTTCGTCCAGCATGTTTTCCGCGAGGTGCTGGATATCGAATTACCGCGTGTCTCTTACAATCAAGCCAAGGAAGGCAAGGAAATCGGGCTGAACGAGCTTCGCGTCGGAGATCTGCTGTTCTTCAAGGCGCGGGGACTGGACATCGGCCACGTGGGCATTTATGCGGGCGACAATCAAATCCTGCACACGTTCTCCAAGGAGAAAGGGGTTCATCTCGCCGAATTCGACGACAAATGGAAGAAGCGGTTCGTAACCGCGAGGCGGATATTCTGATTCCGACAAAACTCGTGCGGAACGTCCCCGACGTTCCAACACCCTTCTCGCCGCCGACTCTGTATGATGGAACGCGTATGATAAATCCACCTACAGAAGGAGCAAGAAATCGATTGATGAAAAGCATTCAACCGGAAAGCGCAACGTTAAGCGTAGTATTCGCCTTGCGCGTGAAGGCCGCAAGCAAAGCCCAGGCCTGCGAAAGCAGCATGTGCCAGCTCAGCGCCAAGAACCTTTGTCTCGATCGCATGCGGCTTACGAATGAGCACGGCCACGAAGCGTGGTTTGCCGTGGAACGAATCGAAGCGATTCGCTGGACGTCCGTCGAATCGACCGGCTTCAGCCATCAGTTCAAGATCGTCGGCCAGATTCGCCTGGCGATTCGCCCCGATTGGAGCTCGCGAAGACACGCCGTAGGCTCGTTCCCCTGCCATTACCGGCTGCCCGGCTCTCTGCATTCGGACAAAACCGTCTGGGTCATTCCTACAACGAATGAGCCCGCCTTCGCTCAGGTTCTCTGCCAATCCATAGAATTGCCGGCGCCGAGTCAATCGTTCTCTCTGATTAGCGCCGTATAATACGAGCAATCCCCGCAGCCTATGGCTGCGGGGATTGCTGTTTCGTAAGGCGACCGTTAAGCGCCCTCAAAGCATTGCGGTGAACTCTCGCGCTCTACGAAGGATTCAGAATCAGCTTCATTCCTTCGATTTTATGCTGATCATACTGGATCGCCCAGCTTTTGAACGTCTCGTAGGCTTCGTCTGAAATATTGAACTGTCGCTTCATATCCATAACGATTTCCTTTTCATCCTCGCTGTAATCTCCGTCGGCATAGGCCAGAATCAGAATTTCCACGAAGAAGAGATGGCGAAGCTGCGGCTCGCGAACCTCTTCGAGAATCTCCGCTAGCGTTCTCCTGGGAGCCACCTGTCTGACGTTCTCTTCCATTCCCATCTCGGCCATAACCGATCTCAGGTATCTCATCTCGCTTCCGCTGACAAAGCCGTCCGCATTAGCGACGGCATGCGCCAGTTCGAGAAAGGCTTGCTTGTGCGATCGGGTCTCCAAAAAATGCAAAAACAAGGCGGTCAGCTCCTCTGGTTGAATGTTGATCCGTTTCTGTAATAAAGCTTCTACGCTGCCCGTCGCATTCCTTCGAGCCATAAGGGATAGCCCGATTTTTTTTGTCCGTCCCAGAGCGATAAGCGCATGTCGAATTCTAGCTTTATTTTCTTCGCCCCAGCCAACAGAAACCGACACCCCTTTTATGATACATATTGTATCATCGTCTGAAACCATTTATTTTCATTCCTATAGGGGGGTTAGCCCTTGACCGCACGTTCATCCGCCTTCTACGTCGACCATGCCGCCCCCGGAGCGACGATGCGCCTGACGAAACGCTTCGGGGAAATCTTCAGGCACGGCGCGCTTAATCGCGATATCGTCATCGTCTGCGTCGGCACCGATCGATGCACCGGAGATTCGTTAGGCCCGCTCGCGGGCTCTTTGCTGGGCAAATATCGGTCTTCCTTGTTCGAAATATACGGCAACCTGGAAGCACCCGTCCATGCGCTTAATCTGGACGCTACGATAGATCGAATCTACCGTTCCCACGACAACCCGTTTGTCGTCGCGATCGACGCCTGTCTGGGGAACGCCCACAGCATCGGCTCGGTATTCATCGGAGAAGGTCCGCTGCGGCCGGGGGCCGGCGTGAACAAGCAGTTACCCGCCGTTGGAGACATTCACGTTTCCGGTATCGTAAGCATTGGCGGATTGCTGGGCTACTACTCGCTGCAGAATACGCGCCTTCATCTGGTCATGAGCATGGCCGAGCTAATCTCAAGAAGCCTGTTCGTTGCGATTAAAATGGCTTCGCTTGATGCGAGGAATCCCGTGACACACCGGATCGGCAGCAGCTCGCTTCCGACGGACGGAATACCTGATCTTTCCCCTTTATCACACTGACATCTTTTATTATGTTTTCATTTTCATTCCATTTTTTTATAGACAAAAACAGACAAGGATGTGTAATATTTTTTTATAAATGCTATACAGGACATCTCTTATAAGCTCTAATACCCGAGCTTTGAAAGGAGAATAGTACATGTCTACCCCTTATGCAGGTGAAATACGGATTTTCGGGGGAAAGTTCGCGCCTGTAGGATGGGCTTTCTGCGATGGAAGACTCCTGCCGATCCACGAGCACGAACTCTTATTCAACCTGATTGGCACGACTTATGGAGGAGACGGGGTCACTAACTTTGCTTTGCCGGATATGAGGGGGCGCACCGGGATCAGCATAGGATATCACCCCTCCCAACGACCGTACTCAATCGGTCAAGCAGGGGGGGCGGAGAACGTCCTTTTAACGCAGCAGCACTTGCCCTCGCATACGCACCCCGTAGCGGCGAATTCGGCAGCCAGCAATTCTACGACACCGGCGGCAAACGTATGGGGGCTGGAACCCGACTCCAAGCCCTATAGCCTTGCGGCGCCCAATGGGAGAATGAACGGCAACATTGTCAGCGCTGCGGGAGGCGGTCAATCCCATAGCAATATGATGCCGTTTATCACGCTCAACTATATCATTTCCTTGGAAGGCTTATTTCCCAGTCAAGCCTAATATCATGCAGGAGGACTCATATGGCCGAACCTTTTATTGGTGAAATCAGAGCATTTTCTTGGGGATTCACGCCCAGAGGCTGGATCCCATGCGATGGAAGAATCCTGCCGATAAATATTTATCAAGTTCTCTACTCCGTTGTCGGCAATGAATTTGGCGGGAACGCGGTAAATACGTTTGCCCTGCCCGATCTTCGCGGCCGAGCGGCCATGCATCCGGGAAACGGAATTGAGTTCGGAAAGTACGGCGGAGAGGAATCGCATCAGCTGTCCATCGACGAAATTCCCAACCATACACATATGGTGAAAGGCTACTACAACAGCAACACCGGCCCCAGCAGCAACAAGCCTACAGGCAATGTATGGGGACAGACCCCCACTAACGGCTACGCCGACACGTCGAATACTTCAATGAATGCTATGGCTATGACAAGCACGGGAAGCAGTCAACCCCATTCCAACATGCAGCCTTATCTTGCCTTGAATTACTGCATCGCCGCAAACGGAATTTACCCATCCCGGAATTAAAGGAGGCTGACTCATGGACCCTTTTGTTGGGGAAATTCGTTTGTTCGCCGGTAAATATGCACCGAAGAATTGGCTTCTCTGTGAAGGTCAGATTATGCCGATCAGGCAATACTCTGCATTGTTCAGCGTACTAGACACTCAATACGGGGGTGACGGCAAGTCGAACTTTGCCCTGCCGGACTTGCGAGGTCGCATTTCGCTCCACCAAGGGGAAGGTCCCGGGCTAACCTCAAGAGGGATTGGCGAGAAGGGCGGGGCCAGTTCAATACAGCTGGAAGCTGACCAAATGCCGGCGCATAACCATGTTCCCGCATGTCATAGCGCCCAAGGAGACGGCGATCCGACCAACGCGGTCTGGACCAATACGGTGGGGCTAAGCGGAGCGAAAATATACGGTCCTACACCCGAGGTGGACATGAGCCCATCCGCATTAGGCGCTGTTGGAGGTGGCCAGGCCCACAATAACAATCAACCGTATGTAGCGCTAAACTATATTATTTGTTTCGACGGAATTTATCCGCCAAGGACATAAACACTACTCTGACCTGACCCTTGTGGACAATCAGGTCATTTTTTTGTCAAATTTCTTGTTTATGGGGGCTTATCATGCTTAAAAGAAAATGGACGATTATGCTGATTATCGCGCTTGTTCTGGGGCTGCTCCCTGCCGGAGGATTCGCCGGAAAAGCCTATGCGGCTACTAACGAGCTCAGTCCGCTGGCGGACGTCATGCTTTTTCAGGGCCTAACCTACGATAATGATTTCGGCTCCAAGCTATATGTCGGCATCGGAGAGGGCGAGCAAGCAAATAGCTTAAGCATTGAAAGAGCGGCCCTGCGTTTTCAGATAGGCACCTACACCGGCATCGTAACGAAGTATGAGCTGGTGCTGCCTGTTTATTCTATTGAGGACAGCAGCAACCAGCTTCAACTGAACATATGGGGCTCCGACAACAACGACCTGCTGGACACTCATACCACACTTCCCGCGCATCACCTTGGTGTGGCCCCCGTAATTGTGCCAAGAAGCAGCCTTAACGCTAACGCTCTCCTCACGGTAGATGTAACTTCCATCGTCAATGCATTTACAGACGCGTCGGATAAGGATATTACATTCGTGCTTACCGGCAACGAGAGCGCAACCTCCTACGCCCGGATGCTCATCTGGTCGAAGGAGCACCTGGATGCGGCGCGGCGTCCCAAGCTCATCGTCACCTATACCCCCAATCAACCGCCCACAGGTACGATTAACATTAACAATGGCGCAGCCTACGTGAACACGACCGCAGTTACGCTTAACTTGACCGCTGCGGACCCCGAAGGCCAAGCGCTCCAAATGAGATTCTCTAACGATAATCTCTCTTGGTCCAGTTGGGAGGCATATGCAGCGACCAAGTCTTGGAGTTTGGGCAGCGGGGATGGCCTGAAAACCGTTTATTACCAATTGCAAGACTCCGTGGGTTTAGCCTCCTCGGTCTTTTCCGACACGATTACGGTCGATACGGTAGTTCCCGTCATCTCTGGCGTCAGCCCCGGAGGCTTGTATAACATCAACAAGACGATCACGTTCAATAAAGGAACGGGCAAGCTTGACGGAGCCCCCTTCACGTCCGGCTCAATCGTCAGTGCGGAAGGAGCTCATACGCTGGTCGTAACCGACGATGCCGGCAACAGCGCCAGCGTTACGTTCACCATCGACAAGACCCCGCCGACTGTCACTGGCGTGGCCAACGGCTCGAGATACAACACGAACAGAAATCCCGCTTTTGTTGAAGGCACGGCTACGCTGAACGGCGCTCCCTACACTTCCGGCACGACGATCAGCGCCGAGGGCATGCACACGCTCGTCGTCACAGATGCGGCCGGCAACAGCGCCAGCATTACGTTCACCATCGACAAAACCCCGCCTATCGTCACCGGCGTAGACCACGGAGGAGTCTATAACACCAACAAAACGATCACGTTTAACGAAGGCTCCGCTACCTTGGGCGGCGCATCGTTCTCATCCGGTTCGACAGTCAGCGCCGAGGGCGTGCACACGCTCGTCGTCACAGATGCGGCCGGCAACAGCGCCAGCGTTACGTTCACTATCGACAAAACTCCGCCTGTCGTAACAGGCGTGACCAACGGCGCGAGCTACAATACGGACAAAGCCGCCACGTTCACTGAAGGCACGGCTACCCTGAACGGCGCTCCCTACACTTCCGGCACGGCGATCACCACCGAGGGCAGCTATGTGCTTGAAGTGACGGATACGGCGGGCAACAGAGCGACGATCTCCTTCTCTATCGATAAAACCCCTCCTGTCGTCACTGGCGTGGACGACGGCGGAGTCTATAATACCGACAAAACCGTTTCCTTTAACGAAGGCTCCGCTACCTTGGGCGGCGCATCGTTCTCATCCGGTTCGACAGTCAGCGCCGAGGGCGTGCACATGCTCGTCGTCACAGATGCGGCCGGCAACAGCGCCAGCGTTACGTTCACCATCGACAAAACTCCGCCTGTCGTCACTGGCGTGACCAACGGCGCGAGCTACAATACGGACAAAGCCGCCACGTTCACTGAAGGCACGGCTACCCTGAACAGTGCCCCCTACACTTCCGGCACGGCGATCACCGCCGAGGACAGCTATGTGCTTGAAGTGACGGATACGGCGGGCAACAAAACGACGATCTCCTTTTCTATCGACAAAACTCCGCCTGTCGTCACCGGGGTAGATGACGGCGAAGTCTATAACACCGACAAAACCGTTTCTTTTAACGAAGGCTACGCTACGCTAAACGGTTCGAATTTCATATCGGGAACAACGGTCAGCGCAGAAGACGATTACGAGCTCGTCGTCACCGATCCCGCAGGTAACAGCGCCAGCATTACGTTTACCATCGACAAAACCCCGCCGACCGTCACGGGAGTTACCGAAGGATCAAGCTACAATACAAATGTAAACGCCAATTTCACAGATGGCACGGCTACCCTGAACAGTGCCCCCTACACCTCCGGCACGGCGATCAGCGCCGAAGACAGCTATGTACTTGAAGTGACCGATACGGCGGGCAACAAAACGACGATCTCCTTTTCTATCGACAAAACTCCGCCTGTCGTCACCGGGGTAGATGACGGCGGAGTCTATAACACCGACAAAGCCCCTACCTTCAATGAAGGCACGGCTACGCTGAACGACGATCCCTACACTTCCGGCACCGCGATCACCGCCGAGGACAGCTATGTGCTTGAAGTGACGGATACGGCGGGCAACAAAACGACGATCTCCTTCTCTATCGACAAAACTCCGCCTGTCGTCACCGGCGTGGACGACGGCGAGAGCTACAACACGAACAGAGCCCCCGTTTACAATGAAGGCACAGCTACGCTGAACGACGATCCCTACACTTCCGGCACCGCGATCACCGCCGAGGACAGCTATGTGCTTGAAGTGACGGATGCGGCGGGCAACAAAACGACGGTCTCCTTCTCTATCGACAAAACTCCGCCTGTCGTCACCGGGGTAGATGATGGCGGAGTCTATAACACCGACAAAACCGTTTCTTTTAACGAAGGCTACGCTACGCTAAACGGTTCGAATTTCATATCGGGAACAACGGTCAGCGCAGAAGACGATTACACGCTCATCGTCACCGATCCCGCAGGCAACAGCGCCAGCGTTACGTTTACCATCGACAAAACCCCGCCGACCGTCACGGGAGTTACCGGAGGATCAAGCTACAATACAAATCTAAACGCCAATTTCACAGATGGCACGGCTACCCTGAACAGTGCCCCCTACACCTCCGGCACGGCGATCAGCGCCGAAGACAGCTATGTGCTTGAAGTGACGGATACGGCAGGCAATAAGACGACGGTCTCCTTCTCTATCGATAAAACCCCGCCTGTCGTCACCGGGGTAGATGACGGCGGAGTCTATAACACCGACAAAGCCCCTACCTTCAATGAAGGCACGGCTACGCTGAACGACGATCTCTACACTTCCGGCACCGCGATCACCGCCGAGGACAGCTATGTGCTTGAAGTGACGGATACGGCAGGCAATAAGACGACAGTCTCCTTCTCTATCGATAAAACCCCGCCTGTCGTAACAGGCGTGACCAACGGCGCGAGCTACAATACGGACAAAGCCGCCGTTTACAATGAAGGCACGGCTACCCTGAACAGTGCCCCCTACACTTCCAGCACGGCGATCACCGCCGAGGACAGCTATGTGCTTGAAGTGACGGATGCGGCGGGCAATAAGACGACGATCTCTTTCTCCATCGACAAAACTCCGCCTATCGTCACCGGCGTAGATGACGGCGGAGTCTATAACACCGACATAACCGTTTCCTTTAACGAAGGCTCCGCTACGCTAAACGGTTCGAATTTCACATCGGGAACAACGGTCAGCGCAGAAGACGATTACGTGCTCGTCGTCACCGATACCGCCGGCAACAGCACCACCGTTACGTTCACCATCGACAAAACTCCGCCGACCGTCACGGGAGTTACCGAAGGCTCAAGCTACAATACAAATGTAACCGCCACGTTCACAGATGGCACAGCTACACTGAACGGCGCTCCCTACACTTCCGGCACGGCGATCAGCACCGAGGACAGCTATGTGCTTGAAGTGACCGATACGGCGGGTAACAAAGCGACGATCTCCTTCTCCATCGACAAAACTCCGCCTATCGTCACCGGCGTAGATGACGGCGGAGTCTATAACGCCGACATAACCGTTTCCTTTAACGAAGGCTCCGCTACGCTAAACGGTTCGAATTTCACATCGGGAACAACGGTCAGCGCAGAAGACGATTACGTGCTCGTCGTCACCGATACCGCCGGCAACAGCACCACCGTTACGTTCACCATCGACAAAACTCCGCCAACCGTCACGGGAGTTACCGAAGGCTCAAGCTACAATACAAATGTAACCGCCACGTTCACAGATGGCACAGCTACGCTGAACGACGATCCATACACTTCCGGCACAGCGATCAGCGCCGAGGGCAGCTATGTGCTTGAAGTGACGGATACGGCGGGCAACAAAACGACAATCGCCTTCCAGCTCGACAAGACCGCGCCAATCGTTACCGGGGTCGCTGACGGTATGCCGGCTTATACAGCCCCTGTCACCATTGCTTTTAACGAGGGTACAGCTACGCTTAACAATGCGCCTTTTTCTTCCGGCACCAAGATTCTTGTCTCGGGCACTTATACCTTGATCGTAGCGGACGCCGCCGGCAATCAAACGACAATTTCCTTCCAGCTCGCGATTCCTTCTTCGGGAGGAGGAGGAAACGTCCCGGGAAGCTACCTGCCGATTACGGTGAACGGAATCGTGCTCGATAACGTCGCAAAGCTATCCATTGTTCAAACCGACGGCAAACAAACGACTACGCTTCGCTTTGACGAACAAGCTTTTGTCCGACAGCTCAGCGCCTTGAGCAGCCATCCCAAGATTGTCATTCCGGTGAACAATGGCTCCGATCAAGTCATAACCGTGCTTAGCGGCCAATTGCTTCAAGCTCTGGAGGACAAGAGCGCGGCCATTCAAATTCAGGCAGGCAACGCCGCTTACACCCTTAGTGCCGGACAGCTTGACTTGAAGCGGCTGGCAGCAAGCTTCGGAGCCCAGGCTTCGCTGAAGGACATCGAGCTCAGCATTCGCGTCGCGAATGTGCCGGATACGGAGATCGAATCTATCCGCAACGGATTGAAAGGAATCTCCCTGATCTCACCGGCGATCGAATTTTCCATTACGGCTTCATCTGCGGGAAAAACCGTCGAGCTCAAACAATTTCTCGCTTACGTAGAACGGACGATTGCAATTCCTGGCGGCGTTAATTCGGACAGAGGGATAACGGGCGTTCTCCTGACGAAGGACGGCAAGCTTGTCCCGGTGCCAACCCGCATCGTGAAGGACAATGGCAAAGCCTATGCGACCCTTTACAGTCTGACGAACAGCGTCTACGCCGTCATACGCAACGAAAAAACGTTCACCGACATTACGAGTCACTGGGCTAAAGCCGGGATTGAGGACATGGCGTCCAAGCTGATCATTCAAGGCGTGAACGAGCAGCTCTTCCAGCCGAACAAATCGGTGTCACGCGCCGAATTCAGCGCAATTCTCGTAAGAGCTTTAGGGCTGCAAGCCTCCAGTGACTCTTCCTTGTCATTCGCCGACGTACAGAAGAAAGACTGGTTCTACGAGCCGATCGGAACGGCAGTTGCTTACGGATTGTTCGAAGATCATGACGGACGCTTCAATCCGAACGAGCCCTTGACTCGCGAGGAAGCGATGGTCATTCTGTTCAAGGGGATGCAAGCGGCCGGGATGAACGTTGCCATTACGAATCAGATGACGAACGAGCAATTAAATGCCTTCAAGGATCAGAACGAGCTTCAATTCGTGTCGCGCAGCGCCGCGGCTTTGAGCATTCAGTACGGCATCATTAACGGAAACAAGGGCTTGATCCTTCCCGACAAGCCGATTACCCGGGCGGAATCCGCCCTTATCGTTCAACGCTTCCTGAAAGCGGCGAAGCTGAACGACTAAGGAAGTATAACTTTGGGCTAGTCGAACTAACTGCCCGCAGAGAGTCGGTACGGAGAGCAGTAGTGCTGATTCGCATAACTAATTGCTTGCCGAGAGTCGGTATGGAGAGCAGTAGTGCTGATTCGCATAACTAATTGTCTGCCGGGAGTCGGTATGGAGAGCAATAGTGCTGATTCGCATAACTAATTGTCTGCCGGGAGTCGGTACGGGGAGCAGTAGTGCGGATTCGCATAACTAATTGTCTGCCGGGAGACGGTGCGGAGAGCAGTAGTGCGGATTCGCATAACTAATTGCCTGCCGGGGGCGGTATGGAGAGCAGTAGTGCGGATTCGCATAACTAATTGCCTGCCGGGGGCGGTATGGAGAGCAGCAGTGCGGATTCACATAACTAATTGTCTGCCGGGAGACGGTACGGAGAGCAGTAGTGAGCATTAGTCGAACTAACAGCCTTCAGGGAGTCGGTTCGAAGACCCAGAGTAAACTTTAGGCTACGTAAGCAATAACGATGTAGCTAAACGATTAGCAAGCTTGGACAAGAAAAAACCAACTCCCGCCGGAATCGCTGACGCGACCCCGACGGGAGTTGGTTCGTTTCGGGCGCCAATGTCCGGCAACGGGACTTGCCCTCCGACGATTCATCCCCCGGAAGCTCCGGCTTTCCTTACCCTTCTTCCATTCACGATAACAATTCCGCCGACCACCAAGCCCAGCGCGAGCCAGACGGACAGCTGCAAGGGCTCCGACAGCAGCCATGCCGACAGAAATACGCCGAATACCGGAATCAGGAACAGATACATCGAGATTCTTCCGACCTGGTTGTACTTCATGACCGTATTCCACATCACGAAGCCAAGCGCCGATAATACGGCAAGATAGAACAGCATACCAAGCGCATTCCAAGTGAAGGCGAACGGCATAAGCCCTGCGCCGGCCGCTCCGATCGCGATTAACACAACGCCACCGAGCAGCATCTGATAAGCGGTCATATACAGGATGTCCATTCGCTCGGCTTCCTTCTTGGACAAGACGTTGCCGAGTCCGCCGAAGAACATGGCCAGAAGCAGACAGATTTCGGCCCATCCGAAGCGAACGTCCACCGCGCCTTTCGCCATGCCTACGACGACTACTCCGGCAAAGCCGACAATCAGCCCGAGCAGCTTTCGCGAGTTTAACCGATCGTTCGCATACATGTAGTGGGCGATGACAATTTGGAAGAAGGAGGTCGTCCCTGCGATAATCGAGCCTTGCATCCCCGTAGAACCGCTCAAGCCATAGTAGAAAAATACATATTGCAGCAGCGTCTGGAACAAGCCGATTCGTCCGACGCCTCGCCACGTTCCGCTCTGATAGGCCACGCTGCGGCCCATCAGCTTCATGATGAACAGGATAAGCAATGCCGCCAACGTAAACCGATAGCCCGCAAACAGAATCTGCTCGTAGAGATGAGCTTTCTCGATCCCCAGCTCGGCATAGCTAAGCTTGATGACCGGGAACGCGCTCCCCCATAGGAAGGTCGCGCCTCCCGCCACAGCCATAATCCCTAGCGGACGCGTTACGATTCTCTCGATTGTTAGCTTCATTTTGCGAGTCTCCCACCGTTCGGTCATGTTCGTAAGCTCTCATCATATTACATATTTCCGTAACAGGCGAGAGGGAAAATGAAGAAGGGGGAGCCGCAACCCGGCCCAAATTGCTCCTGCATATGGAGAAAATGGACCGGCAGGCTTCGTTATTTCCGGCCTCAGCTCTGGACTTTCTCCGCCGTATAGCGGTTAACCGGAACCTTCAGCCCGAGGTTGCCGCGAAGCGTATCGGATTCGTACTCCGTGCGATAGATGCCGCGTTCCTGAAGAATAGGGATCACCAGCTCGACGAAATCGCGCAAGCCGCTCGGAAGCGAGGAATGGATAATGAATCCGTCGGCGCCCTTCTCTTCATGCCATTGCTGAATCAGATCCGCGATGTGCTCGGGCGTTCCGATGAACTGCCCCCGAGGCGTTGCCGACCGCAAGGCGACCTGGCGAAGCGTAAGCCCCTGCTCCTTGGCGGTTTGCTTGATTTTGTCCGTGCCGCTGCGGAAGCTGTTGCTCCCTAAATCTCCGATGTCCGGGAACGGTTCATCCAGCGGATACTGCGAGAAATCGTGGTGCTCGAAGAAACGGCCCAAATAGTCAAGCGCATTCTCGATGCTTACAAGGCTCGCGATCTCCTCGTATTTGCGTTCCGCCTCCTCGAAGGTTCTCCCGATAATCGGGGAAATTCCCGGCAAGATAACGATATCGTCCTCCGATCTGCCATAGGCTACGGCGCGCTCCTTGACCTCCCTGTAGAAAAGCTTCGCTTCCTCCAACGTCTCATGGCCGGTAAACACGGCGTCGGCGCCTTTGGCCGCAAGGTTCTTGCCGCTTTCCGAAGAACCGGCCTGGAACACGACGGGCTGACCCTGCCGCGATCTTCCGATATTAAGCGGTCCCTGCACGCTGAAATACTCGCCCTTATGATCGAGCCGATGCAGCTTCTCAGGGTCGAAGAACACCCCTGTAGCCTTGTCGCGCACGAAGGCGTCATCCTCCCAGGAATCCCATAGGCCCCGGGTGACCTCCAGATGCTCCTCCGCGATTTTGTAGCGCTCGTCATGCGTAGGGTGCTCTGGTTTGCCGTAATTTTTGGCCGAGCCTTCAAGCGGCGAGGTAACCAGATTCCAGCCCGCGCGTCCTCCGCTCAGATGATCGAGCGAGCCGAACTGGCGCGCCACCGTGAAGGGCTCGCTATAGGAGGTCGACAAGGTGCCGACGAGACCTATCCGGCTCGTAACCGATGCCAGCGCGGAGAGCAGCGTCAACGGCTCGAAGCGGTTGAGGAAGTGAGGAATCGATTTTTCCGTAATGTACAAGCCGTCGGCGATGAAGACAAGGTCGATTTTGCCCGCTTCGGCGAGCTGGGCTTGCTCCTTATAGAAGGAGAAGCTTACGCTGGCGTCTGCCGGCACCTCCGGGTGCCTCCAGCCGGATATGTTGCCGCCTACGCCGTGAATAATTGCTCCGAGCTTAACAGGTTTACGTTTTGCCATTTTCGCTTCCTCCTTGGGATTGGGTTTGCGAGCGGCCTTCAGGCGTTCAACAGCGCAGAGTCGGCCAGCCGCAGCAAATAGCTCTTGACGAGAATTGTCCCGTTGTGAAATTCCTTGTCATACGCCCTTTCGAATCCCAGCCGCTCATACAGCCGTACGGCGGAGTCCATCATATCCGAGGTGTGCAGATGAATCCTGTCGGCCTGCCACTCTTGCGTTAACCGCACGCTGGCGCGAATAAGCTCCGTGGCGATCCCATGTCCGCGAGCCTCGGGCACAACCCCCAGCAAACGAATAATCGGGTTGTGGATCTCCAGCTGCGGCGATCCGTAGGCCGAAACCGACGAATCGTAGAGAAACACGCTCCCGACCAACGCGCCGTCCAGCTCGGCGACGAGTCTGGCCTTCGTAGTCGGCGAATCCACCGCCTGCTCGATGCTTTCCTTGTATTGCGTCCAGCGCTCCGTCGACAGCAGCGCCTCGTATTGTCCGTAAGCCGCCAGCAGAATCCGAAGCACCGCTTCGCCATCCTCCGCCGTCGCATGCCGTACGGTTACTTGATGTTTCGCCACTTTCACCACCCGCTTTCTTCGTGATCCTTCGGCTCCTGCATCCTATCCGACCGCGCTGCTCGATTTATCCGAGCGGCGCTCTTCGCTCTTGATTCGGTCGATCTGCCCGAGATGGAGCTGGACGTGATCGATGAACGCCTGAACGATAGCGGCTACCGTTACGGTCTGTCCTTTGAAGTTGATTGCCGATCGGCTCCAGTCCTCCGGCGATAGACGCTGGAACAGCTGGCTATTGTAAAGCAGCAGCCCCCAGAAGGCGCTCAGCGCATCTTCCGCTTTTCCCTCGTTCGCCCTCTGACCGGCTACCCAGAAGTCCTGACTGAATCCGGGAAGACGAGCCTCCGAGCCCGCCAGCACCTCCCGAATGCGAAAAGAAACGACGATGCTATGATCCACCAGGTGTGTCAGCACCTCCGTTACGCTCCATTGCGATTCTGTCGCTTTCCAGACGAGCTGGGGCTCGGACAAGCCCTCCACCGCTTCCCGCAGTTGATCGTAGGTGTGCAAATAAGCCTCGATGGATATTGTCGATTCACTCATAGGCTAGGCCTCCTAAAAAATGAATTATTGCGCAGTGGGTTCGGAAAAGCGCGTTGCGGCAAACAATCCGAGATCCTGTCCCCATCTGCCCCGTTCAATCCGATCCGCCAGAAGCTCGCCGACCGCGCTGGCAAACTTGAACCCGTGGCCGGAGAATCCTCCCGCCAGAAGCACGTTGGGATGCTCGGGGTGATCGTCGATAATGAAATGCTCGTCGGGCGTGTTCTCGTATTTGCAGACGGCGCTACTCAGCAGCTTGCCCGCCGCGCCCGGCAAGAAAGCCTCCAATGCCCGCCTCAGTTCTCCTTCGTCCTCCGGGTAGGCTCCGAACGGGGCAAGCGGTTCGCCGGGCTGCCATTCAACGCCGCCGTCATGCCTCCCGATCTTCACGCCGGCGCCGCCAATGCTCGGGAAGCCGTAGTAGCCGCCCGTACTGTCGCCGAACGTAAAGCCGGGCAGGCTCCCCGCATCCAGTGAAGGCGCGTCCGATTCGAACCAGCCGACCACCTTGCGCACGGCTCGGATCGGCAGCCGGACGAAAGGCGCCAGCGTCCGGAACCACGCTCCGGCGGTCAGAATCACCTGATTGGCAATCCACTCTTCCTTCTCTGTGCGTACGGTGACGAAGGCGCCAGCCGGTTCGACACCCGTGACGAAAGCGTCGGTCAGCAGCCTGGCGCCGGCTTGCAGAGCCAGCCTCCTGTACGCCGCAATGCATTTCTCGCTATAGAGGTAGCCCGCATTCGGTTCATACATTGCGCGGTACCCTTCGGGCGGGCGCACAGCCGGCCAACGGCTGCGGATTTGCTCCGCATCCAGCTCCTCGAATGCAATCCCGTGAGCCGCGGCATGCTCGAATCGGTCACGGTAGGTGTACGCCGCGGGATCGTACAGATTCAGCACGCCCGATCTCTCCAGCAGCTTCTCGCCCGAGGCGGCCTCCAGTTCCCGCCATCGTTCGTCCGCGCGCAGGGCGAGCTTGATGTAGGTCGGTCCGCCGCTGTATACATGCCGGATCAGACGCGGCTCGCCGTGATGGCTGCCTTGAGCGTGGGGCGGATCAAAGGCATCGATAAGGAGCGTCTTGAAGCCCCTGCGAGCCAGCTCGTAACCGGCGCTCATGCCCATCGATCCTGCGCCGACAACGATAACATCGTACAATTGGCGAATGGTCGTTCCTCCTTTACTTCAATGCGGAATCCGCTAATCGGGATAAAGCGTCTGCAGCCAGAGAGGCGAAGAACGAGGCCCCGACGGGCAACGCCCGTTCATCGACGTCAAAAGCCGGATGATGCCATTCCTGCGGGCCCGCTGTGCCGAGGAAAAAGAAAATGCCCGGCGTTCGCTGCAGGTAGAAAGAGAAATCTTCTCCCGCCGGGCTCGGAGCCGGCTCGACGACGTTCAGCCCGAGGGCGCGAGCCGTCTCGGCCGACCATTCGGCCCACTTCGCGTCGTTCACGACGGCTGGCGGGCCGTCCAGCCAGCGAACGCGGGTTTCCGCGCCAAGCGCTGCGCCCACGCCGGTCGCAATCTGCTCGAACCGCTCCCGCACCTTCGCTCGCACACCCTCGTCGAACGTCCGCAGCGTGCCGTCGAACACAGCCTGGTCGGCGATCACGTTCCAGGCCGTTCCGCTGTGCAGCCGCGTCACGCTGACCACCGCCCCGTCCAGCGCGCTGACGTTGCGGCTGACGATCGATTGCAACGCGGTAATGATGTGCGCGGAGACGACGATCGGATCAATGCCCGCTTCGGGGACTGCCGCGTGTGTTCCCAAACCTTTCACTTCCACGATAAAACCGTCGGCGGCCGCCATGATCGGTCCGGCCTTGATGCCGATCGTTCCGACCGGCAGGTTCGGCTTGTTGTGCAAGCCGAAGATTGCCCGCACCCCTTCCAGCGCACCGCTCGCGATGACCTCGGAGGCGCCTTTGGCCTTCTCTTCGGCCGGCTGGAACAGGAAACGAACCGTCCCCTCCAACTCGCTCTCCCGCTTCTTGAGCAGAATCGCGGCTCCAATCGCAGCTGCCGTATGAAAATCATGTCCGCACGCGTGCATCTTGCCCGCCGCTTTGGACGCGAATGGCAGCCCCGTCTCTTCTTGCACCGGAAGCGCGTCGATATCGGCGCGAATGGCAATAGTCGGGCCTCCGCGGAGGCCTCCGACCTCTGCGACTACGCCGGTGCGCAGCGGGTAATCCGCGATTCGGATGCCTTCTTCGCGGAGCCAGCCCCGAATCGCCGCCGTCGTCTCGTGTTCCTCATGCGACAGCTCCGGATGTGCATGCAGATGGCGCCGGATGGCAACCAGTCGCTCGGTCAGCGAATCCGTCCTGTTCGCGCTCATCGGTTTTCCCTCCTTGTCATTCTGAATCTTTGCTTTTGCTCAGACCGGTTGCTCCTCGAACGCTTCCTTGAGCAGTCGGAACGAGCGGACGCGTTTCTCGAAATCGGCTACGATCGTCGTAAAGATCAACTCGTCTACGCCATAGGTCTCTCGCAGCTCCAGCAGCCTTCGGCGAACCGTCGCCTTCGTGCCCTTCGTGATGTCTGCATCCCGCACTTCGGTCGTGTAAGTCTCGCCCGCCTGTCTCGCGAACTCCTCGGCTTGCTCCAGCGAGCCCACGTTCACCGTTTTGCCGCTGGCCAGCGTCACGCGAACGCTCTTGAAGCTGCCGGCCAGCTCTGCGGCCTCCTCCTCCGAATCGGCCGCGATGACGGACAGGGCGAGCAGGGCTTTCGGCTCTCTCCCCTTGTCCCGGTTAAAGTGCGTCCGATAAGCCTCGAAGGCTTGGCGCGCCGCTTCCGGGTCATTGTTGATAAACAGGGCGAACGCGTACGGATACCCTCTCTCGGCGGCTAATCTTGCACTGGAAACGCTTGTTCCGAGCAAGTAGACATCCGCCGCTTGAGCCGGCAGCGGATTCGCCTGCAATCCCGCAAGAGGTTCGCCTTCGGGGAGCGGCCCGCGCAAATAGCGCTCCAGCTGGGACAGCTTGTCTTCGAGCGATTCAGGCTCCGCAATCCCTTTCTGCAACGCCCTCGTCGATCGAGGCAACCCCCCGGGCGCTCGGCCGATTCCCAGGTCGACCCTGCCGGGCGCAAGCGAAGCCAGGACGTTAAAGTTTTCCGCAACCTTGTACGGGCTGTAGTGCTGGAGCATCACGCCGCCGGAGCCGATGCGGATGCTCTCCGTGCGAGCCAGCAGATGGGAGATGAGCACTTCCGGGGAAGCGCCGGCCATCTGGGAGGAATCATGGTGCTCCGACACCCAGAAGCGCGCATAGCCGAGCTCCTCTGCGAGCTGTGCGAGGCGAATCGTATTGGCCAGCGCTTCTGACGGCGTCTGTCCGGGGAAAACGATGCTTTGATCCAAAATGCCGAGCTGCAAGGTCATCCGTCTCTCCTCCTGATTTTCATTCTATATGGAATAGGCGCTTTCCGCAGTGAATCGCGCCAGAAACTGCCGGGTTCTCTCCTCCTTGGGCGATTGGAACAGAGCTCGGGGCGGGCCCTCCTCGACGACGGCTCCCCCTTCCATAAACACGATGTGGCTGGCCACATCCTGGGCGAAGCCCATCTCGTGGGTCACGATGATCATCGTGATGCCTTCCTTCGCGATCTTGCGAATGACGGCGAGCACCTCCCCGACAAGCTCGGGGTCGAGCGCCGAAGTCGGCTCGTCGAACAGGATCACCTCCGGATTCAGCGCCAGGGCGCGGGCAATTCCGACCCGCTGCTGCTGTCCTCCGGACAAATGGCTCGGGTAAGCGTCCAGCTTGTCGCCCAGTCCGACCTTCTCCAGCAGCTCGACGCTTCGCTTGCGCGCCTCCTGCTTCGGCAGCCTCTGAACGACGATCAGGCCTTCCATGACATTCTCCAGAGCGGTTTTGTGCCGGAACAGATTGTACTGCTGGAACACCATCGCCGTTTTTCGCCGCAAGGCCTGAATGTCCTTCTTCGCGGGCTTCTTGCACTGGACGCGGAATTCGCCGATGGAAATCTCACCTGCGCTGGGCTTCTCCAAATAATTAATGCATCTGAGCAAGGTCGTTTTGCCCGAACCGCTCGGGCCGAGAATCGCCACGACCTCCCCCTTCTCCACCGTCAGGTCGATCCCTTTCAGCACTGCGTTGCGACCGAAGGCTTTCGTTATTCCTCTGAGCTTGATCATGCGACACCTCCGCGATTGTATCGGGTTACCCGCTTCTCCAGCAGCGCCGACAGCCGTTCGATCGCAATCGTTAATCCCCAGAACAGCAGGGCGGCGGCCAAATAAGCTTCGAAAAATTTCCAGTTGCCGGTTGCCACGATCTCCGCCTGCGCGTTGATGTCGACGACAGATACGGTGAAGGCAAGCGTGGAACCGTGCAGCATTCCGATGATGCTGTTGGACAGGTTCGGCAGCGCCGCCGCGAACGCCTGCGGGAAGACAATCCTTCTTAAGGCTTGCGGCGTCGTCATCCCGACCGCATGCGCGGCCTCCAACTGGCCCTTGTTCACCGAGAGCAGGCCGGAACGGACGACTTCCGAGAAATAAGCGCCTGCCGTAATCGAGAAGGAAAGATATGCGAAGCCGATCATCGGGATTTGCACCGATCGGAACGACCAGCCGAAATGCTCCGCCAGACCGTCCACGATAAGCGGCAAACCTACGTAAATGATCATGAGATGGGTAAGCATCGGCGTTCCGCGAATAACGGTGACGTAGGCGGCGGCGATCCGATGAAGCACGGGCACGCGATACATGCGGCATAGCGCTATTGACGTGCCGATGGCGAATCCGCACAGCACGGACACGGCCGTGATCTTGAGCGTCGTCGGCACCGCGGGGAGCAAGCTCACGAAAGCCGTCCAGATAAACGACAAATCCAGCTTCATGCCCTCGTGCCCCCTTTACCGAGCGTAATCTCCATTTTCGCCTGACGTTTCAGCCATTTCTTGCCCAGCGACACCGGCTTGGCGTCGGAGGCGGCTGTCTCATGCTTCAACAGACGGCGCTCCGCCAGAAGGAACAGCTTCTCCAGCGCAAAGCTGAGAATGAAGTATACCGCTGCCAGAGCGATGTAAGTCTCGATAAAGTGCCGCGACATCGTGGCCAGCGTCTGCGATTTCCCGGTCAATTCCATAACTCCGAGCGTGAACGCAAGGGAAGTGTCCTTCAGCGTCGCAATGACGAGATTGGCCAGCACCGGCACCGAGATCGCGAACGCCTGAGGAAGCACGATCCGGGTGAACGCCTTGAAGCCCGTCATCCCTACCGCATAAGCGGCTTCGACCTGTCCCCGGTCTACCGCGGACACCGCCGCCCGGATGGCTTCCGAGACGTAGGCGCCGCTGTGCAGGCCATAGACGAGAATCACGAAGACTAGCACCGGAAGCCTTGTGATATCTATATTCGCCAGCTTCAATATTTCCGGCAGACCGTAGTACAGCAGGAACAGCTGAATCAATATCGGCGTTCCGCGAAAGAAGGAAGCATAGAGCTGGGAAAGCCGCTGCAGCACGGGAACGCGGTAGAGACGGGGAAGCGCGGCGAGCAGTCCGAAGACCAGGCCCAGCACGATCGACGCCGCCACGATCAGCAGCGATATGTGAATGTACGGCAGCAGCTTCACGAAATATTCGAGCACGTATTGGATATCGAATTGTGCGCCCATATTGCGCGTTCACCCTCTCGCTGGGATATTCGTCGTAAGAAGGGAGCTCGATTACTCCTCGCTCGTAAAGTCGTTGCCCAGCCATTCCGTGCTCAGCTTCGCGAGCGTTCCGTCCGCCTTCAGCTCCCGGATTGCGCCGTCAATGGCGTCCGACAGCTTCTGTCCTTCCTCGTCGTTCTTCCGGAACATGAACAGGATATCCGCTTCGGAGAGCGCCGCGCCCGCCGTTTGCAATTTGCCTTCCGGATCGATCAGGGAGAGCGCGAAGTCCGCCGCCAGCGTCGCATCCACCCGCCCGCTGACGATCTGCTGCACGGTATCGTTGGCGGCGCCGCTGGTGAAGACGGCCTGGATGGCGTTGTCGTTCTCCTTGTTGTAGTTCTCGATAATTTGCGCTTGAGCGCTGGTCGCGCCGACGAGCACCTTCTTGCCCTTCAGGTCGTCCAGCGACTGTATCGTATCGTTGCCTTTGGCTACCACGATCTTATTTCTCCAATGCGCGTATGGCTCCTTATTGAACAAGTACTTCTCTTCGCGCTCGGGATTTTTCTCCATCTCGTGAGCCACGAAATCGATCTTTTTCGTTTCGAGGCTGAGCAGCAGGCTTTTGAACTCCTGCGTTTGCAGCTCGAATTCGTATTGGGGCAGCCGCTTGTCGATTTCCCTGACCAGCTCCACATCGAAGCCGGTCAGCTTGCCGTTCTCGTCGATGAAGCATACCTTCGGGAATTGGGTTCCGGTTCCGACGATAATCTTCGTTACCTTCGCCGGCGCTTCTCCTTGCGCGCCTTCGCTCGGTGCGGCGTTAGGAGCCGAACCGGGGGCGTTGTTGTCCTTGCCGCCGCATGCGGCCAGCGAGAGTGACAGGGTGAGCAGGATGACGGCAATAGCTGTTTTTTTCATACGATGAATCCCTCCGCTTTTCTACGATTATTAAACTCATAATTCCTAGCGGTTAAGTAAGAATTATTGTTGCGATTAACAATAGCACCATCCCCTTTTGACCGTCAATGGATTCTGTAATAGAGATCTTCTATATGTCGATTCAAAAGTCCGATCGTTCGCCAAGCAACAACGCCTTCGGCGTCCTCCGACAGCCGGAGAAGCTTTGCGGAGACGATTCAGAGAAGGATAAGCTTGAAACTTATAGAGCCTGTATCGCCAAGTAAAAACGGCTTCGCCGTCCTTGGGTACGGCGGCAGACGTTTTGTATCGAGCTATCAGATGGGATAAGAAGTCCAAGTTTTATACTTTCTGATATGTAAAAAAAGGATGGAGCTCCCGCTCCATCCCCGATTCCTTGTTCCTGCCCTTAGGCTTGTGAGCCGTTGCCGTTCGCCCGCACGCCCAGCCAGGCGACCTCCTCGGCCAGCTCGTCCGCCGAGCGATCCAGACGCTCGCGCAGCTCATCGGACAGCTCGAAGCCGCCGTTGTCCAGACGCTGCACCCATTGGTCGATCGCGAATACGCCCCCGAGAATGTTGCGGCTGCCGAGTACGGATAGCACCGGCTTCAGCGCATAGTCCAAGCTGAGCAAGTGCGCGATGGTTCCGCCGATGAACAGCGGCAAGGTGGCCTTGCCCTTCAGCCCAGTCTGCGGCAGCAGATCAAGAAAGGCTTTCAGAATGCCCGTATAGGAAGCCTTGTACACCGGGCTGGCGATCACGACGCCGCTGGCGGCTTCCACCTGCGCGAGAGCCGCTAGAATGCTCTCGTCCTTGAAGTTCGCGTGAAGCAGCGCCTCGGCGGGAAGATCGGCCACCCGAATATGGCCGACTTCGATCCCCTTCTCCTTCCAATTGCTTTCGACTCGCTCGATAATCCCGTTCAGCCGAGAGCCCGGCGTAGGGCTTCCGGAAATAATGACGATTTGACTCATGCGCGATTCCTCCGATTCAGTAGGTTTAAGGTATTAAGCTGCTTGCCGATATCGATGATTTCGCTGATAAAAGAAGCATGGTCTCCCAGATGCGCAATGACGTTCGTCTGCAGGGAGATGCCTTCCGTCTCCGGGATGCGGATCGGAATCAGCTTGCCCTCCGCGACCTCCTGCTTCGCGCAGAGCTCCGGCAGGAAGGAGATGCCCGCCTCGCGGACGACCAGCTTCTTGGCCATCTCCGAATTGTCGGTCTGGATCAGAATGTTGGGCGGCCGGTCAAGATGCTCGAACAACCGATGAATGCGCAGCCAATCGAGCGCCCCGCACTCGAAGAACACGAGCGGCTGCCGGGCGATCTGCTCTACCGCGAGCCGCTCGGCTCCGATAAAAGGGTGCTTCTCGTAGACATACAGCGTGATCGGGTCCTCGTAAAATTTGACCGAATCCAGGCTCGGATGATTGACGCCTCGGACGAAGCCGATGTCGACCTCCCTGCCCAGCACCTTGCCTACGATCTCGTCGGTTCTTCCCGTTACGAATTTGTAATGGGTATTGGGAAAAGCAAGCTTCAACCGGGGCAGAAGCTCCGGGATGATGTAGTTCGACACGGACACGGTGCAGCCGATCCTGATTTCCTCCGGCACCGATTTCTTGCGATTCACATGCAGCTTGCCCTTCTGGTAGGTAAGCAATAGCTGCTGCGCATAAGGCAGAAATCGCCGCCCTTCCTCCGTGATCTGCACCTGCTTGCCCTGACGATCGAACAGCCTGCAATCCAGCTCCCGTTCAAGCGACTGAATCCGCGCCGTTACCGACGGTTGGGATAAGTATAACGCTTCCGCCGCTTTATTGAAACTCCCGCAATGGATCACATAGACGAAGGCTTCGATGTTCTCGATGTTCACGCGGCACCCCCTCCCGATGTGCGGATCACTCTTTATTTTACTTAACCAATAAGATAACTCGGATTTAAAGTAATGTAAAGCGAAACCTTCGTCCCTCTTCCGGAAGTCCGAAGGCCGTCTCTCTGCGCTTCCCTATTCCGACTAGAAAGTACTCATGCCATAAGCGTATTGACGCCAATCCGGGCAAAGCCCGGGATTCATCGCGCTGAGCCGCTCGGCGAACAGCGGATCGGCCCCGGCCAGCTCGGCGTAATAGCTGCCGATGACGTGGTTGCCCGGCACGGAGCCATTATGGAAGCTAAGCTGCTTCGAATGCTGAACATGGTCATAGTAGAACGTTCTGCCCCGCTTCGGCAGCTGGTAGGTCACCGGAGGCAGATGGGTCACTACGTCGAAGCGATTATGAACCCTGAAGCTCCGGCCGACCTTCTGATCGTAGGCCTTAGCGAAAGCCGGATCGCCGACGCGAGGCGAGCCGAACGTGTAAGTCACGGGAAAACGAAACCGGGTGTTGGCCGCAACGTCGATCGCGCACAGGGTTGCAAGCGCTCCCCCGAGGCTGTGCCCGGTCACGTAAAGCGTTTTGTTCGGGGAAATCTCCTCCAGAAGCGCCATAACGCCAGTTCTCGCCGAATGATAGATATTGGAGAAGCCGCGATGCGCCATCCCGGCGTTTTTGACCCATTTATACCTCGTCTGGCTTGCCATTGCATCGGAAGCCCAATCCGACGTCGAGCTGGTGCCGCGAAAAGCAAGGAGTCCATGGGTATCCGATTGCAGCACGAAGCCGAACTTCTCCGGTCTGCCGACAAGCGAGCTCGCGCGGAACTCTCCGACAAGCTCGAAGCCGGCCGGAATTACGAAAGACCCGTTTGGATCGTTAAAATGCGCATAGGTCTGACTGCATACCGCCGCCAGGAAAATCGCCGTCCGATTGTCGTAGCCCTTCATAGGCGTCCCGCTCCTCTGCTGAACCTCTTCCATTACTTTATTGAAACAGCGCCCCGCAGGTGCCTATCCCATGCGCAAGCTGTCGGGCTGCAGACGCTCTTGCCCTCCGGGAAGCGACATAAACCATCCGGCGCTAATCATAAGCTAGTCATATGATTCTTGAAGGAGGCGCTTCTGTTCATGCTGCACTCCAATGCGACCTTTAACGTCCGATTCGGACAGGGCCATCGGGAAATCCGCCTGCGCAACGGCTTCGGCGAGGTCTATCCCGCTCTGCACGACGAGCTGCTTGCCCAGGTGCTCGCCATCGGCGATCAGGACAGGGTGCTGGATATCGGCGGAGGCTCCCAGCCCTTCGCCAGGGCGGATACCGTCACCGAGCCTTATTTGGACTTCTCCGGACATCGCTCGGGAAATCATGTTCGCAGCGATATCTCCTATGTGCAGTGCTTTGCGGAGGAGCTGCCGTTTGCCGACAAGGCGTTCGATCTGGCGATCGCAAGACAGGTGTTCGAGCATACGCAAGCTCCCGATCGCGCCTGCGAGGAGATGATGCGCGTCGCCAAACGCGGCTTCATCGAGACGCCCAGAAGAAATTACGAGCTGCTCTTCGGCCCCAATCCCTCGCACAACTGGTTCGTCTACCTGGAGGGGGACGAAATCGTATTCGAGCGGAGGCGGTTTATCCGCCATCCCTTCCGTCATATTGGACTCAGCGGGGTGCCCAGCAGCGAGGAAGGCCAGCTTCTGCTCCACTGGGAATACAAAAACCTGACCAACACGCAATTTTACTGGGAGAATTCCTTTCGCTACCGCATCCTCGACGACGGAGAGGGCTTCGACTACGCCAACCCGGAGCACGCGGCGCAGGCGCATCTCGATACGGCCATCTGCAGCTTGCTTCACGGCGGCTACTATTTGGCGCATCGCGAGAGCGACGCCCGCGAAGCGATTAGGCTGCGTCCGGATTGGGCTCTGGCGCACAATACGCTGGGCGTTATTCTCCGCAAGCAAGGCCGCCATGCCGAAGCGCTGGCCGAGTTCCGGGAAGCAAGCTCGCTGGAGGACAGGGAGGCTTACCGGCACAACGCCCGATTGTCGGACGGGGAACACGCGGTCGTCGTGGATTTCGAGGATTCGCTGCCGATGGACGAACGTTTTTTTCGGGAATACGGACGTCCGGCTTCGATCGATCTGCATCAGCTGCTGAAGCTTCCCGAGCTCCCCTCCCTCTGACGCGCATAGTCTCGAAAAAAAAGCCGCCCGTTGCCCGCCTGAAGGCGGGAGAACGGGCGGCTGCGAGTTATTCGTTGTTCAGCACAATCTCGACGACCGTGTCGCGCTCGTCCGGGAGCGGATAGGTGAAGTGCTCCGGCCGGGCAAAGTTGAAGTAAGCGTCGTCCGGATACATCGCCGCATTCCAAGGCCGCGAGACGAACACTTCGGAGCCGTCGGCCAGCAATCTTGCGTGCTTGATCTTCCCGGCCAGTCCGGCTAGGTTAACCGGGCCGATGCTTTCCTCGAACAGATGGGCGTACAGCTTATTGCCGTTGCGCGTGTAACGTCCCCATTCCGGCTTCGGCAGCTCCGCTTGCCCGCATCCGTAGATGCTGTCCCCGTTTTGCCGCATCCAATGGCCGACCTCCTCCAGAATGCGCAGCGATTCCGGAGGAATTTCCCCTTGCGCGTCCGGGCCGACGTTAAGCAGCAGGTTGCCGTTTTTGCTGACGCATTCAACCAGCTTGCGAATGACGGTTTTCGCCGTCTTGTACGTTTTGTCGGCTGCCGCGTATCCCCAGTTGTTGTTCAGCGTAATGCACGCTTCCCACGGAATGGAATTACCGTTGTCGTCGACGACTCCGCTTGGCGGAATGATCTGTTCCGGCGAAGCAAAATCTCCCGAGTAGAAGGAAGGCTCCTTCGAATAGATCGAGCCGCCCTCTTCCCCGCTTGCGTCCAGTCGGTTATCCACGATAATGTGCGGCTGAAGGGAGCGGATCGTCTCCATCAGCTCGGTGGCGCGCCACTTCTCCCCGATCATTTCATCATAGGAATAATCGAACCACATCAAGTCCAGCTTCCCGTAATTCGTCAGCAGCTCGCGAACCTGTCCGTGCATGTAATCGAGATAGCGGTCAAAGGTAGCGGGATCGCGGCGGAAAGCCTCATCGTCTCTCATCGGATGTATTCTGTCCCCGTAGGCCGGATAGTCGGGATGATACCAATCGATCAGGGAGAAATAAAGCCCTACCTTCAGCCCTTCCTCGCGAAAGGCATCCACGAATTCGCGAACGAGATCGCGCCCCGCCTTCGTATTGGTTGCCTTGTAATCCGTCAACTTGCTGTCGAACAGACAGAAGCCGTCGTGATGCTTCGCCGTCAGAACGGCGTATTTCATGCCCGCGGCCTTGGCCTTCTTCGCCCATTCGCGCGGGTTGTACCTTACGGGATTGAACTCGTCGAAGTAAGGCTGGTAATCTTCGATGCTAAGCCTCTCCGTGCTTCTTACCCACTCGCCTCTCGCCGGAATCGCGTACAAGCCCCAGTGGATGAACATGCCGAATCGGTCGTTCAGAAACCATCTCGTTCTGTCGGTTCTTTGCTCGATGTACGTGTGTCCCATCGTGTCAACGCTCCCTCTTGTTTTGCTTATCCCCAGTCTAGCAACCATTTGTTATAATCTAAAGGTTAGCAATTAGCCAATATGGGGACAGGATTAACTTATAGAGAGGTGAACCGACGGTGCCGCTTCAGAATAGCTCGGCCTTCCTTGCCGAGCTGCTTCATAACCTGAAGGTCCAGCCGGTGGAGGCGCACTTCACCCACTGCCTGCCGGAGTGGCGGGAGCTGGATTATATTCCGGGGTACAACAAGCTCTACTATATTCGCGACGGCGAGGGCTGGATCAGAATCGGCGGTAAGGAGTATTATCCGAAGCCGGGCCAGCTCGTGTTCATGCCCGCCAATGTGGAGCAGTCCTATTCTGTCGTGAACGACAACACGTATCGGAAATACTGGTGTCATTTCACGGCCTCCATCGGAGAGCTCGATCTGTTTCAGTGGTTCGACGTCCCTCATTGCGTGGATATCCGCAACGAATCGCGCATGCTGTCGTTGTTCGAGGAGCTGGCCTCCTTGCACGCGAACGAGGCTTTACTGTCGCGCATTCGGGAAAAAGCCGTGCTGCTGGAAATCATTGCTTTGTTCCTTGAGGAAGCGGGAACCGGCACTCGGGTGCTGCCGGGGCGCGCCGGGGATATGCAGCGGCTCGACCGGATCGAGCGATTCATCGAAGCCCGCTTGGCGGAGCCCGTCACGCTGGAGCAGCTCGCCAGGCACGTGCACCTTCATCCCAACTATCTCGTTCGTTACTTCAACAAGCACTTTGCGGTATCCCCGCTCAAGTATTTGAATCGCAAGCGGATGCAGAAGGCCCGCGAGCTGCTGCGCTCCACCTCGCTTACGGTCAAGGAAGTGGCCGATCGAGTCGGATATCCCGATACGAATCACTTCGCCAAGGCGTTTCGGCGGGAAAGCAGCTGCAGCCCGACCGAGTACCGCCGCCAGAACGGGTAACGGCATCGTCATGGACACAAACGAAGGGATGCTCCGCCATGGAGCATCCCTTCGCTGCAGCGACGGCCGATGCGGCGGGAATGCCCCGTCGCATCGCCGTATGTAAGGCTTTGAAGGGGCATGGCCCCTCGCCCTTACTTCTTCTCCGTTGCTTTTCTGCGCTTCAAGTGATTCTGGTACGAAGCATCCAGCAGCCGCTTCATCCCTTCTTCGAATTCCTGATCCGAAGGGGAACGGTCGATCTTGGCATCGGGAAACCGGATATCCTTGATCTCCCAATTGTTCGTCGCCAGGTTGTGCCTGAAGCCGCTCGCCAGCAGAAACTTGCGCCGATTGTCCTTGTACTCCGGCGCTTTGGGCGTCTCCGCGACCGGAACCGACTCTTCCTCCGGCTCCTCAGGCGGTTTCTGGGCAGGCAGAATGCCGCGCGCCGCGTCGGCCTTCATCTTCTCATGCTCGGCCAGCGATATCGGTCTCTCCTTCTTCTTTCCCTTCAGCCAGTCCAGGTCGTAGCGCATCTTGGAATTGATCACGTAATAAGCTTTGCCGCCGACCATTTCCTTCGGAATCTCGTCGTAAAGCTCCTTGCGCTTCTTGAAGCCTTCCACGATGCGGCGGATCTGCTCCTTCTCGACGTCAATCGGAACCGCTTCATTGCTTGGCATGTAGACGTCGCACATAACCTGCTTAAACAAAAAATCCCCCAGCTCGGAATCGAAATAATGGGTGAAGGAAACGGAAATTTCTTTTTTGTTAATCGTAACTCGATGGTTCAAAGTAATCCTCCTTATAACATCAACAGACACACTTCTTTTTATTATAGCCGAATTTACGACAAAGAGCATGAAAACTTCGTATAAGCTCGCAGAAAACGCTTGCCACCGAACACGGTTGTAGGTAGAATCAACAAAGAAAATCTCGAACGACACAACCCTTGCATTGGGAGGCAAAAAAAGGTATGAAACGCGAAATCGGGGTCCATGAGAGGCCCCCCATCGGACAAAGCCTGACGCTGAGTCTGCAGCACTTATTCGCCATGTTCGGCTCGACGGTGCTCGTTCCGAACCTGCTGGGCGTCGATCCGGCAATCTGTTTGCTTATGAACGGCATCGGCACGCTCTTCTACTTGTGGGTGTGCAAAGGGAAAATTCCCGCTTACCTCGGATCGAGCTTTGCCTTTATCGCGCCCGCCGGCGCGGTCATCGGCAAGTTCGCGTCGGATGGCGACGGCTACGCCGCCGCGTTGGGCGGCTTTATCATCGCGGGTCTCGTATTTACGCTGATCTCAATCGTGATTCAATTCGCCGGAACGAGCTGGATTAACGTCGTGTTTCCTCCGGCGGCCATGGGGGCCATCGTCGCCGTCATAGGATTGGAGCTTATTCCGGTCGCCGCGCGAATGGCCGGATGGATCGCACCGCTCGGCGCTTCCCCCGACTGGACGATGGATGCGAATACGGTCATCATCTCGGTGTCGACCATCCTTGTAACGGTGCTCGGCAACGTGCTGTTCCGGGGCTTCATGCGTATTATTCCGATTCTGATCGGAATCGTTTTCGGCTACGTGCTGGCGTATGCGATGGGCGAAATCAAATTCGGCTTCCTTGACGGAGTCCGTTGGTTCGACACTCCGACGTTCACGACCCCCATATTCCATTGGACGGCCATCTTGACGATCGTACCGGCCGCGCTGGTCGTCGTCGCCGAGCATATCGGCCACTTGATCGTGACCGGCAACATCGTGGACAAGGATCTATCGAAGGACCCCGGCCTGCATCGCTCGATGCTCGGCAACGGACTTTCGACGATGCTGTCCGGCTTCGTCGGCGCAACGCCGAACACAACGTACGGGGAAAACATCGGCGTGCTCGCGATGACGCGCGTCTACTCCACGTTCGTCATCGGCGGGGCCGCGGTAATCGCGATCGCGCTTAGTTTCCTCGGCAAGTTCTCGGCGCTCGTCGCCAACATTCCGATAGCCGTTATGGGAGGCATCTCTTTGCTGCTGTTCGGGATCATCGCGGCATCCGGCCTGCGGATGCTCGTCGAATCGAAGATCGACTACGGAAAGCCGATCAATCTGTTTCTGACCACGGTCGTGCTGGTCACCGGGCTGAGCGGCCTTAAGATCAAGTCGGGAGACTTCGAGCTGACCGGCATGGCGCTCGCCACGGTCGTCGCCATCGTGTTCAGCTTGCTGTTCAAGCTGTTCGAGGTGACCAGGCTGTCTAACGAGAACGAAGGCGTAAACCTCGATAAATAGGCTTTGACCGAACAGGGTCGAGCGGCGCACGCGCCCGCTCGGCCCTTTTGATATTGCCCGACGGGCCTGAGAACCGCCGGCGCACCTTTTCGACTCTTGAGCAATAGGATGGGTATATGCCCTGATATTAGCCCAAGAAGGTGTGACGGATATGGCGAGTACGGCTTATCATTTCTACGCGGGAGGCAACACGGCGCGAGGCTTCGTCAGCTTGTTTCCTTCGTCCTTGCAGAAGCTGGAGCGTCTCTACGTTGTGCGAGGTGGAGCAGGCTTGGGAAAATTGTGCGGCCTGCGCTCCCTCGGAGAGCGCTTGGCGGCGACAGGCCTTGAGGTATGGTTCATTCATAGTCCCTCCGATGCGGCCGCATTGGACGGACTAATCGTCCCCGAGCTGAGAGCGGGGATTCTCGACGATACGACTCCTTCTGCGCATGCGCCTGAGCTCGCTGGAATCGCGGTGCATGACGTCAATCTGGGAGAGGCCTGCGAGCAGGAACGACTCCTCGCCTGCGAAGCCGCAGTCGAATCCCTCAAAAACGAAATCTCGCAGCGCTTCGAGAGCGCTTATGCCGGCTTCGCCGAGGCGCTTCGCGTTCATGACGATTGGGAAAAAATCTACATCGGGAACATGGACTTTGCGGCCGCGGACCGATTGACGCAGCGCTGCGAGCAGGAGCTCTTCGGAGAGCGCCGGAAGGAGGGCGAAGGGCGTGCGAAGCATCGCTTTCTTGGAGCGGCAACGCCGCAAGGGGCGATAGATTGCGTCCCCAATCTGACCGAGGGGCTGCGGCGGTATCTGATCAAGGGCAGACCCGGCTCGGGGAAATCCACGATGCTGAAGAAGCTGGCGCTTACTGCGGCCGAAAGGGGATTCGACGCCGAGATCTATCACTGCGGCTTCGATCCGAACAGTCTGGACATGATCATCGTTCGCGAGCTCGGCTTCGCCATTTTCGACAGCACGGCGCCGCACGAGTATTTTCCCGATCGTCCCGGCGATCAGGTCGTGGATATGTACTCTGGCTGCATTCAACCGGGAACGGACGAAGCCCATTCCGCTCCATTGACCGCGCTGAAGGAACAGTATGGCGCGAAAATGAAACAATCGATTCAGCTGCTTGCCGAAGCGAGGTCCCTTCAAGATCGACTGGAGGAGCTGTACGCCGAATCTCTCGATTCTGCCCGACTGGATCGGATTCTGGCAGAGTTCGAGCAGGAAATCGCGCGCCTTGCAGCCGTTCGGAGCTAAGCGGCACAACGCCGCAAGCAATGTCGGCCGGGTTTTCCCGGCTGGCTTTGCTGCGCATGCCGGGACCTGCAGGTCCCCTCACCCTATTAGAATTCGATAGGAAACTTGTGGTAATGTAGAGGTATCAAGGGCGTATTGCCTATAGACTACTGTAATCCGCTAAAGGAGACCTCGACATGAAGCTGGATAACATCACCGTGCTGGACTTCGAAACCAGCGGCCTTGACCCGGCGCGCGACCGCGTGATCGAAATGGCGGCTATCCGCTGCTACGGAGGGGAGATCGTCAGCCAGTTCCAGACGCTGATTCGCTTCGACGGCAAGCTTGCCCCGAAAATCACGGAGATTACCGGGATCACCGACGGCGACCTCGTGAACGGAATGGAAGAAGAGACCTCCTTCCGCATCCTGAACCGAATCATCGGAGACAGCGTGATCGTCGCCCACAACGCTTTATTCGATCTCGGGTTTCTGCATCACGCGCTGATGAGGTTCGCGAAACGATCGTTCAGGAACGACTTTCTGGACACTTTGACGATCGCCCGCGAGCGGCATACATACCCTCATAACCTGAAAGACATGTGCGAACGTTACGGCATCGTCCTGGAAGGCGCGCACCGGTCGCTCAACGACATTATCGCTTGCTGGAAGCTGCTGGAGAAGATGAATGAGGAAAGAAGCGTGGAAACGCATCTGAACACGCTCGGCTACATGACGAAGTACGGCGTGCCGAAGTGGAGCCCTCTGCAGGCGAATCTGGTGCCAATCGAGATCAAGTACGCGTGAGGCAGATCTGTAATCTTGACGGTCAATTCTAGGATACGGTAAGCCGGTAAGTCGCATATCCGCGGCCCGGCTTTTCGTTGCGCTCCCATTCTCCCTGCACGTCGGCATAGCTTCCGAACGGTCGGCCTCGCCTTCCGGGATCACAGCTCTCCCCTAATAGAACCGCCACTCTCCGTTCAGGCGCACAGCACCGCCAGCGCGGCGACCCGGACACTCCGCTTCTTCATCCACACCGCGCCGTCACCGCCGATGCGACGGGAACCGACAAGACTTCTCTCGAAACGCCCTTGAAAAATGTTTAAATCAGTAATTTATAACTATTTTTAGAAAAACAACTTCGTGTTAGACTGTTCTTGTAAGCGCTTTATTTACTGAAATTCTTTTGTACCACCCCAAATTACCGAGGAGGGATCATGATGAATCGATTGTTCACCGGCAAGAAGTCGTACGTTATTCTTCTGGTTGCGGCGCTCGCCGCGGCATTGTTCCCCGCGCCGAAAGCGAACGCAGCCTACTCGCTCGTCTGGAGCGACGAATTCGGCGGAAGCTCGATCAACTCGAACAATTGGGTGTTCGACATCGGCACCGGCAGCGGCGGTTGGGGAAACAACGAATTGCAGTATTACACGAGCCGATCGGAGAACGCCCGGATCGAGAACGGCAACCTCGTGATCGAAGCGAAGCGGGAAGCCTACGGAGGTATGAATTACACTTCGGCCCGTCTGAAAACCCAAGGTAAAAAAAGCTTTAAATACGGAAAAATCGAAGCGAGAATCAAGCTGCCGAAGGGACAAGGCATTTGGCCCGCGTTCTGGATGCTGGGAGCGGACATCGGTACAGTAGGCTGGCCAAAAAGCGGCGAGATCGATATTATGGAGCACATCAACAACGAAAACAACACGTACGGGTATATCCATTGGGACGTCAACGGCGGCCATGCCTCGTACGGCGGACCCAGCCACACCTTTGATGTGACCCAGTACCACGTTTACTCCATCGAATGGACGGCCAGCGCGATCAAGTGGTTGGTCGACGGCGTCCAGTTCTGGGAAGCCAATATCGCGAACAACGTCAACTCGACGGAAGAGTTCCACAAGGAGCATTTTTTGCTGCTCAACATGGCGGTGGGCGGAAATTGGCCAGGCTCCCCGAACTCCTCGACCGAATTCCCGGCTAAAATGTATGTGGACTACGTCCGGGTCTATCAAGACGGCGCTGCTCCATCAACCGGTATCGTTTCCGGAGGAACGTACAAGTTGATCAATACGAACAGCGGCAAAGCTTTAGATGTCTCGGGATCCGGAACGGCGCCCGGCACGAACGTGCAAATCTGGACGGATAACAATACCGGCGCGCAGAAGTGGACAATTTACCGTAACGCGAACGGCACCTACAAGCTGATTAATACGAACAGCGCCCTTGCGCTCGACGTGGCGGGAACCGGGACGGCCGACGGGACGAACGTTCAGGTATGGACCGATCTGGGAAATGCCGCGCAGACTTGGAACATCGTCCTGAATGCGGACGGCACTTACAAGCTCGTTAACCCGAACAGCGGCAAAGCGCTGGACGTCTCCTCTTCCGGAACGGCCAACGGGACGAACGTGCAAATCTGGACCGATAACGGCACCGGCGCGCAGAAGTGGAATTTAGTACGATTGCAATAAGGAAGCGAAGCAGAAATATCGAGCAGGCCCATGCTCAGTTGCATGGGCCTCTCACATATCCGGACGCTCAAGTTCTCGTTCATGCCTGTCCCTCGTGACGAGAGAAGGCTCGATACGATTATCGGTATTCCCGAATCAGCTTCAGGAACGCCTGGCCGTACTTCTCGTACTTGGCGGCGCCGACGCCCTTGACCCCGCGCATCTCGCGCTCGGTCTCAGGCATCGCCTCGCACATCTCCCGCAGCGTCGCATCATGGAAGATGACGAACGGCGGAAGCCCCTCTTCATCCGCAATCCGCTTGCGCAGCTGACGCAGCGCGTTGAACAGCTCCGCGTTCGCGACCGGGGCTGTCGTCCCGTCGGCGCGAGAACGGCTGCGGGACACAGGAGGCGCCTCCGGCTCGACCTTCTGATAGACGCGCGCTTCGCCGCGCATCACCTCAAGCACAGGTTCCATGAGCTGCACGACCGGATAGGCGGTATCCGACATGCGCAGGTAACCGTCCGCTACGAGCGTATGAATGAGCTGCACGAGCGGCTTCTCCCCCATATGCTTCAATCGGCCGTATGACCGAAGACGGTCGAAATTGAACTGCCTGATCTTCGCGTCGTTCGCGCCCCGCAGCACCTTCGCCGTCAGCGTTACGCCGAAACGCTGCTTCATCTCGGAGACGCAGGCGAAAATAAACCTGGCTTCCTCGGTCACGTCTTTGCTCTCCCGCGTATCCGTGCAGTTGCCGCACGTTCCGCAAGGCTGGCCGTTTTCCTCCCCGAAGTAACGGACAATAGCAAGCTGCAAGCAGTCCCCGGTATGCGCATACTGCACCATGTCGTTCAACAGCCGGTAATCGTTGCGCTTGCGCTCCTCGTCGGCTTCGCTCTGCTCGATAAAAAACTTCTGCGTCACGACGTCCTGGGCCGAGAACAGCAGCACGCACTCTCCCGGATCTCCGTCCCTTCCCGCGCGCCCGGCTTCCTGGTAGTAGGCTTCGAGATTTTTTGGCATGTTGTTGTGAAGGACGTAGCGGACGTTGGATTTGTCGATGCCCATACCGAAGGCGTTCGTTGCCACGATGATCTGCAGGTCGTCCCGCTGGAAAGCTTCCTGCGTCTCGGCGCGCTCTTCTTCGCTTAAGCCCGCGTGATATTTGCCAGCGGGAACGCCAAGGCTCCGCAAGAACGAATGGACGCTCTCCACTTCGCGGCGCGTGGAGGCGTAGATGATGCCCGCTTGATCGGGATGCTCTCTAATGTATCTTTCTACGAAATCCCGCTTGTCCGCGCCGCGGACGACCGACATCGCCAGATTGCTTCTAGCATAGCCGGTCGTCACCCGCGCCGGATCGCGAAGCTTCAGCCGCACTGCGATGTCGTCCTTGACGACATCCGTCGCGGTCGCGGTAAACGCGGCCATCACCGGACGAGGCTCGATGTCCTGCAGCAGCCGAACGATCGTCATGTAGCTCGGGCGGAAATCATGTCCCCATTGAGAGACGCAATGCGCTTCGTCCACCGCGATCAGCGGCACCTCCAGCCTGCGCACCAACGCGCGGAACTGCTCCGACTCAAGCCGTTCGGGAGCGATGTAGAGCAGCTTGTAATGGCCGGCGGCCACGGCGCGCATTCTGTCGGCGGTTTCCCTGGCGGACAGCGAGCTGTTCACGTAGGTCGCTTCGATGCCCGCTGAATTCAGCGCGTCGACCTGATCCTTCATCAGGGAGATCAGCGGCGAGACGACCAGCGTAACGCCGGGAAGCAGCAAGGCGGGAATCTGGTAGCAGATCGACTTGCCCGCTCCTGTCGGCATGATGCCGAGCACGTCTCGACCGTCCAGAATCGCGTCGATCAGCTTTTCCTGGCCTGCCCGAAATCTATCGTAGCCATAATAAGTCTGCAGCGCCTCTATCGCTTGCGGGTTCATCTCGGTCCTCCTGACCCGGGAAGCCAAGGAGAGGCTTCGCCGATGGAATAGACGTGCAGCACGTGCAGGGCGCGCGTGCATACCGTATAAAGCAGCTTTCGATCCTTCTCCTGGCCATAACGCCGGGAGGAAGCATCCCAGACAAGCACCGCATCGAACTCGATGCCCTTGGCCAGGTAAGAAGGAAGTACGGACACGCCCTTCGGCAGCTCGGCCGCGCCTCCGGTAACCAGCGTCAGCGGAATATCCTCGGCCAGTATCTCCTTCAGCAGCGCAGCCGCGTCGCCGGAATCCCGGGCTGTTTTCGCAATGACGCCGATCGTTCCGTAGCCTCGTCCGAGAAGCTGCGCGATGTCCGCCGCCATCCGCTCGCCGAGCTCGCCGCCGTCTTCGCAGACGGCAAGCGTCGGCTTCTCGCCGCTTCGATGGAACGGCGCGATGTTCGCCGCATCCTCCGGCAGCAAAATCCGTTTCGTGTACGCCACGATCTCCTCGGTCGAGCGGTAGCTCGTCGTCAGCCTCAGGACAGAGGAGACGCCGGCATCCATCAGCCGCGTCCAGCCGCCGAAGCCGCCGCTATCCTGGGACTGCACGTAGATGGCTTGGTTGAAATCCCCCAGCACGGTCATCCGCGCGCGCGGATACCGACGGCGAAGGAAAGCCGCCTGGAACGGCGAATAGTCCTGGGCTTCGTCCACGAATACATGCTGAATGCTGCCCTCCACGCGTCGGAAGCCTTCCAGCGCCTCCGACAGGTACATCAGCGGAGTCGCGTCCTCGTGATCGATCCGCTTGCGCGAAAGGCTTTCCTCCAGACGCAGATTCATCCACTCCCAGCCCTTCGGAAGCTTGCCGTCCGGGGCGCAGTAGGCAAACAAAGGCCGGCTCTCGAACAGCATCCTGTAGGTGGCGACGGCATCGATGAACCGATAGGACCGAACCGCCTTGACGATAGGGGCGATAGCTTCTTCGGCGACTTTGCGCTTAAGCCTGAGGCTCATTTGCTCCTCGTCGTCGAACACCTCGTCATGAAATCCGCCGCTTCGTCTTACGTCGACATAAGCGCGCTGGATGTCCTCCTGATCGACCAGCTCCGCAGCCTCTTCCAGCCACGCCTCCCCCATCTGGGAATCGACCCACGCCTTTAGCCGCTCAAGCAGCCAGCGCTTGACGTAGGCTGCTCGGGTAGCGAACCCGTCCGAAGCCTGAACGGCGTAAAACTGCTGCGAGATGTCTTCCTCCGCAGCGATCGTCTTGTCGCGGAAACGAAGCGTACGAAACCTCACGCCTTCCTGCTTCAGCCGCTTCAAATAATTTTCCGTCGTCAGGAAGAAATGCTCCGAGCCTTTGTACTTCACGGCCTGTTCCCTGGCTTCCCCCTCCGGCGCACCGTCGCTCGCATCCAGAGCCTCCGTCTGGGAGAAGAGATCCTCGACCTCGAATCTGCGGCCCAGCCGGGCTTCAATGAGCTCCCGGAACGTCATCTGCCGCATGTTCGCCTCGCCGAGATCGGGAAGCACACGCGAAATATACCCCTTGAATACCGGATTCGGGGAAAATAAAATAATCTGCTCCGGGGTCAGCGTCTCGCGAAACCGATAGAGCAAGTAAGCGATCCGCTGCAAGGCTGCCGAGGTTTTGCCGCTCCCCGCAGCTCCCTGCACGACGAGAAGCTTATGCCTCTCATCGCGGATAATGCCGTTCTGCTCCTTCTGAATCGTAGCCACGATGCTCTTCATCGCCGTATCCGATCCTTCCGACAGAACCGCCTGCAGGATTTCGTCCCCGACCGTCTCCGACGTATCGAACATATGCTTCATCTGACCGGCGCGAATGACGAATTGGCGCTTCAGCTCCAGCTCGCCCTCGATCCGGCCGTCTGGAACCCGGTACATGGCGGGCCCCGGCTCATGATCGTAGAACAGGCTGGATACCGGGGCCCGCCAATCATAGACGTAGAAGGTTTCTCCATCCTCGCCGACCAGAGACGCGCGGCCGATGTAGATCCTTTCCGCCTCTCCGCCCTCCTCGGCGAAATCGATTCTCGCGAAATACGGAGTGTCGAACTGCTTCGTAAGCTTCTCCACCGCCTCCGACGCCATCCGGTGGCTGCGCTCCCGCTCTGCGAGCACCTCCGCCTGCTGCACGATGCTGGTCCATGTCTCCGCAACCTCCGACGAATCGGAGAAGTTCATCCGCACGTCGTCCCAGAATTCCTGACGAATGCCCACGACGTCTCCCCGCCGTTCTCCGAGAAGCGCCATTTCCTTGCGCATCCGCTTGCCTACCTGCTCCAGCACGACCAACAACCGCTTTTCTTCCTCTTCCCGGGGGGACGGGAAATTGTACGACATCCGGTTCCACTCCCTGCGCGTAAACTTCGTATTCTATGTTGTAACATGCGCCAACGGCCAGCGCAACCTTTCCAAGGAAATAATCAGGCATTCGCACGCGCTAAAAGCGGCTGTCCGGGTAAGGGAGCAGCCGCTATCTGCGTTCTGGATTTTGAGCAACCCTCGAAAGGGAATTGTATCCGGCTTATTCACCGGCTCTTCACCAACAATTCGATCGCTTGCTTGACCATCCGCTTCGTATCTCCGCCAGACGCCTGCTCTGCAAGAATGCATTGCTCCAGATTTTCGGCCACGATTGTCGCGATCGCTTTGTCAGCTGCGCTTCGTACCGCTGAAAGCTGGGTAATGACATCCTTGCAATCCTTTCGCTCCTCCATTAGCCGCAGCACGCCGCGTACTTGCCCCTCCAAGCGCCTCAAACGTTTTTTCAGATCGTCGTTATACTCGTAAGCCATCGAGCTCCTGCCTCCATTTCATGCGCCCCTAATACCTACATGGGTATATTATAGAGCAAAAAAGAAAGCCGCGCTATCGGCTGCTTAAATAAACAGGTTAACCTTTGCCTTCGTCGCGTCTCCCAGATAAGCCGCTACTCCGGCCAGTTCCATGCCGTCGATCAGCTCCTCCCGCTTCAATCCCAGCAAATCCATCGTCATCGTACATGCTACGAGCTTGACGCCTTGCTCTTGCGCCAATCCAATCAATTGCGGAAGAGACAGAGCCTTATGCTTCTTCATGACGTGCCGAATCATGGAGGGACCCATGCCGAGTATATTCATTCTGGATAGTCCAAGCTTGTTGGCGCCGCGCGGCATCATCCAGCCGAAGATTTTCTCTAGCCATCCTTTGTCGGTTTTGACCGCCTCTTCCTTCCTCATCGCATTGAGCCCCCAGAAGGTAAAGAACATCGTCACCTCATGATCATAAGCCGCCGCTCCGTTCGCGATAATGAAGGCGGCAATGGCTTTATCCAGTTCCCCGCTGAAGAGGACGATCGTCGTTTGCTCCTTATCCATCCCTCTACCCCCTTCTACTTTCTGATCGTTCATAAGAATAAATCCGCCCCTATTTTCAAGGAAGCCGCCGCGATTAACGCCATCAGAATCCGCTGCAGCGATCTCGTGCCGACTCGCTTGCTGATCGCTGCGCCTATTGGTGCGGCAATCAGGCTCGCAACGACCAGAACGACGGATGGCCCCGGCAGTATATGGCCTCCGAACAGCTTGCCGGCCACCGTGCCGATCGACGACACGAAGGTGATCGCAAGTGAGGAGGCAATCGCCGCTCTTGTCGGGATGCGAAGCACGACCAGCATCACCGGAACGGTAATGAACGCGCCCGCCGCGCCGACGATGCCGGAGACAACGCCGATGATCGCCGCGAGGACAAATGCTGTCGGCTTGTTAAAGCTCGGCTTCGACCGATCTCTATCCTCCTGTCCCCCTCGTGGCAAAAACATCATGGCAGCGGCGATCAACGCAAGGATGGCGTAGGTCAAATTGATTGCCGAATCTGCAAGAAATCTTGAGCCGTAGCCACCTGCAAAGCTCCCGATGACGATGGCGCTTCCCATGACCAGTACAAGCGCTTTGTCGATGTACCCGCCTTTCCGAAAGACGAAGAGCCCTGCCAATGTCGCGAAAAACACCTGCACTGCGATAACGGACGACGCCTGTTGAGCCGAGAATGCCGCGAAGCCAAGCACCGGAGGTATATAGAGCAGCATCGGATAGCTGATAATCGAACCGCCGATTCCGACCATGCCCGATAGCATTGATCCGACAAAACCGATCGCGAATAGCAGGAGGATCAGCCCCGAATCCATACCGAGTCCCATAGATACGCGCACCTCCGAAGACCAGGATCAAGCACTCCTGCCGGCTGTTCCCCGCATGAAATCATGCTATTCCCCTGCCAGCTATTCATGAATTGCGCACCGATTCGGCCCAGTCTCCATTTCCTGCAGTTCATCCTGAGATGGCTCGATCAGGCCCATGTTCGTTCTGCGAATCGCTTCATAAGAGTTGGGCTGCTGAGGCAGATTCATCGTCACGGCCTGCCGGAATGATTCCGCATCGCGGATATTGAGACCCGGATTGTGCTCGAACAGCTCTCCCAGCTTCGCAGATATGCTTCCGTCCTCTCTCATCTCGCCGGGGTTCCCGAAGTGGGCGGGCAATACGGTTAATGTCTCGGGCAAGCTCTTGAATCTGCTGTACAAGGTCGTTCTTAAATCGTCCGCCCAATCTCCGGCCTTTCCCGCCAGATCGGGGCGACCGATCGACTTAACGAACAAAAGATCCCCGCTGAGCAAGTATCGATGATCGACAATCAGCGATGTACTTCCGATCGTATGTCCCGGAGAGTATAGCGGCCGGATCGCGATTTCCGTGTCCCCAATCGAAAGCACCTGTCCGTCCTCCAGTGGATCGTAGGCATATACGACCTCGTCCGCGTCCTCCGGCGGCAGCCAGTAACGGGCACCGGTATCGACTGCCAGCTTGCGTCCGCCGGAGACGTGATCGGCATGCAGATGGGTATCCACGACGTGCTTGATCTGCACCCCTTTGGCTTCGGCAAATTGTTTGAATATGTCCGTCATTCTTACTGCATCTATTACCGCCGCTTCACCGCCGGACAAAATCATGTACGAAAGACAGCCTTTGCCAATGCGCACGAACTGATAGAGCTCGCCGCCGCCAGTCAAGTCACCGATCTTGACTGGCTCCAGATGCTCGCTCCAGGCCTTCATGCCGCCGGCAAGGAAATAGACCCGGGTACGACCTGCCTCGATCAATTGCTCGGCTACGAATCGGGACGAGCCTTCCTTTGCGCAGACGACAACGATTGGATCGTTATTCGGCAGATACGGAAGCGCAGCATCGATCCCTTCCAGCATCTCGTAATAGGGAAGATTGACACTCCGGATCTCCGCAGCCTCAATCCTCCAATCCGTATAAGCCTCCTCGTTCCGAACGTCCAGAATCGTTAACGGGTGCCGATCGATCGCCTTTCTGGCGATCTCGCTTGCTGTCGTGGGGAGTGCTCTAGTCGTTGCCCTCGAATCCATCGCGCACTGCATTTTCTCTTGACTCATTTGGTTCTCCTCCTTAAATCTGCTTGATCCGCATCGTTGATTAGGCTACCGCGCCGATTGCTCGGTCGGCCCTCGCCATTCGGACATACCCGGCACTACGTTGCTCGCGCTATAGCCGTTTGCCTTGAGCAGCCGGCACGCCATCCCGCTTCTTCTGCCGGTCCGACAGATTACATAATAGGTTTCGTCCGCATCAAGCTCGCCCAAACGAGCCTCCAGTTCCCCAAGCGGAACCCCGATGGCTCCGGGAATATGGCAGAAGGCATATTCCGCAGGCTCGCGAACATCGAGGATTCGCGCCTTCCGTCCGGCTTCGAGAAGGCCTTGGATTTCTTCATTGCCAATCTCCGGCGTGAAGGCAATGTCCTCCTTCGTCTCTTCCACCGACACCTTGCGGATAAAATGCTTCATCACTGCTCCTTCATGCAAGGTTCCAAGATAGTGATGACCCGTATTTTGGGCCCAGCTGCGAATATCCGCCAAGGAGCCTGCATCTGTCGCCTGCATCTCGACGACTTCTCCGGGCTTTACGGCATCCAGCGCCTTCTTGGTCCGAACGATCGGCATCGGACAGGCCATACCTTTGCAATCCACGACTTGATTCGCCTTGAACACATGCGTCATTATTTCGTTTTCCTCCCGACCCCCATATACCCCATATGGTATATTGAAGGGTATAAAATTATACCCCGTAGGGTATATGGATATCTTAATTGAGCCCGTTTGAATTGTCAATGCACCTCTTCTGACTGTTGCCCCGTCGAATATCGTCAAAATTATTCGCCATTAATCATCCTGTTATTTACTAATTTTAGATATGCATGGTAATATAAAATAGAAAACGTTTTCACGAAAACCTGCGCTTTCATCTTAACGAACTAAGGGGGGCACTCATGGACATTCATGTCTTTTTCGAGAAGTGGGTTAGGGATTACGGACTGACGAGAAGGGAGCAGGAGGTCGCCGTCTATTGGATGCAGGACCATACGTACAAGGAGATTGCGGCACTTCTGACAATCAGCGAATTTACGACCCGAACGATCATCCATAACATTCATCTGAAGATGGGAGTGAAATCGAAGGCCTCGCTGCTCATTAAAATGGTAAAGGAGAAAACGTTAACGGAACCGATTCTAACAAAACGATAAAAATACAACATATGTTGTATTTTTCCATATTTCGATCTATGTTACGGTTAAGAAGAAGTCGAAACTACGCGAAAGGAGGGAAAGTGATGGCTGTTTCATGTCCTAGCGGTTACACTCTTGCCGGAAGTTCGAGCGGCACACCGTTCTGCTCCTCAAGCAGTTGCTCCCAAGGCGGCGGCAACCAGCGTCAAGTGTACGTTAATCTGACCTGCGTGAACCCGTCCAACGGCAACGTCGTTAATGCAACCGGCTACAATGATATCGGCTGCTGCTAACCTCAGCGCAAAGGCAATCCGGGCGACCGGATTGCCTTTTCCGCCTTTCCCGCCCGCACTTTCGCGACAAGCGAAGCCACACGAAGGGCTTGTCGATTACCGAAGGAGGAAATTCGCTATGTCCGGAACGGCTTCCGCCTCATACCCGCAAGCGATCGTAGTGGCGGCTCGCGAGATTCGCTTCGACCCGGCGCTGAAAACCCATCATCTCGAGCAAGTGCTCAACGAACTGACCGTCCCTGCGCTCCCCCATATCGCTTCCTGCGACCTGTTGATCAAGTTCTCGCTGGAGGATCGGGAGAGGGACTATCTGTGCGAGATTTGCGTCGTCGACCGGAACAGCCGCCTGCTGTTCACCATGCCGAAGACGATACGCAACGTAAGACCGGAGAATCGGCCCGCCGGCTGCGACCTGTCGGTGCGCGTCCCGTTTCTCGTTGAAGAAGAGGGAGAATATGCATTTGAAATTATCGGACCTCGCGGCCTCATCGGTCGGTACTTGCTCTATGTTCGGGAGGAGGGAGCATGACGGACCCGCGCGGACATCTTCAGTTTCTGAAGCCCACGAAAAATTGGCTCAATCCCGGTGAATATTTACCTGATGCGAACCGCTTCGCGGACGGGCGCCTTCGTTCAATTCCCGCCGCCCGCTTGTGTATGTTTCTGTTTTTTATCGATACCGAATGCGAGCCTTGCGGTCCCGCATTGAACATGCTGTATGAAGCTCTCTCGGAGCACGATCTGCCTGCGGTGCTTCTCGTGGCCGCACCGGAGGACAAGAAGTTCGACATCATTCGGACTGCGTTCGAAGGAAAAGCCGAGCTGCACCGATGCGATATGAAAGAGATGAAACGATTGTTCGGCACGGGAGCGACGCCATGGGGCTACGGAATCAATGCCGTCGGGCAGATCGTAACCAGCTCGGTCTGCGGCAGCCGCAGCGAATTCGCCGCTCTCACGCGACCGTTCAGGCGGCTGATCGGGGCAACGGTATGAAGGCGATGCTGCATTGGTGCGCATACTTGTCCCACGGCGCCCGACGCCTGCTTCTGTGCTCCATTGCGCTGATGATCGCCCTGCCCGTACTGAGCTGGTTTCAATTCCAATGGTCGATCCGGTTCTTCAATCAGCTTACGGAAGACATGCAGGGAAAGCTTCCGCTTCTTCTGGGGCTGCTCCTGGGCCTGGTGGCGATCAAGCTGATGGAGAGCGTGCTTACCCGTTGGAATTCCTATATCCAGGAATCGATGTCTCATCGCTTTCTGCGCAACATCGACACCTACCAATTCGAGCTGATTAAGCCTTCCGACATTACTCGGGTGGAAACGCCCGTCTATCAGCAAGACTGGAACCTGTTAAAAAACAATCTGTCCAAGCTCGGCCAGCTGCTGCAGTCCGCCATCTCCATCCTGAAGGATGCGGGAATCGTCATCGTATATGCTTATCTAATTATGGCCCAGAGCTGGTTGATCGTTGTCGCCATTGTCGTGTTCTCTATTCCGAATCTGATCTATGTCTGGAAGCATGCGAGCCGCCTTGACCAGTTTTTCGCGCGAATCTCCCAGGCCCAGATGGAAGCGAGCCGAGTGACCAGCTTTCTCATCATGCCGCTGGCGCTTAAGGAAATGCTCGTTTTTGCCGCGAAGCCGTTTTTTCTGTCCAAGTGGCGGACCGCTTCCGATAAGGTGCTCGGAGAACAGCAGCGGTTCACGAAGAGCGAGCATACCTGGGGAGCATTGGTCGATCTGTTCTCTCCGTTAAAATATGCGGCCACTCATGCCCTTCTTCTGTATCTGCTATATCGGGGCGACATGAGAATCGGAGATTATCTGGCGATCAGCGCTGCGCTTGTGCCGCTGGACAACGCTCTCCGATCGTTCATTGTCTCCACGGACAGCTTCGTGCATTTGAAGCTGTTCCAGCAGAAGCGCGCCCGGTTTAACGATCGCTATATGACGTTGTCCTCCGATGTCAGGGCCGATGCGCCGCTGGACGAAATCAGAAGCGTGCGGCTTGATGCGCTGACTTTCCGTTACCCCGACCGGGAGGCGACAGCCCTGCGGGAAGTATCGCTGGATTGGCAGAGCCCTGGCAGCATAGCCATCGTAGGCGCGAACGGGTCGGGCAAGTCCACGCTGGCGAAAGTGCTGGCCGGCCTTCATCGCATGGAGGAGAGCCGCCTGTTCTTCAACGGAACGGCGCTGGAGAAGCTTGATCGCTCCGCCTTGATGCAGCGAATCTCCATCGTTTCGCAGGATTTTGTCAAATATCCGATGTCCCTGTTCGAGAACATTACGCTTAGCGTACTAGTCGAGCATGATCCCCAATACGAATATATTAAAAACCGTTATCCCGAGCTTATCCCGTCGCCGCTCCTTCATCGCCCCGAAACGTTGCTGGGCAACGAACAGCTGAACGCCGTCCAGCTGTCGGGAGGTCAGTGGCAGCGGATCGCCATTGCGAGAGGACTGTACAAGGATTGCGACCTGCTCATTCTCGATGAAGCCACCTCGGAGCTGGATTCCTCCACAGAGGCTGCATTAATGGGCAAAATCCTTACGGACCGCAAGGCTCGTCTGACCGTTATCGTCACGCACAATCTGAATCTTGCGGCGCTGGCGGGGACGGTCGTGGTCATGGATAACGGCCAGATCGTCGAGCAAGGCCCGCCCTCCCGCCTGATGAGCGGGCCCTCGCGATTCCGGCAGCTGCGGGAGCAGCAAATTCCTCTGGAGGTGAACCCTCATCATGGATTTCAGAGCATTGTTTCCTAAAGGCTCGAAGACCGCATCCCCTATCGAGCCGCTGCGTCCGGGACAACCCTTTCCGCTGAGGCTGCAGGCGGATGCCGCTTCGGGAAAGCCGATTGCCGTAGCCGTTCTGTCGCTGTATTGCTCCCATTGCATTGAAATGCTGCCCGAGCTGGTAGCCGCCGTCGATCGTCATCGTATCCCGTTCGTCCTCGTCAGCAACGGGTCTTATCAGGAGAACGAGAATATCGCCGCTTATTTCAAAGCTCCCTTCCCGATCGTGAGCGTTGCCGAGGAGGAGCTTCAGTCGGTGTACCGAGTGGCACAGACCCCTTACTTCTATCTCGTACAGCCTGAAGGCATCGTCGCGGACAGCTTCGCCGCCGAATCCGGACAAGAGATGGCGGATCGCTGGCTGCGCTTTGGAGCCTCCCGTGTTTGAGCCCGAGAAAGGCCTCATCGCGCTCGCTTTTGCCGTTAACCTGCTGGTCGGGTACGTCTTTGCGTTATCCGCCGCGACCAAGTGGCGCAACCCGGACAACTTCGCGCTGCATCTGTCCCGATTTCCTTGGCCGCTTCCGAGGAACGGCTTGCATCCTCTCGCCTACGGCGTCATTTTGTTCGAAACCCTGCTTGCGATAGCCTTCGCCTTTAATTTGGGCGATGGCTATCGCCATGGACTGGCCGTTGTCGCGTTATGCTTCTTTACCGCATTTCTTGTTCTCAACCGAGCCGCGCTCCAGACAACGGGATGCGCCTGCTTCGGCGAGCGCTCCGCGCTTAATCGCTATCCGATCGCCAGAAATTTGACGCTCCTGGCGCTAGTGCTGCTGCCATTGATGCTGGGCGTAGAGCTGAACTTGACACAGTCGCTGATCCAGAGCCTGATCTTCGTGCTCTCTGCCGCGATCGGCTTTGCGCTGGGCGGCGCTTCCCAAAGCTTCGCTTCCCTAATGCCGAAGGAGGCCGGCAACCTTCCTGTGCTCTATTTATCCTACCGCTTGAACGGAGTTAAGGAGGCCGACGAGCTGCTCGCCGCAGCGTCTTCGCGGCGAATGCTAATCGTGTTGGAGGCGCCGGACTGGATGGTCGAGGCCAAGCGGGATCGGTGGCCGTCCCATCGGGTTGTCGCCGCGACGGAGCCGTTACCCGGTGGCGAGCCGTTCCTGCTGCGCCGCAATACGAAAGGGCGGATACAACGCTACAGTGAATGGGCCGCATATGCAGCAAGATATATTCGGGAATGATGCCGGATTGGAAGTAAGGCAAATATTCGCAAGCACGCATCCGCCGGTTCCCACATATACATAAGGTGGTGAAATTTTTGTTCAGAACAGGGGGCTTGGCTGCATGATGCGCGAGGCAGAGCAACGGGAGCTGGAGGAGGCTATAACCGACATTACGGAAATCGCCGGCCGATTCGGACTTGATTTCTACCCGATGCGGTACGAGATTTGTCCGGCGGACATTATTTATACGTTCGGCGCTTACGGGATGCCGACCCGGTTTAGCCATTGGAGCTTCGGAAAAACCTTCAACAGGATGAAGATGCAGTATGACCTCGGATTAAGCAAAATCTACGAGCTCGTGATTAATTCCAATCCTTGCTACGCGTTCTTGCTGGACGGCAACTCTCTGATCCAGAACAAGCTGATCGTCGCCCACGTTCTCGCCCACTGCGATTTCTTCAAGAACAACGCCCGCTTCTCGGCCTCCAACCGCAACATGGTGGAGAGCATGTCCGCCGCCGCCGAGCGGATCAGTCAATACGAGATTGAATATGGAGCCGCCGAGGTCGAACGGTTCCTGGACGCGGCCATTGCGATTCAGGAGCATGTCGATCCCGTCATCCATAAGCCATTCGGCTTGGATCAGAAGCACAGCAAGGATTCGCTGCACAAACGCGACAAAACCAAGGAACGGGGAGACAATCGGCCAGCCTCTCCGTATGACGACTTGTGGGCGCTGGAGAGCTATGAGACCCAGGAGAAAGAAAAGCTTGAAGCGAAGGAAGCTTCGGAGCCTAGGCGGTTTCCCGTACATGCGGAGAAAGACGTCGTCTGGTTCATCCAACAGTTCTCCCCCGTGCTGGAGGACTGGCAACGCGATGTACTAAGTATTATCCGCGAGGAAATGCTGTACTTCTGGCCGCAGATCGAGACCAAGATCATGAACGAGGGCTGGGCTTCCTATTGGCATCAGCGGATCATGCGCGAGCTGCCGCTCACCAGCGAGGAGACGATTGAATACGCCAAGCTGAATTCGGCGGTCGTCCAGCCTTCGCGTCATTCCTTAAACCCCTACTATTTGGGTTTGAAAATATTCGAGGATATCGAGAAAAGATTCGGCAAGGAGCACATATTCGAGGTTCGCGAGCTGGATTCCGACGCCTCGTTCCTGCGCAACTACTTGACCAAGGAGCTGACGGAGGAGCTGGACCTGTACATTTTCGAGAAGAAGGGGCAGGAGTGGAAGGTGACGGACAAGGGCTGGGAAAATATCCGCGACCAGATGGTTTTCTCGCGCGTAAACGGCGGTTTCCCGTACCTTGAAGTGACGGATGGGGACTACCAGAGAAGCGGCGAGCTGTACGTGACCCATCAATATGAAGGCACCGAGCTCGACCAGAAGTACGTGGAACGAACGCTGCCCTATGTCGTGCAGCTATGGGGCAAACCCGTTCATCTGGAATCGTTCGTGGACGACAAAAAGACGCTGTTTACCTGCGACGGCAAAAAAACGACAAGAAGAAGCGTCTAGGGTGATGGGTTGTAAAAAGGGAGAAGCAGGCCGGGTCTCGGCCGCCTGCTTCTCCCTTTGTAGGTCTCTGTTAGATTTTGAACCGGGACAGCTTCTCCAGCAGCTCCTGAACCATCGCGCTCAGCGCGGCGGCGGAAGACGCGATCTCTTCCATCGAAGCGAGCTGCTCCTCCGAAGCCGAAGCGACATTCTGGGAGCTGTCGGACGCTTCGCCCGCCAGCCGGGCCAGCTCCTCAATCGAAGCGCTCACCTGCTGCGAGCCGGCATTCATCTGCTCGGAGGTCGCCGACACCTCTTGGATCTCCCCGTTGACCCGCTGCATCTCTTCTCCGACGGACTTGAACAGCTTCGCGCAATCGAGCACGATCCGCTCTCCCGCCTCGACCTCGACCGCGCCCTGCCTCATTCGATCCGATGCCCGGACGGTATCCTGCTGAACGGCATGAATCATGCCGGACACCTGCTCGGCGGCCTTGAGCGTCTGATCTGCCAGCTTGCGCACCTCCGAGGCCACGACGGCAAAGCCTCGACCGTGCTCCCCCGCCCTCGCCGCCTCAATGGCAGCGTTCAGCGCGAGCAAATTCGTCTGGCTGCTGATTTCCGAGATCATGGCCACGATCCCGCCGATTTCCTGGGAGCGCTCTTGCAATTCGGCCATCACTCGTTCGGTTTCGGCCACCGTGTCTTTAACACGCGCCATTTGCTCTCCCGCTTCGGCGATTCGAGAGTTGCCGAGCTCGGTTTGCGATTGCACCTCTTGAGCGGAGGCCGACACGGCCGAGCTCGAATTCGCGATCCGCTCAATGCCGAGCGATATCTCGGCCAAGGCGTTGGCCGTTTCCCGCGTATGGCGATTTTGCGCGTCGGAGCCGGCCGCGACCTCCTCGATGGAACGGGCGATCGTCTCGGAAGCCAGACTTGTCTGCTCGGCGCTTGCCGTCAATTGCTGGGAGGTCGCCCCGACGGACATCGAGAGATCGCCGACCAGATGGAACATTCCGCGCAGCTCGTCCGACATCCGGTTAAAGTCGGCGCCCAGCTGTCCAAGCTCATCCTTGCTCCGAAGCTCGACCTTCTGCGTCAGATCCCCGCCCGCCATAAGGTTCACGCTTGTCGCCAGCATCTTCAAGCGGCGAATGATCAGAATTCGCGTCAAGACGGCGATTACGAGCCCCAATACTATCAAACCGAGCGCGCTTACCAATAGCATCTCGCTTCGGCCTTCCCTGTATGTCGCCATAATTTGTTTCTCCGGAATGACGGCTTCCGCGTACATCGCATCGTCGCTGCCGGCTAATCGGATCGGAAGAAACATCCGAAGCACCGTCCCGCCGGAAGGATCGGAAGTATAGCCCTCGGTCGCCTCCCCTGCCGCAACCTTAGCGAACAGCGCCTTCTTCTCTTCATTATCCGCATAGGGCTTCGCGACCAGCTCCGGCTGTGCCGGATTCGCCAGGTAATTCCCCTGATGGGAGATCATTGTGATATAGCCGCCCAGCGGCGTGTACCCGGTTGCCTCCTTCTGCAGCGAATCCAATGCAAAATCGATGCCAACGATCCCCTTGAACCGCTGATCGGCATCCAGGATCGGAACCACAACCGATGTTATCTGAACCGTCTGATTCCCGACCTCATAGGCGTAAGGCTCCAGAATTGCGATTTTCCTCGTTTTTTTCGGTATCTGGTAGTAATCTCCGTCTCCCTCTTTGTCGTATCCTTTCAGCGGTTCGACGATGATATCCGCGCCGCTGCGCGCAACATAGGGAATGAAACGCCCCGTGCCGTCATCGTGAGCCGTGCGGCTGACCCATTCCTTATCCTTGCCGTCGAACGCGTTCGGCTCCCATAGCGTATAGACGCCCAGAATATCGGGACTCGCCGCCAACGTATCCTTCAGCAGCCCGATCACTTCGTCGCGCGGCAGTGATCCGGTCTGACTCGATTGAAGCAAAACTCTGGACAACATCTCAAGCTCCTGCTTCAAGCCGTTCAGCTTGGAGCCGAAAGTTTGACCGAACTGCTCCCCGGAGTTCAGCGCTTCGACCTCGCCCCGGCTTATGCTGATCCCCTTCAAGTTGTTCAGATTCACCTGAACCATGACTCCGAACACGAGAATCAAGCACAAGGCCAGAAACGCGATAAACTTGGACGTCAGGGAAACACTGAATTTGTTTTTCATCCGAACACACTCCTGCTGGATTTAGTACGACATTTATCGACACATTATGACATTTTGTGAAGAGCATTGACCCCGATAAGCAGTGGAAAAATCTTCTTCATGCGTAAGGATGGATGAAGCGGTTTAATCTAACACTAACGGCAACGGCCGTCTTGGCCGCTTACACAAAAGGAGAGATACCAAATGACTTCAGCAAACCCTTCGGCCGCGCCGGAAAGACCCGCCTCCTTCCCGCCGCAGCATCAGAATCAACAGCCGGGCATCGAGCAACAGATGACCCCTTTGCCTGCATCCGAATCTCCGGTCTATAAGGCTGCCGGCAAGCTGACAGGCAAAGTCGCCATGATTACAGGCGGAGACAGCGGGATCGGTCGCGCGGTGGCAATTGCTTATGCCAAGGAAGGCGCGAATGTCGCCGTCCTGTATTTGAACGAGGACATTGACGCTCAGGAGACGAAGAAGCAAGTCGAAGCGGAAGGCCGGCGTTGCCTTCTGATCAAAGGCGATATCGGCCATGCCGCCTTCTGTCGGCAAGCGGTCGGACAAGCCGTGCAAGACCTGGGCCGGCTGGACGTGGTCGTCAACAATGCCGCCGAGCAGCACCCGCAGGACAAGCTTGAGCAAATCACGCCGGAACAGCTGGAGCGGACTTTCCGCACGAACGTGTTCGGCATGTTTTATTTGACCCAAGCCGCCATGCCTCATCTGCAATCCGGCTCGGCGATCATTAACACCGCCTCCATCACCGCTTATCGCGGCAGTCCCACCTTGCTTGACTACTCGGCTACCAAGGGCGCGATCGTCTCCTTCACGCGCGCTCTTTCGCAGAACGTGATCGGGCAAGGCATTCGCGTCAATGCGGTTGCTCCGGGTCCGATCTGGACGCCATTGATCCCGTCCACCTTCGATGCCCAGAAAGTGGCCAAGTTCGGAGCCGACACGCCGATGCAGCGCGCAGGGCAGCCAGACGAGCTGGCGCCCGCTTACGTCTATCTCGCCAGCGAGGATTCATCCTACATGGCCGGTCAAGTGCTTCATCTCAATGGCGGCGAGATTATCAACGGCTAAAGGAAAGCATGCGAAGAAGCTGTTCCCGGGTCAGCGAAGACTCCGTCGGAACAGCTTCAATTCGTTCGATTTGTATATGGGAGAGATTGCTCAGTCATGAGCCGCTTTCAGTCTGACCGATGCAAAATCCGTGCGGTAATACCGAATCATAACGGCCAGTCCCAACGCCACCAGGAAGGAATAGAGCGCGAGCCAGGCGCCCATGCTGCCCCATTCGAACACCATAACGAACAGATAGGTCAGCGGAACAAACATGAATAGACTCAGCACGAACGAAGCCCTCATCAGGAAGGTCGTGTCCCCGATTCCCCGAAGGCCGCCCGCGTAGAAATTGTAGAAGCCGTCGAATATTTGTAAATATGCCGATACCTGAATCAAATGCGCGGCCAGCTCGTACACGCCCGGATCATCGCTGTACAGCCGCGCGATCGGCTCCGCCCAGATCAGCTCGACGGTTCCAAGAAGCACGAGGAAAATCGCTCCGAGAATCGCGGTGTTCGTTCCCGCCTTCTTCGCCCTGTCCGGCCTTCGTTCGCCGATTGCCTGCCCAACCAGAATCGTTGCCGTCGACCCGAAAGCGAATGCGGGCATGAAGCCGAACGACATGACGCTGAGCGCCACCTCGTTCGCCGCGGCCGCCAAATCTCCGAGCGTCAATACGAACATCGTGAAGATGTACATCGAGACGCTCATCGAGAATTCCTGCAGTCCCAGCTTGCCGCTTTCCTGGGAAATCAGCTTAAGCTCCTTCCAATCCGGGCTTTGCAGCTTTCTCGTCTGGTACCGTTTATGCATTGGTCCCCAGAAGACGATCAGACAGATCGCCAGCTGCACCGCCTCGCCGATCAGCAACGCATAGCCGGCTCCGATAACGCCCATATCCGGCAGTCCCCAATGTCCGTACGTCAGACCGTAAGTCAAGCCGACCATAAGCACGTTCGCCGCGATGGACACGATCATGGAGGTGCGGGTATCCCCCACTCCGCGGAAGAAACCGTGAAACGCGAAGCTGATGATCCCGAACGCCATCGCGTAGAAGCGCAATTCCAAATACTCGCCGCCCGTGGCGACGAGCTCCGCCGACCCGCCGGTCAGCTTCAGCACCGCCCCGCTTGCCAGCCACCCGGCCGCCGCAATGAAGATCGCGACTCCCAGACTGACAAGCAGCGCCAGATACATCCTCTGCATCCCTTTGCGCATCTCGCCCGCTCCGAAATTTTGCGCAACCAGATAATTGACTGAATGGCCGATCCCCGAGAAGATCGCAAACACGTTGTACATGATAATATTCGATACGCCGACCACGGCGATGACGACAAAACCAAGATCGCCGACCAGAATCAGATTGATCGTGCCGGTAAGCGTCTGGGTTGCGAATGCGAATAACGACGGGAGCGCCAGCACCAGTATTGCGTACCAGCTCTTAAGCAGTTTCATGAGGTTCTACCATCCCTGAAATTGATGAATTCAATTTCATCATTTTGCCGGAGAAGCGACTTCCCGTCAAGACCGGGAACGTAAATTCTATTTTAAATCTTGTATGCGACAAGACCATAGCACCTTGCCTGCTTCACAGAGTGCTACCCAAAGGGTCAACTCTTCATAAGAAACAAGCCGCCGCTCCGTAAAGGGGCAACGACTTACCCTAAGCGTTAAGTTCTCTTTGTTTTGTACTCGTACGAGGGCAATCCTTGTACGCCGGGCTTGCAGACGAACAAGCTTCCAGCAAGCGGCTCCTTGCGCAAGCGTTCTTCATCGAGCCCCACACTTGCGGACGTAATGTACAGCTCGTCCAGATTCTCTCCCCCGAAGCAGCAGGAGGTAACCTGAGACACCGGCAGATTCAAGCGTTCCAGCAACGTCCCCGTAGCGGGATCGATCCGGCTGATGCCGTAACCGCCCCAGCAGGCTACCCACAGCTTCCCTTCCGCGTCGACGGCCATGCCGTCCGGGTTCCCGTGCTCCTTCTGGATAGCAGCTACGATCCGGCGATTCCCGATGTGGCCGCTTTCCGCGTCGTAATCGAATTGGTCGATGCGCCCTGTACCGGTATCGATATAGTACATGGTCTTGGCGTCAAGACTCCACCCAAGCCCGTTAGAACACCCGATATCTCCGACCATCCGATGCGCCGATCCGTCTTCGTCCAACCGATATAGCGAACCAAGCGGCCCTCCTTCTCCCATCGGCATCGTACCTGCCCAGAAACGCCCTGCCGGGTCGACCTTCCCGTCGTTGAAGCGGTTGCCGGGCAAATGGGCCTCCGGATCGACGATCGGCTCCAATCGTCCGCTGGCGAGCTCCAAAAAGGCGAAGCCGTTTTCCAACGCGCATACCATTCTTCCGTCGTCGGCCTTGACAATCGCTCCGATTCTTTGTCCGACCGAAATCGCGTTTTCTTTGCCCGTGGAAGGCTCGTACACGTGTACCTTCTTGCCTTCGATATCTACCCAAACCAATTGCCCATTCTGCGAATTCCACAACGGGCCTTCTCCCAAGATCGATTTCTCTACTTTTAGCGCTTTGGGCTGTATGGACATGTCGAATCCTCCTCGTCAACTTGGCAATACCGAACTCTCTGTCAGCCATTGTAGCACCGAACACGGAAATCGACCATTACACAGATTGCGGTTTCCCCTACCAAGCTTTCAGAGACGATGCCTACGCATACAAAAAAAACCAAACCTCGGCGGCTTGGCTCCTGTTTCCGTCCGGCTATGAAGTTTACTTTTTCCAGAAGATGGAGGGTCTCGAAAAAACCTTGTACTTTGCCGACTCTTCCTTTGCCAAATGCTGAACCTTGCTCACATTCGCTTCCGAAACCGTAGCAAACTTGCTTTCTTTAGTCCAAGGCTCTTCAAAATAAACCTTTCGCGCTTTCGGATCAAAAGCCTTGACGTGATTCAGATTGACGATGTTCGTGCGATCCAGCCGTTCAAAGCCCATATCCTTAAACAAGATCAGCAGTTCCTCAAGCGTTGTGGGATACAAATACATGTCGTCCTTCGTGTAGAACTCCGGACCATCCGCCGTTGGTTTAATCGCAATCAAATCCTCGATATTTACCGTACATGGATTCCCTTCGCGATCCAGCAAGCGAATTTGGTTAGGCATTCATCGCCACCTCCTTGGTGTCTCTAGGACTTCAATTCTTCAGGGATCTCCGGCCTGTGGAAGAGCCATACGCAAGCCGTACTGACAAATAATACAGCAAACAAGGCAAGTCCTTTGGCAACTGCGCTTAGCACCTTCTTCTTCATTCTTTCGTACCTCCGCTCTGTTTTGGAATTAAAAACAAGGAATGACACAAAGAAACCAAGGTGAATACCGGATTTGTCCAATAGAAGTTGCTCATGACAATCAGCAGCGCAATGATCTTCATCAACGGATAGTACCGCTCCGGGATCCTTGCATAGCCTTTAAAGTTTCGCGGCGCATAGATCGCAACTAATAGAGTGTTAACCAGATTGATCGCAATCAGCATTGTATCGTTAACCTGAACAAAGGGAGAACCGCAAACGACTATAACGGTAAGGATAGTGCATAACCATGAGTTATGCAAATGATAGCCCCCGGCAAAAATTCGCAAAGCCATAAAATAAAGCAATGCGGTCAAAGTTGCAAGGAAGCTATCGAATAATAGCGAAAAAATCAAGATTAGGCTTATTGTCATAAGAGAATGAACAATAATGTAAAGAGCGTAGCTCATCACGGCGATGCTGGGCGTATTCTCGGGAACTTCTCTCTTAATATAGCTTGCAAGACTATAGGATACTTTGTTAATCATTGGCTCCATCCTTTCGAATGGAATAATAAATCAACAATACTAGGATTATGATAATCGTTACGGCTACTATGTAGATATAATAGGGCAGGTTGATGGAGGCCAAGTAGAAACCATTAACTAATATTATCGTCAACATAGCCAAAAAAAGGAATAGATAAAATAATTTATTGCCTTTCATATTTCTTTTGTAAACCCGACTGCTGCCTTCAATGTAACTGAAGCCGCCATTCGTCTTGTAAATAAACAAAGAAATAATTCCCAAAACAACCGCCGTGGAATATTGGACCACAAATGCATTATCCGTATAGGGAAGCACTTCGGCAAAAACGTCCAGCTTCAGATAGATGGAGAGCAGCAGCCATTGAACGAGCGAGAAGACCACAAAGGTAATGACAACCATAATAATCGAATGGAACAGCAGAACTCTAAGAATAATGGTAATCAAAAACACAAACATGAACAGATTTATCAACGGGGAAATTTGCTGAAGAGATTCCAATTGCAATGTATTGGAAACCATTGAGAACAGGATGGATGCAATGAAGAACTTAGTCAAATATTCCCTGACGTTAAATCTGAATAGTACCATCGCAAAAACAAAGAAGGAAATAAATTCGAATGTCGAAGCGGTTATAAACTTGATAAATAGCATTATGTCCCTCCGACAAAAGTCTTGAATAACGTCTAGCTATATTCTATCAAAAAAATAGTTAAAATTAATTATATATTTGAATTTAATTGTGCTCTCTTCAAAAGAAATGTCATTCTTAGTCCTTAGAGCAATGGGATAAAAGAAGCAGGCTCCTGCCTAATTTTGCTCCGATATCCAATATGTTAGCCTTTACGAGAATTATCCCCTTCCGGAGAATAGAGAGATGCAGCCTATCGCTGCCGGAGGAGGACTCTACTATTGCTAAAGCAGCCTATCATCTATCGCATCCTGCTGGGATTTGCCGTTCTCGGCTTTCTCCTTCACCCCATGCCCGTCCTTCATGCGAGCAGCGAGATTAAAGTTACATACAATAATAGAAGCATTGATTTTACGAGCGGTCCCTATCTTCTTAACGGCTCTATCTACGTACAAGCGAGGCCGTTCCTGCAAGCGATGGGAATCCAGATCCAATGGATAAGCGCCGGCTCTATTAAGCTGTTCAAAACCGGGTTGACGATCGAGATGAAGCTTAATGAAAAAGCGGTTCTGCTGAACGGACGGTCGATGTCGATAAGCGCTCCGGCCGTATTGAAGGGCTCAGCTCTATTCCTGCCGGTGCGGTCCCTTGCGTCCATGCTGGGCTTAGGCTTGGCCTGGCATTCCGAGAATGCTGCGGTTGTCCTCACAAGCGGAGCCTCCGCCGGCTCGCCTGACGAGCCGCGCTTCCGCATCGTCGCCTACTATCCTTCGTGGGCCGCCTATCAGGGAATCAAAGCTTCGCAATTCGCCGGCTCCGAAATTACGCACCTCAACTATGCCTTTGCCGGCATCGCGGACGGGAAAATCGCCTTAAGCGACCCGCAGACGGATCGCAGCGCCTTCAACGAGCTGGCGCGGCTGAAAGAAGCGAACCCCGAGTTGCGAACGCTGATCAGCATAGGCGGGTGGTACGATTCCGGCTCCTTCTCCGACATCGCCTTGACGAATGCCTCCCGGATTCGCTTCGCGGACAGCGTCGTTCGGTTTATTCGCGATTACGGCTTCGACGGCGCGGACCTGGACTGGGAATACCCGGTGTCGGGCGGATTGCCAGCGAATTCCGCACGCCCCGAAGACAAGATTAACTTCACGCTGCTTCTCCAGACGCTCAGAAGCAAGCTCGACGAGGCCCAGGCACAAGACAAGCGAACCTACCTGCTTACGATTGCCTCCGCCGCCTTTTCCGGCTATGTCCGCAATACCGAGATGGACAAGGTCGGCGCGATCGTGGACTGGGTGAACCTCATGACCTACGATTACAGCGGAAGCTGGGACAGCCGCAGCAATCATCTTGCTCCATTGTATCCCGATTCGGGCAGCTCTGCCTCAAGCGTAAGCAGCACTATGAGTCTGTATCGCCAGGCCGGAGTTCCCGCCAGGAAGCTGGTCGTCGGCATACCGTTCTACGGCCGAGGCTGGGACGGCTGCGCCGCAACCGCCAACGGCTTCGATCAGCTCTGCCAAGGCGCTTCCCGGGGAGCCGTCGGAAGCGGCGTTCACGGTTATTCCGAGCTGGAGAACAGCGGCTGGATCAACGGCAACGGCTTCGTCCGCTATTGGAGCGACACCGCAAAGACTCCTTGGCTCTATCGCCGGTCAACGGGAACGTTCATTGCTTGCGAGGACCCCGAATCGATTGCCTACAAGGCCGGCTACATCAAATCCCAAGGGCTGGGAGGAGCGATGGTCTGGGATTTGAGTCAGGACGCTAACGGCACTTTGCTGAACAAGCTATCCAGACAGCTCCGAAGCGGAAAATAAAGCGAGGCGGAAGCTCGTTTTATCCCAGTCGTCCAAATCGCGCATAGATAAGTCATGACATGAAAAAGCACCCGCGAGGGTGCTTTTGCAATGGCTTCCTGCTTCATTCGCGGCTGCGCTTGTGCTATCGATTTAGCAGGCTGCCAACGTATCGGAGCAGCTCGTTCGCGCAAAGAGGACAATACTGGTGCTCGTCGATCAGGCGTTTCGTCACTTCGTTGATTCGCTTCAGCTGGCTCTCGTCCGGCGTCTTCGTCGAGGTCGTAATCTTAACGATATCCTTCAGATCCGTGAACAGCTTCTTTTCGATCGCTTCCCGAAGACGGTCGTGCATGCTGTAGTCAAACTTTTTGCCTTTGCGGGAATAGGCCGAGATACGAATTAAGATTTCCTCGCGGAAGGCCTTCTTCGCGTTCTCCGATACGCCGATCTGCTCCTCGATCGAACGCATAAGCCGCTCGTCCGGGTCCATCTCTTCTCCCGTGAGCGGATCTTTGATTTTCGACCAGTTGCAGTAGGCTTCGATATTGTCCAGATAGTTCTCGAACAGCGTACGCGCCGATTCCTCGAAGGAGTAGACGAACGCCTTCTGAATTTCCTTCTTGGCCAGATTGTCGTATTCCTTGCGGGCGACAGAGATATAGTTCAAGTACTTCTCCCGCTCCTCCTTCGTGATCGACGGATGCTGGTCCAGTCCGTCCTTCAGCGCGCGCAAGACGTCCAGCGCATTGATGCAGGGCAGATCGTGCTTGATCAGGGCGCTGGATATCCGGTTGATCACATAGCGCGGGTCAATGCCCGACATGCCTTCCTCGACGAACTCGTTTTGCATTTCCTTCAGATCCGTTTCCTTATAGCCCTCTACCTCTTCGCCGTCGTACATGCGCATTTTTTTGATCAGGTCCATCCCTTGCTTCTTCGATTCCTTCAACCGGGTCATGATGGAGAAGATGGCCGCCGCTCTCAGCGCGTGCGGGGCAATGTGAATATGATTCATATCGGACTGCCCGATCAGCTTCGTGTAAATCTTCTCTTCCTCGGACACCTTCAGATTGTAAGGAATCGGCATGACGATCATTCGCGACTGGAGCGCTTCGTTTTTCTTGTTGGCGATGAATGCCTTATACTCCGATTCGTTCGTATGCGCCACGATCATCTCGTCCGCGCTGATCAGCGCGAATCGTCCCGCCTTGAAGTTGCCCTCCTGCGTCAAGGAAAGCAGGTTCCATAGAAATTTCTCGTCGCACTTGAGCATTTCCTGAAACTCCATCAAGCCGCGATTCGCCTTGTTCAATTCTCCGTCGAAACGGTAGGCGCGCGGATCGGATTCCGAGCCGTATTCGGTAATCGTCGAGAAGTCGATGCTTCCCGTCAGATCGGCGATATCCTGCGATTTCGGGTCCGACGGGCTGAATGTGCCGATGCCGACGCGATTTTTCTCCGAGATCAGCACCCGCTCGATCGGCACCTGTTCGATATCGTTGTCGAATTCCGTGCGCAAGCGCATTTGGCACGACGGACATAGATCGCCCTCGATCCTTACTTTGAGCTCCCTTTCCACCTCGGCCCGAAGCTCGCTCGGAATGAGATGCAGCGGATCCTCCTGCATGGGACAGCCCTTAATGGCATACACAGCCCCTCTGGACGTCCGGGAATACTGCTCCAGTCCTTTCTTGAGCAGCGTCACGATGGTTGATTTGCCCCCGCTGACCGGTCCCATCAGAAGCAATATTCTTTTACGCACATCCAGCCGTCTGGCTGCCGAATGAAAATACTCCTCCACCAGCTTCTCCATCGTCTGGTCCAGCCCGAAAATCTCGGAATTGAAAAAATTGTATTTTTTCGTTCCGCCCGCTTCCTCCACTCCATGGGAAACGATCATATCGTAAACCCGGGCATGAGCGGTCATCGCCGGAGAACGATCGCGGCGAAGTAAGTCGATATAATCCCGAAAGGTTCCCGACCAATTAAGCTTCTCACTCTCGGCCCGATATTCTGAGATCCGGCTGAAGATGTCCATGCCGCTTCCTCCTCGCAACTTTCTCTACTGTGAATCTGGCGTAATAACATCTTATGCGGGAAGACGGACGAATTTGACCTGACATTCCTCTTACACAGAGCAAATCGCCTTGCGGCAGTATGCTATAATGGCGATAATCTGTTTGCCTGCGGTTCAAAATCAAGGAGGGGGACGCAGTGGCCGTCAAGCTGGAAACCGAGTTATACCCGCCGGTCAAAGGCTTCTTCGCCTCGCGGGGGTATGAAGTCAAGGCCGAAGTCCGGGGATGCGATCTCGTCGCCTATCGCGCCGACCTCGCCGAGCCGGTCATCGCGGAGATGAAAAAAACGTTCACCCTGCCCTTGCTGCTGCAAGGCATTGACCGGCAAAAAACCGGAGCCGCGGTATGGCTGGCCGTAGAACGCAATCGAACGAAAAAAGGGGCGCATAACCAGCGCTTCTCCGATATCACTCATCTGTGCAAAAGACTGGGCCTCGGCTTCCTGACCGTTACGTTCTATCGGACGAAGGCTCCCGCGATCGAGGTGTGGTGCGAGCCTGCTATCCCGGATCAGCGTAATACGGGCTTCGGGTCCGGAACTGGAACCGGAGCCGTTGCGGATGCCATTCAGCCTTATGGGATCGCCGCTCCGAAGAGGCGCAGCAAAGCCAAAGCAGCCAAGCTGCTCAAGGAATTCAATGGCCGCAGCGGCGATTACAATGTCGGCGGCAGCACGAAGCGCAAGCTGATTACCGCCTACCGCGAACGGGCGATCCAATGCGCCCTGGCGCTCGCCTGTCATGGCCCTTCAGCGCCCCGCCAAATCCGGGACTGGACGCAATGCCCCAATCCGGCGCTGTTGCTGCGCCAGGATCATTATGGCTGGTTCAGGCGAATCGCCAAAGGCGTCTACGAGCTGACGCCTGCCGGAGAAGCCGCACTTGGCCAATATGCGGAGGTTACCCGGACGTGGGCTGCGCAGTATCCATGGGCGCATCAATACGCTGTGCCGAATGACGAGCGCCAGGAGGGATGAAGGCTATGGTACACGACAGGAACGACGCCATCGAGATCGGCCGGCTGGACGCATTTACGGAATTTCCGGCGGAGGTCATGCTTGAGCATACGCCTTATTGGCTTGTCCGGACTTCCGATGGCGGATATCGGCTGCTTCTGGCCGTCTGCCCCCACGCCGGGGGAGAAATCCGGCCAATGAACGATGTTTTCTTTTGTCCGCTGCACTTTTGGACATTCGACGTCAAGAGCGGCGTTTGCCTGAACGATCCCGGTGAACGGCTGCTGCAACGGGAGGTAGTCGCGAAGGAGCAACGACTGTATGCGGTCGGGCCCCTCCGTTAATGCCGCGAGTATCGTCCCGTGAACTCCTCGATGCTCTCGGCAAGTCGGGACACCCCTTGCCTGATTTGTCTTTCGTCCGCGAAGGCATGGGTGATTCGCAGCGTATTCTCGCGGGGATCCTTCGTATAATAAGGAGCTCCCGGCTGGAAGATGACGCCCTTCAGCCACGCTCCCCGCAGCAAAGCTTCGCCGTCAAGTCCCGACGGCAACGTCAGCCACAGGTGCAAGCCGCCCTTCGGCTCCGTCCAGAGCAGGTCGGGAATTCCCTTGCGGACAAGCTGCTCCGTCATGAGCTTCTTGCGTTCGCGGCATTGCGCCCGCAGCAGCTCGAACAGCGGCTCAAGGGGCTGCTCCTCGATGAGGCGAGACAGCGCCTTCTGCTCGACTGCGTTCGCCCATATCCCTTGGCGCGATCGGTAAAGCGAAGCCTCCGTTTGCGACTGAATCGCCTCCGCGGTGCCCGCAATCCAGCCAATGCGTAGGCCTGCGATCAGACCCGGAGGCAGCTGGCCGATTGACAGATGGCCTTGCTCCTGGGGCTTCTCCAGCCGCTTCGCCCCCTCCTCCGCATAGAGCAGCGCCTCTTGTCGATCGTCTGTAACGAGCAGCACTCCCGCCTCTTTGCAGCGCAGACGAACAGCCGACTTCTGCTCGGCGCTCCAGCTTCCGCCTTCAGGATCGGTGCAGGAGGGCGCCGCATACACCATCTTCGGCCGATGCTGGAACAGAGCGGTCGTTAACGCCTCCGGGTCCATTCCCCTTCGGTCCCCCTCTACCGCTTCCGTTCTCACGCCGGCTTTACGGAACGCCTGTATCGCCGTTCGCGAGGTCAAGCGCTCGGTCAGCACCGTGTCTCCGGGCTTTAGCACATTGTCCACCAACCAAGCCAGCGCCCCGTCCGCGCCGTTCGTCATCCGGATTCGGCCGGCATGGCCTCCGGTTTTCGAATGCAGCATGCCTTTCGCCAATTGCTCCCTGAGCTTGAGATCCCCGCAAGGCGATGGAGAAGAGTCCGTATCCGTCTCTCCCGTTCGCTTCGTTGCCGCACGGGCAGCCGCTTCCTCGACGCGCTCCTCCCAATCCGACGCGGAAACCAAGCCCTCCTTAGGCCATCCGCCCATCCAATTAATGATTGAACTCACGGCGATTCCCTCCCTTGCGTTGTAGGCCATAGTTCATACATATGCCTGGCGTCGAGTAGGCCAACCCATCCGATTAAACGGGCGGGACAAGAAAGTCTTATTCTCCGGCCGCAAAGCTTGCGAGCAGCCTAACCTGCGCGGTCTGCCCGCATTGTTCACAACATTTTGCATTTTCTTTTTTACGAGGGTTGGGTATAATAAAGGATAGTCAACCGGAGGTGTGGAGTATGTTTCTTGCGGCAACCGCTGCCAAAGCCGAGGAATTTTTGATTTTCGGGATGTCCAATACTTTCTGGATCGTCATCCTTGTTCTCGTTTTGTTCGTTGGATCCATCTTGACAGCTTCTTATAACGACGATAAAACGAAAGGGCTTTAATCGCCCGCAGACAGATAGAAGCCGGAGACCTTGCGGGACTCCGGCTTCTGTCTGTTTTGTTTGCTGAGATAAGTATAAAGAAGGTCTGCATCTTATACTTTCTGATAGTTGAACAAAAAAACGCCCCCGTAAGGGAGCGTTTTTTTCGTGCCGGTTATGTTTACAGCCCATGCATATCCTTCACGCAAGCAGCGCATACATAGCGCTCCTTGAATTCTCCGACGCCTTCCATCGAAGAACAAAACACGCAGCGGGGCCGATAACGTTCCAATATGATATGATCGCCTTGAACCAATATCTCTACGGGGTCCCCTTCATTCATCTGATATCGTTTGCGCAACGATTTCGGAAGAACAATTCTTCCTAATTGGTCCACTTTACGAACTACGCCTGCAGGTTTCAATGCAGTTCCTCCATTCATACGCTATTCTAGCTAGTTATCACGAAACCTTTAGCCACTCTATACCGTTCTATAACGAAACAGAATTCCCTTCCTTTATCAAAATTTGCTTAGAATTGTGCAATTTTCGACATATAAACTCGAATGTGCGAAAGTTATGTCGAATTAGGGCGGCTAACTCAACGGAAACCCATTTTGCCGCAGCGCCTCATAGACTACAATCGCCGCCGAATTTGCCAAATTCAAAGAACGCACCTTGTCCGTCATGGGAATCCGCATGCCCGTCTCCTCATGCGCGTCCAAGATGTCCTGAGGCAATCCTTTCGTCTCGCGGCCGAATACGAAAAAGTCTCCGTCGCGAAAAGCATAATCGGTGTAGCATTTGGATACCCGGGTGCTCGCGCAAAAAAAACGCCCCTCCGGATGGGCAGCCTTGACCTCATCGAAGGAATCGTAGTAAGTGATGTTCACGGAATGCCAATAATCCAATCCGGCCCGCTTCAACACCTTGTCGTCCGTAGAGAAGCCCAGGGGGCGAACAAGATGAAGATGGGTTCCGGTAGCGGCGCAGGTTCTGGCGATATTGCCCGTATTCGCGGGAATTTCCGGATTGACGAGCACGATATGAAACGACAACAGGACCCTCCTCCTTCTTCGTACAAATTGAAAATAGCGGCTGAGAGCCGCTATTTTCTCCATGCAGGTCTAACCGGCTTAGCCGTTCCGGCTTTGGAAGTCGCGCATAAAATCGGTCAAGGCGCGAATGCTATCCAATGGTACGGCATTATAGATCGAAGCGCGAAGTCCGCCAACGCTGCGATGACCTTTAAGCCCCACGAACCCTTGAGCTTCCGATTCCTTGACGAATTGCTTCTCCAATTCCTCGGTGGCCAGGCGGAAGGTTGCGTTCATGAGCGAACGGCTTCCCTTATCCGCGAAGCCTCTGTAGAAGCCTCCGCTTCCGTCGATCAGGTCGTACAAGAGAGCGGCTTTCTCGCGGTTGCGCTTCTCCATGCCGGCAGCTCCGCCTTGCTCCTTCAGCCATTTCAGCACTTCGCCGACCATGTAGATTCCAAATGTAGGCGGCGTGTTATAGAGCGAATCCACCTTCGCATGAGTGTCGTAGCGAAGCATAGTCGGCACGGTCAGCGACGGCTTGGCAATCAGATCCTCGCGAATGATAACTAAGGTTACACCCGAGGGGCCGAGGTTTTTTTGCGCGCCGGCGTAGATTACGCCGAACTTCGACACATCGACAGGCTGGCAAAGGATATCGCTGGACAAGTCCCCTACGAGAGGAATGCTTCCTGTATCCGGATATTCCGCCCACTGCGTGCCTTCAATCGTCTCGTTGGACGTCAGATGGACATAGGCCGCATTCTCGGGGATGTTCAATTCGCTGATCGAAGGGATGCGATTATAGGCATCGGCCTCCGAGGAAGCCGCGATGGTCGTATCGCCGAAAAGCTTGGCCTCCTGAATCGCCTTCGTGGCCCAGCTGCCCGTAGCGACATAAGCAGCCGTTGTTTCCGGGCGTAGCAGGTTCAACGGCACCATTGCGAATTGCGTGCTTGCGCCGCCTTGCACGAACAAGACCTTGTACCCCTCCGGTATGGAGAGCAGCTCTCTCAGCAGCTTCTCGGTGTCGTAGTGCACCTTCTCGTAAATCGCGCCGCGGTGCGACATCTCCATCAACGACATTCCGCTGTTCTCGAATTCGACGAATTGCTTTTGGGCCTTCTCCAGTACTTCCAGCGGCAATGCCGCAGGGCCGGCGTTAAAGTTATAAGCGCGGTTAGCCATCTCGTCCCCACCTTAAATTCATAATAGGCTTATCATATCAAAGCTTTACACTCCAGAGCAACCATTATCCGCTGATTGTTTGGTCGATTTTCACGCATTTCCGAACAAATTTGTGTCTTCCTTCATTTAACTTTCGTCTTTTCCTCAATCATAAAATGAAAAAGCAGCCCCTCCCGAAGGAGGAAGGCCGCTTCCATTTTGTATAAGAGCCGCAATTAGCAGTCGAAGTAAAGGCTGTATTCGTGCGGGTGAACGCGGATCGATACGGCTTTCGCTTCTGCGCGCTTCACGCTGACGTAGTTCTCGATGAACTCCTTCGTGAATACGCCGCCTTCAATCAAGAAATCGTTGTCCGCTTCGAGAGCGTCCAGCGCTTCGTCCAGTGTGCCTGGAACGCTGCGGATTTCTTTCTTCTGCTCGTCGGAAAGCTCGTAAATGTTCGTGTCGAACGGACCATAGCCGAGCGCGTTCGGATCGATCTTGCGCTTGATGCCGTCCAGACCGGCCATCAGCATCGCTGCGAACGACAGGTACGGGTTAGCCGTGGAATCCGGCGTACGGAACTCGATGCGGCAGCCCTTAGGCGTAACGGCCGCAACCGGAATCCGAACCGCTGCGGAACGGTTGCCCTTGGAATATACCAAGTTAACCGGAGCTTCGTAGCCTGGAACGAGACGCTTGAACGAGTTCGTCGACGGGTTCGTCAGAGCGATCAAGGCAGGCGCATGGTAAAGGATACCGCCGATATAGTTCAGGGCCATATCGCTGAGGTTCGCGTATTTGCCTTTTTCATAGAACAGCGGATTGCCGTCGTTGAAGATCGATTGGTGAACGTGCATCCCGCTGCCGTTGTCTCCGAAGAGCGGCTTAGGCATGAACGTTGCGACCTTGCCGTATTGGCGAGCTACATTGTGCACGATATATTTGTACTTCATCAGGTTGTCGGCAGTTGTCGTAAGGGTATCGAAACGGAAGTTGATCTCCGCTTGGCCCGCCGTAGCCACTTCGTGGTGATGGCGCTCGACGCGTAGGCCTGCTTCTTGCATCAAACGAACCATTTCGCTGCGGATATCTTGCTGGGAGTCAACCGGAGCAACAGGCACGTATCCGCCCTTCACGCCGATCTTGAAGCCAAGGTTGCCGCCTTCTTCCTTGCGGTTCGTGTTCCAAGCCGCTTCTTCGGAATCGACGAAGTAGGAGGAAGAATTCATCGAGGACTCATAGCGAACATCGTCGAAAATGAAAAATTCGGATTCCGGAGCGAAAAACGCTGTCGTGCCTACGCCGGATTTTTGCAAAAACTCTTCGGCTTTATGAGCGATAGAACGCGGGTCGCGCTCGTAGCGTTCGCCGTCTGGCGTATGAATGTTACAAATAATGATCAATGTCGGATGAGCCGTGAAAGGATCCACATAAACCGATTCCGTATCAGGCATCATGACCATATCGGATTCTTCGATGCCGCGGAAGCCCGTAATGGAGGAGCCGTCGAATGCAACACCGTTAACGAAGGTTTCTGCATCCACTTCCGTAGACGGCAGAGAAATGTGGTGACCACGGCCTGCAAGATCGACGAAACGGAAATCCACGAATTCAATGCTCTTTTCCTTGATTAGATCCAATACTTGTTGAACTGACATTTGATTTTTCCTCCCTATTTCCGAACATTAAGTTCATAAAACCGATCGAATGTTCAATTTTTCCCCGAACTTATGAAGTTATTATAAAACTCTCCTTTTGGAGCGTCAATACTTATGTAAGGTATTTTTTGTACTTGTGTTAGCAATTCTTACAACTTCAATAATTGTTCAAACTTTATTTGGGCGGTGAACCGATAGATACCTACCACAAAAGGCTTATTGTCTCGGTTTCGGCATCGGCCATGTATGCGTTTTCGTCCCTACCCTTTCCAAACCTGACATCGCCCCCTTGCTCGTCTCTTCGCTTTCTTAACCGAACAGCGGCCGATTCCCGCTCGCCTCATCTTCTGAAGCTTCCCGTTTTTCCCAGCTAATTCCGAACAAATGTCGATCAATGGAAACAGCAAATCGACCGCCCGGCGTTGCGCGGGAGCGGTCGATTGTTATTGTTTATTTATTTCTTCCAGGTCGCAAAGGCCTCTGCCGGAGCCTTGGCTGTATCAAACTTCTTCCCGAGAAGAGGAGCAAGCTGCTCCAGCTCCTTCAGCAGATTGGCGAATTGATCGGGGAACAGCGATTGCACCCCGTCGCCCGTCGCCGAATTGTCCGGATCGGTATGCATTTCGATGATCAGACCGTTGGCGCCGGCTGCAACGGAGGCTTTCGTCATCGTCTCGACAAGCTCGCGACGGCCGGTGGCATGGCTGGGGTCGGCAATGACCGGAAGATGCGAAAGCTGCTGGATAACCGGGATGGCCGTCAAATCAAACGTGTTGCGGGTATACGTCTCGAACGTGCGGATCCCCCGCTCGCAGAGCATGACATTGGGGTTCCCGCCCGCAAGAATGTATTCCGCCGCATTCAACCATTCGTCATAGGTGGAGCTGAAGCCGCGCTTGAGCAGCACGGGATTTTGAATGGTCCCCAGCTTGCGGAGAAGATCGAAGTTCTGCATGTTGCGGGTTCCCACCTGCATAATATCCGCATATTCGGCGCATACGTCGACGAATTCGGGAGCCATAACTTCTGTAATGGTGATCAAGCCGTATTTCTCGCCCGCATCCTTCATCCACTTGAGCCCTTCGATCCCGATGCCTTGAAAGCTGTAGGGTCCTGTACGAGGCTTGAACGCGCCGCCCCGAAGCACCTGGCCTCCGGCCGATTTCACCAAGCGAGCGATTTCGTCGATCTGCTCCGGCGTCTCTACCGCGCAAGGGCCGCCCATGACGACAAGATTGTCCCCGCCGATCTTAACGCCCTTTATCTCGATAATCGTATCGTCCGGATGAAAGTCCCGGCTCGCCAGCTTGTAGGATTTCGAAATTTTAATCACGTTCTCTACGCCCTTCATCGAACGGATGTGCTCCGCCAGAGAAGGTTCGGCTTTGCCGATAATGCCGATAACGGTGCGATCCGTGCCGCGCGACACGTGAGCCTGCACCCCTGTTTGTTCAATATGGCGGACAATCTCGGCAATCCGCTCTTCTTCAATATGCGGGGAAGTAATAACGATCATGGCGATCACGCTCCTGAGATATATTAACGCTTATACGCTTCGACGCTTATACGCTTTTAAGCACTAAAGTAAATATAGAAGAAAAAAAGTCCTCTGTCAACCCCGCATCTCACTTGAGGGGCAAGACAGAAGACTGCTTGTACGAGCTGGAGACAACGATGTCGTGTTCCTATTCTATCAGCGCCTTCGCTTCCATTCTCAGGCGGCTCTGCTTTTTCCTGTCCTTCCGCTTCGCCTTGTAGGCTTCCAGGCTGTAGCGAATCGGGAAGTAACACAGCATGCCGAGAATCGCGCCATCGACCATGCCGCCGACGATCAGCTTCAGGTTCGTTAGCAACAAATGGTTCATCCACTCCGGAAAGATCGACAGATGAATGCTCAGATGCTTGGGCAGAATCCAGCCGCCGACTTTCGAGTTCGGGTACATCATGGGAATATAGATAACTTTGCCGACGACGAAGCCGATCAAGGCCGCGGGCAAATTCCCCCTCAGCATGTAGCATAGCGGGAAAATCAGCACGAAGGCGAAGCCGAGCGTCGGCAGCGTGAACATCTCGACGGCAACTCCGACAGCGAATCCCATGGCAACCATCGATGCGCCGCCCTTGGCCCGCAGCAGCAGCATATATTTGTATTTCAACCAACGCCGCAGCAGTTGCAGCCGATGCATAAGATGTCCCCCCTCTGCTCATGGCCCCGATACCCGGACAGCCGAGCGATTAATTCGCTTCGGCCGTCTTGATCTTGACGTTGGGCAGCAGCTTATTCGGATTCACGGTACGAACGATCGGCCAGGTGGAAGGGTCCGCCGAATCGAACTGCTCCACATAGGCGATAACCTCCTTGGTCAGAGCCGTAGGCGTCGAAGCTCCCGACGTAACGGCCACCCGCTCCAGACCTTGCAGCCACTCCTGTTTAATCTCCGAGACATCCGCGACCCGATAAGCGGGAACGCCCGCGATTTCTTGGGATACTTGCGCCAGCCGATTCGAATTGTTGCTGCGCGGATCGCCAACGACAATGCAGAGCTGCGCTTCTCCCGCCTGGCCTGCCACCGCTTCCTGCCGCACTTGGGTTGCCAAGCAGATTTCATTATGGATTTCGGCGGTTGGGAATCGGGTCTGCAGCTGCTCCATCAAGTGCTTGATATCCCATTGCGACATCGTCGTCTGATTCGTAATAATGAGACGCTCGGTAGTCAGATGCAGCTTCTCGATGTCCTCTTCTCGCTCAATCAAGTGAACATGCCCCGGGGCTATGCCGATTGCGCCTTCCGGCTCGGGGTGATTTTTCTTCCCGATATAGATGACTTCATAGCCTTCTCCGACCTTCTGCTGAATCAGATCATGCGTTTTGGTCACATCCGGGCAGGTCGCATCGACGACGGTCAATCCTTTTTCCTTCGCGCGGTTGCGGACCTCCGGGGAAACGCCGTGGGCGGTGAAAATCACCGTTCCTTTGTCGACTTGCTCCAGAATTTCCAGGCGGTCGTTGCCGTCCAGCGTAATAATTCCCTCTTCTTTAAAAGCTTCCGTGACATGACTATTATGAACAATCATTCCCAATATATAGATCGGCCGGGGGAGGTTCTGACTTCGAGCGGTCTGTAGCGCTAGAACCATAGCATCAACCACGCCGTAGCAATAACCTCTTGGCGATATTTTCACGACTTGCATTGCCTGCGCCTGCTTTCTCGCCCTTAGTGCAACGATGGCCAGCTCGGAGTCCGTGGGCGTTCCGACTCTACTCTTCATTATAGCCTATTCATGAAGCAGGGGAAAGGCAGGGCCAGCGATGGAAAATGCCGACAGCCCCGCACTGGGGTACGGGGCTGCCGCGTATCGGATATCAGTCGGGCTTCATGCTCCTCGTCTCCTTAACGACCGGAAGCCAGAGCGTAAAGATGCTCCCCTCGCCCGGCTGCGACATCACCTCGAACCGGGCCTGATGCATATCGGCAATCCATTTCGCGATCGATAGACCAAGACCGGTTCCCAAAGTCTCGCCGCGAGAGACGTCCACGCGGTAAAAGCGTTCGAAAATATGCGGCACTTCCTCCGCGCTGATTCCGATCCCGCTGTCAGACACGGAAAGCCCGACATATTCCTCCTTCCGTGCCGCCGACAAGCGAACGGCTCCCGACGGCGTGTATTTGAAGCCGTTCTCGATAAGAATGAACAAGAGCTGGAGCAAGTAATCCCGATTCCCCTTCACCTCTACGCCCTGAAGAGCCTCCAGCGGGCCAACGATCCATTCCGCGTGCCGAGGCAGAAACGCCGCCCTGCGCGCGGCTTCCTCCGTAAGCGGACCGAGCGCGACGTTCTCCATATCCATCGCGTAGCCGGAGTCGGCTCTTGCAAGCGAGAGCAGATCGTTCACAAGTCCGCTCATTCTGCGCGCTTCGTCGGCGATATCCCTTATCGATTCAAGCGACATCGCCCGCTTGTCGGCATCGGTAAGCGCATTCGTTACGGGAGACATCTCTCGGCCATCGCTCGACTCCTCCGACCCTCGCTCGCTGCTCAGCCATATTTTCTCCAGCAAATCCACGTTGCCGCGAATGGTCGTCAGCGGAGTTCGCAGCTCATGCGAAGCGTCGGACACGAAGCGTCTCTGGACCGCATTCAAATCCTCCAAATGGTTATACGCCCGTTCGACTCCGGAGAGCATCGCGTTCAGCGTATCGGTCAAGCGCCCGATCTCGTCGTTCGGCTTCTCCCGCGGAATTCTCAGGCTCAGCTCCGAGCCGCTCCGAATCCGCTCCGCTGCCTCCGTCACCCGATTGATCGGCATTAACGCCTTGCGGGAAAGAAACATGCCCAGCAGAAAAGCGGCGATCAAACCCAGGGAACCGGCAATCCACAGGATCGATCTCAATTGGGCAAACAGCGCGTATTCGCTCCGCACGAGAGAACCGACCTGCAACAGGCCGATGACCGTATCCGTTCCCTTGATCGTAATCGGCTGCTCATAAATGTAAAATGGAGTATCCTCGACCTGCTTCGTCACGAATCCTCTTCGAACCTGCTCCTGGTCGGGATAAGGAAAGGTCAGATTGGAGCGCATGATGTTCGAGGATTTCCCTGCCACGATCCCGGCTCTCCGGCCCGTATAATCGACCAATTGAATGCCGACAAGACTCGCGTCGAAACCCGGCGCCGAAGAGTTCAGGTTGAACTCTTTCGTGAAGCCCGACCCGGAGGCCTCGACCCTGTTCGCAATCTGCACAAGCCTGTCGCGCAGTTCATTGATCGTATTATGATAAATAATATTGTAAATGATCAAACCGAAAGCGATCAGCGCAACGGCCAGCAATCCCGAGTACCATAGCGTCAGCCTTAGCCGGATGGACATGCCTAGCTGTCTCCCTTCAAGACGTATCCGGCTCCCCTGACCGTTTGAATCAATCGCCTCTCTCCGTTCTCCTCCAGCTTCTGCCGAAGCATGGCGACATACACTTCCAGCACATTGGACTCCCCGCTGTAATCATAACCCCATATTCGTTCCATAATGAGATCGCGCGACAGCACCCGCTTCGGATTTTGCAGGAAGAGATGCAGCAGATCGAATTCCTTGGCCGTCAGATCGATGCGGCGATCCCCGCGCGACGTCTCTCGCCCATCCACATCCATATGCAGATCCTCGAAGCGGTATTGCCCGCCTTCTTCCGATTTATCCGGACGCCTGCGAAGCAAGGCACGCACGCGAGCCATCAGCTCTTCAAGCGCAAACGGCTTCACCAGATAGTCGTCGGCCCCCAGATCGAGTCCTTTTACCCTGTCCGTCACGTCGTCCTTGGCCGTCAGCAGCAGAATAGGAGAAGCGATTCCCGCCTCTCTCACTCGTCTGCACACTTCCCAGCCGTCCATCTTGGGCATCATCACGTCCAGAATAATCAGATCTGCCGACCGCTGGCTTAATTGCTTCAGCCCTTCCGCGCCGTCAGAAGCCGTCGTAATCTCGTATCCTTCGAAGGCCAAGCTTCTCCTGAGCAATGACGTAATTTTCTCATCGTCGTCTATGACTGCAATATGGGGTCTCACCGGGAACGTCCTCCTCCAGCAACGAGAGCGGGATACCTGCATGGGTCTCCCGCTCCTTCTTCGTTAATTTCTATGGTTCCTGCCGTTACTGCTGTGCGCCAAACTCATTCTTATCGCCGATTTCAAGCGTAACCTCGATCTCCTTGCCGCCGCGCAATACATCCAGGGTCACTTTTTCTCCCACGTTCTTGCTCTGAATCGCCGCGATCAGCTCTTCCTTCGTTTTATATGCGGTTCCGCTCATTCCCGTAATGACGTCGTATTGGCGCAGATCGCCTTTGTAAGCCGGGGTGTTGAACAGAACTTCTCTCACGAACGAGCCCTTGACGTCCTTGTCGATGCCTAACTGCTGAGCGATCTCTTCATTCACGTCCATCAATGTCGCCCCAATGAACGGCACGGGCTTTTGCGGAATTTTCGTGTTGCTCTTCAGGTTCTCAAGAACCTCCGTAATCGTGCTCGTCGGAATGGCAAAGCCGATTCCTTGCGCTTGCGTGCTGACCGCCGTATTGATGCCGATGACCTCTCCTTGGAGGTTCAACAGCGGGCCTCCGGAGTTGCCGGGATTAATCGAAGCGTCCGTCTGCAGCAGGTGCTTGTAGTTGCGGGTGTTGTTGCCGTCTTGAATGCTGATTTCCCGCTCGTTGGAGCTCAGCACCCCGACCGTAATCGTGTGCTCGAATCCGACCGGGTTGCCAATGGCGACCACCCAATCTCCCATGTTCACGCTGTTGGAATCTCCCAGCTTTAAGGTAGGAAAGTCGCTGCCTTCAATCTTCAGCACGGCAAGATCAAGCTCTGGGCTTGTGCCCAGCAATTTGGCCGTATACGGCTGATCGTGCCCTTCCACTACAACTTTGATCTGGCTTGCACCTTCAATGACGTGCTGGTTGGTCAGAATGTAGCCGGTCGAGTCGAAGATAAAGCCGGAGCCCATTCCGCTCTCTTGCAAGTCGCCTTGACCTTGACCTTGATTTCCGTTGTCCTGGCTTCTGCCGCCGTAGTTATCGCCGAAAAACTGACGGAAGAAGTCGTCCTGCCAAGTACCTCCGGCTTGCGACGTCGGCGCATACGTCTCAATCTTGACGACGGCCGGGGAAGCTTGCTCGAAAATCTTGGAAATGTTGTTCGGACGAACGACATCCTCGCTGTTGCTCACCGGGTTGCTGACGGCCTTGACTGCCGTTTCCTGCGCCGTCTTCGTTCCGCCGAAAATTTCCGACGAGAACCAATTTTGCCGATCTGCCGCGAACATCAAACCGCCGACCGCCACGACGCCTACGAGGAATGAAAGGAAAATCGCGCTGAAGGACGTCCGTCTTGGCGGCTTGCCGTTCCAATCGCTTCTTGCCGGTCCGCCGGATACCGTGAACGGACGATATTCCTTCGTCGTCGGGGTGACGTCCACGATATTCGCGGGCTGTTGACGGCTCGCCTCGTTCGTCTCGTAGCCGCGTGCTCCGCCGAACGGCCCGAAAGTATAAGGCTCTGTTTCGGAGCGCTTCCCCGCATAGGGATCGCTGTTCTTCTCGGCGTATGGATCGCCGGCGCTCTTCTCCTGGTCATATGTGAATTCCTGCGGTTGTTCCGGTTTCTTGTTCTCGTCTTCCATTAGAGATAACCTCCTCGCGCAGCCTTGGGCTGTCGCCGTTCTGAACTTCTTGTCTGTATATTAAACCCGTTTCCTTAAAACTATCTTAAACTGAAATGAATACGAAGTAAAAGCGCCCAAAAATTTAATATCCACTGTACAGCCTCCAACATGAAAAAGGCTGCCCTCCGCCATCTCTGAATGGCAGGGCAGCCTCTTTGCACGCTCAGCTAGGATAAACGGCCTCGGCCTCCTCAAGCTTACGCTTCGCCTTCTCGATCCATTCCTTCTCGATCTCGTCGTCGGGATCGACCGGCGCGGCAAACTGATTCACCAGCCCGCCGAGCGTGCTCGGCCGCGCCTCCGAATCAAGACCTTCATTATAGACGTGCTTGAGCACGTAAGGCTGCCCGAACCGAATCTCCGTATCCATCGGCTCGGCCTCGCTGTCCAGATTACCCGAGGTGACATCGAACGGCAGGCGAAGCCATACTTTATTCGCCTCGTCCAAGGCGCAATCGAAGGAGCCGTGATCATAATCCCAGTTGCCCCCGAGCGTGAAGCCTCTCTCCGTAAGCAGCTTGCGCGATACCCCGTAGTCATGCACTTGCGCGGCGAGGGATGAGTCAAGCAGTTGCATCGTAGGAAAACTCCTTTTTCTGAATAGCTTATCCCTCGCCGGACAATTTATCCTTCCTTGACCCAGCCCTTGCGATGCGCATGGATGGCCAGCTGCGTCCGGTCCTCCAGCTCGCATTTCATCAGGAGATTGCTGACATGCGTCTTCACCGTTTTGATGCTAATGTGAAGCTCGTCGCTAATTTCCTTGTTGCTTCGTCCCTCGGCGATCAGAAGCAGCACTTCGCGCTCGCGCTCGGTCAAGCCGTCGGCCTCTTGACTGGTCGATCGCTTGCGAAGCCCTCTCGTCAGCGCCTGCGAGACATCGCTGCTCATGACGGGTCGATTTTTGACCGCCCCCAGCATCGCATAGATCAATTCGTCCGCAGACACCGTCTTCATCACGTAGCTGACGGCTCCGGCCTCGATGGCCTCAACCACCTTCTCGTCCTCCAGGAAACTCGTCAGAATAATGATTCTAAGCTCCGGATATCGGCTCAGCAGCTCGCGAGTCGTCTCGACCCCGTCCATATCCGGCATCATCAGATCCATCAGCACAATCTGCGGCATTTGGCCGTCGCAGCCCCCCTCGGCCAGCGTCTCGATGGCGTCTCTTCCGCCGCCGGCTTCGCCGATGACCTCGAATCTGGGATCCAGCATTAAATAAGTGCGCAGCCCCATACGAACCATCTCGTGATCGTCCACAATCAGTACCTTCCATGAGCCTTCCGTCATTGCCAATCCGCTCCTTAGCTCTTTTCGTCGGCTTCCCGCTGCTCGTCCGCATCCATTGCGAATTTCGGGAACCATACCCGCACTCTAGTCCCCGCCCCGGGCTTCGTGACGATCTCGGCATCCCCGCCCAGCTTGTGGGCGCGCTCCCGCATCGTCGACAAGCCGTATCCGCCCGGCCTTGCTTGACCGCCTTTAAAGCCCGATCCGTTATCTTCTATAGAAAGAGAAATTTGCCGATCGGTTTCGCCGAGAAACAAACGCACGCTCTGTGCGGACGCATGCTTTACGACATTCGCCATCGCCTCCTGAATAATGAGGAACAGCTGATGCTCCTTCGCCTCGGATATGCGATCTCCGACCTGCAGATCGAGCGTGCCCTGAAGCCCGTTCTGGCGGCAGAAGTCCGGGAACCAGCGATCCAGCGCCTCCTCCAGCGTCTTTCCTTGCAGCTCCATCGGCCTTAATTGGGCGATCAGCCCCCGCATCTGCTTTTGCGCCGTCGAGGACATCGCAATAAGCTGCTCCATTACCTTCTGCGCATGCGCTCCATCCCGCTCAAGCAGCTTTGGGAGCGAAGAGGCCGACATATGCAAAGCAAACAATTGCTGACTTACCGTGTCGTGCAAGTCTCGGGCCAGCCGCTTCCTCTCCTCCAGCACAGCCGCCTCCGTCGAGGAAGCCTCCTCCAGCACTTCCTTCTCCCCAAGCTGCTGCAGCAGCTTAAGACGGGATTCCAGTTGCCCCATCATGACATTTAATTCGCGGTAAACCGCAGAGAACGAATCTCCGGGTTCCTCCGGAAGACGGTAGCTCCAATTGCCTGCCGAAGCTTGCTTCATCGCAAGCTGCAACTGATCGATCTTGCGCTGGGTGCGTTGACCGACCTGATAGGTAACCGCCATTTGCACGACGGTTAGAACCCCGATCCATGTCAGCCACGTTCCCGCCTTTGGAGCGTAATCCGTAAACAACGCCATGCAATAATAGATCAACAGCATCAGGAAGATCGACGCCAGTCCCGAGTAGATCGCGGATGCCCATTTGCTTGTCCTTACTTTTTTGACCATCGATTACCCTACCTTCATCACACGAACGTCGCCAATGAAGCTGCTGACGATCAGTACGACACGCTTGTCGTTATCGGTGAAGTTAGACGTTTCAACGCTCGTTTGGTTAAATAATCCTCCCCGCTTCTGGTCAAACACCTTCACGTCCCCGATCAGGCTGCTGGTGACGACCTTCATCCCCACGCTCAAATCGTTAGGCACGTACACCTTCACATCGCCGATAAAGGAGGAGATGTAGACCCGGGTTTCCCCGACGGGAATTTGCGCTTTGGTTAAGTCGAGCACCGTATCTCCGATAAAATGAGAGATGTTCATCGGACGGAGCTCCCAATAATCGTTGCCGAGATGAAAGTCCCCGATAAAGCGACTATGCGTGTTTTTCCAAGAGTAGGCTTGGCCCAAATCATTAAACATGTGCCAATCCTTATAGGAGCTGTTCGACTTCCAGCCGCCGGAATCGTTTGACTTAGGCGGAGGTGGCACCTCCTCGCGATAGGTCGTTCCTCTGTTCGTGCCGTTCCCGCTGTCATAGCCGTTATGAGGATTTTTGGACAGGTTTACCGTATTGCGCTTCTCGAACTCCTCCAGCTCGGGAGGCGCAGGAGGCGGCCCCGGCGGCATAGGCGGCTCTCCGGGATGAACGGGGTTCCAACCCTCGTTGTCCTCCTCGCGGTTCCTGCCTCGTCGACATCCGCGTCGATCGCCTCGGAAGATCAAGCTTAATCCGAACAGGATAATGGCTATAGGACCGATAATGCGCAGAAAATCGGAGAGCTCCCAATCCAGCAGATCCAGATTCCTTCCCAGAAAGTAGCCGCCGATCAGAACGGTGACCGAATTCCACCAGAAGCCTCCGCGATGCTGCAAGAGCAGCCCCTGCAATCCCACTACGATCAAGATGACAGGCCAGTAGGTTCTGAATAATTCCCCGATATTCATGGAGATCAGCCCCGTTTGATTCAGCAAAAAGACAACTCCGACAATAATGATCAATACTCCCCACAGGAGCCGATGCAATTTAGACGATTGCATAGCCTTGCCCTCCAGTACATTCCGATTGTTGTTGATTGCCTTCAGTATACCGAAACCGCTGTCGATCACAACAGCGGCGCGGGGTGGAAATGCTTCTCGGTCTCCAGACCGAGAGACGCGAATGAAGTCGATACTGGCTACCTTCTCTATGGAATAAAGGAAGGTATCCGCCTTTCATTATATATGTAATATTTCATAACATTAATCGTTGACTTAGGTAACTTCCAACGATATAATGAGGGCTGATTTTGACGTGTTCTATGAGGAATTCATAATGAACTAGGGGTTGGAACCAATGGAGCTGGAGCAGCTATCGAGAGGAATGGACACGATTTGGGTGGTCCTGACGGCAGCAATGATTCTTCTTATGGAAGGAGGCTTCGCGCTGCTCGAAGCCGGATTCGTCCGTCAGAAAAATGCCGTAAGCATCATCATGAAAGTGTTTGTCGATATCGCATTCGGAGCCCTCGTCTTTTTCTCCGTCGGATTCGCCTTGATGTACGGCAAGGATGCAGGAGGGCTCATCGGCTTGTCCGGCTTCTTCATGGAAGGCGACCTTACACACCTGCAGCTTAATATTAGCCACGATACTTACTGGCTCTTCCAGTGCGCATTCGTAATCGCAGTCATCTCCATCGTATCGGGGGCCGTAGCGGAACGCATTCACTTCCGCGCCTACATTCTTTTCACGATTGTCATGACCGGCTTTATCTACCCCGTCAGCGGACATTGGATCTGGTCCGCGAGCGGCTGGCTCGCCAAGCTCGGCATGATCGATTTCGCCGGCTCCGCCGCCATTCACGCGCTGGGCGGCTTCGCCGCTTTGGCGGCGGCGATCTTCATCGGCCCTCGCATCGGAAGATTCGGAGCGGACGGAAGAATCAATATCGTTCCTCCGTCCAATCTTCCGCTTGCTTCCGTAGGCGCCTTCATCTTATGGTTCGGATGGTTCGGCTTTAACTCGGGCAGCACGCTGAGCGCAACGAACGAGAGCATCGGCCACATCGCAGTTACGACAATGCTCGCCTCCGCAGCCGGCTGCGCAGCCTCCATCCTGTTCACGATGCTTCGTTATCGCAAGGCCGATCCGCCGATGGTCATCAACGGCGCCCTCGCCGGGCTGGTCGGCATCACGGCCGGTTGCGCGTTCGTCTCGGACGGAGCGGCCATTGCGATCGGCGGAATATCCGGCGTCGTCATGGTGCTGGCCAGCGAATGGCTGGAGAAGCGCAAGGTGGACGACCCCGTAGGCGCTTTCGCCGTTCACGGAATAAGCGGCAGCCTCGGAACGCTGGCCGTCGGCCTGTTCGCTCTGCCCGGCACCGCCTCTCATTCCGGTCTGTTCTATGGAGGAGGAGCCTATCTGTTGGGCATTCAAGCTCTCGGCCTTGCGGTTGTTGCGGTATGGGGCTTCTCTCTGACCTGGATCGTCTTGAAGCTCATCCAAGCCTTCACGCCGGTCCGCGTCTCCCGCGATGAAGAATTGATCGGACTGGACATCGGCATTCATGGCGTGCCCGCTTACAGCCAGGATCACGACTTTCTGGATATCGACCAGCTTCGCGGCCACTCTGCCAAATAAACGGCTCTCCTCCTCGAATAAGAAGAAGCCTCCGATCCCGCTAGCGGGTACGGAGGCTTTGTTCATGCAGGAGAGCTGAATACAAGTCCTTCTCTCAGGACTCGGATAGAAACCGTTCAACCGAGCTTGCAGGAGCAGAACCGTCGAGCATCGACTGATAATGCAAGATTTCCTGACGAAGCGCACGAGCCTTCTCCATCGGCTTCTTGACATAGTGGATATACTCCAACGCGAGATGATGATCGGGCTTCTTGCCGGAGAAAAGGCGGCGAATGGCCGACATGGCGCGATAGGCCTGCTCCTCCCGACGAATACGCCGTTCATAGCGCTCAACCATTTGCTCGATATCGCTTATTTCCTGCTCTCTCTTCGCAATCAGCGCCTCCAGCAGCGAATGCACCTCTCCAGGCTTGCGTCGAACTGCGGATGTCGCTGGAATGGAAATCGGGGAGCTCACCATGATAGATCACCTAACCATTTCTCGTTAACTTTCATCACATATAGATTATCATACCGGAAATCATTCGATTTGAGAACAGGTATTTCCCGATTCGGTTGTCAAGAAATCACAATATCAATTCCGATAACGCCGGAAGGAATCCCTTTCAGATCGCGCAGCGGTATAGATACCGTTAAGCAAGGCCTTTTCGTAATGGCGGATATGTACACCTCCGACACGAAGGTCTCGCCCGCCATCGCTTTTTTCCACCACTCCCGCCCCCTTGCGTTCAACAGACCTGCCGCAGGCTCCGAGAAAACGAAAGAGCCGTCGCTGCGATTGGACCAGATCGCTTCCATTCCGGACGAGCGCTTCAGCCATCCACCCAATACGTGACGGTGCATATCCTCGGCAAAGTCTGCAAGCTGGGTATCGGAAGCAATCGTACGCAACAGAGTAATCCAGCTTTCCGTGTCCGAAGCGGCCGTGCCGCCCGAAATCCGGCCACCTGCACTCTGAACGGCCTCTACAAGCTCATCCGCCGACTCCTTCAGTTCTTCGGACACCCGACCAAGATTGCGAATCTCCGCCCGCTGCTTCCGGTTCTGGGCCAGCGTCTCATCTACGCTGCCAAGCGTCAGCCCGACCGACTCCACGACATCCTCAAGCATTGCGTTCGTAGCCGTAGTTCGCTCCGCCTGCTCCACAGCGAAGTCCAGCGTTTTTCCGACATGCCTGTCCACCTTCAGGAAAGAATTAAAGATCGCATCCATTCGTTCTCGCGTCTTGTTCATTTCCTCCAGACCGAGCGATACCGACCTCTTCTCCAGCTCGACCGAGCTCACCACTTGCCGGATGCCCGTTTCGATGCTTTGCACGATTCCCGTAGAGCTCTTGATGGCTTGCGCGCTCTGCTCGGCCAGCTTGCGTATTTCCTGCGCAACGACAGAGAAGCCTCGCCCCTGCTCGCCCGCATGGGCAGCCTCGATCGCCGCATTCAAGGCCAGCAGCGAGGTTTGCGCGACAATCTCCTGGATTAGCACGTTAATCTCGCCGATCTTCGATGCTTGCGCGATCAACCCGTTCACCCGCTCCTCCATCGTGCCATGATTGCGGGACAGCTCGTTCATAACTTCGTCCGTATGAGTCAACGATCGGCATACCTCTACGACGATTTCTCTGGCTTCGCCGCTTTGCGCGTTCAATTCCTCAGTTGCGCCGCGAATCTCCTGCGAGGCCGCAGACACTTCCTGCAAGGAGGAGAAAGCCTCCTCCAGCCGCTGCATCGCTGTCTGGCCGTTCCGTCTCAGCTTCTCCTCCTGCTCCGCCGCCCGGTCCGCGATCCGATCCAACTGACCCATGCTGGATTCCACTTCAGATACCGCCGCTTGCAGCCGATCCGAGATCACGACCGCCTCTTCTATCATGTGCCCGAGCGCCTCCGCTTCCTCTCCAGAGGCGATTTCCGATAGCGCGACGCCTCCTTCGGCAGACTTGGCATATCCCGGAGCCCCTACCCTCATCTCATCGCGCTTCAGCCACCTTCTCCATGGGACCATCTCTAACCACTCCCAGCTCTTTTTGTCATTTTACGTTAGTTTTCCTAACATTATATAAGGTTTTTCTACAAAAAGAAAGAGACCTCGACGAGGCCTCTTTCAGAAACAAACAAAATTATCCAAAAACCTTCTCAATAGGTGACATAGATTTCTTGCAAATTAGCACTTTGACGAGTTAGCGTTTTTGCTCGCTTTGTTCGCCGCTGCGTTGCTGACATTCGTTTCCGAAGCGAACTCCGTCTGGTAAGCGTTTTCATTGTTTGCAAGCTTTTGCTTCTTGTTTTTGGCCATTGTCCCCTTCACCTCCACCTTTAGCATGAGCATGGAGGCTCCGGTTTATGTATGTCCGCGCTCGTCATCGGCCTGAGTTCTCAGTCTCGCTTTCCCTCTGTGGATTCTCGCCTTTACCGTGCCCACGGGAAGCTGCAGCGCCGTCGCGATCTCGGCATCCTTGAGTCCGTAATAAAACTTGTAGAGCAGCAGCGTTCTCGTCACGGGATCCATGCGTCCGAGCAGATCGGATAACTCCACCATCGACTCCGGCTCGAAAACGAACATGGCACCGGCAATTTCATTCTCCAGATCATCATAGTTGCTCTCGAAGCGTCTTGCCCGGTTCGCATTGGAAGCCAGATTGGAAGCAATCGCTTTCGCCCATGGAATAAGCTTCTGCTTGTCCCGAAGCGTCGATCGTTTCTCCAATATACGTACCCACGCCTCCTGCACAACGTCCCCTGCGTCGTTCTTGTGCCACAGCTTATGGCGAACGACCTTCAGCATTTGGGAGTACAGCTCCCCTAACAGCTCTTCTTCAGACCAGAACGATTCCGGTAATTGAGAATCACGGAGGAAGTCCATCTATCCCGCCACTCCTAAAAGGATGCTTTTAATGAAGTAATCCTATTCTATCACAAACGCGAGAAAAAGAGAATAATTACCATTTAGTAGGGGATTTGGCGACTTTTTCGTCGAATCAAGCACCAACGACGATCACCGTCCTTGCGATGGCGTATACTGCTAATTCATGTATAAAAAACAGGACGAGCCCCCTAAGGGCCCGCCCCGTTCTCTAGCTTAGTCAATGCGCTTGGAAGCAATCTCATCCTTCATGCGGGCGACAAACTCTTGTACGGATTGCGCGCCAAGATCTCCTTCGCCGCGCCGGCGCACGGAAACCGTGCCGTTCGAAGCTTCGTTCTCGCCGATGACGAGCATGTACGGAATTTTTTCCAGCTGGGCTTCGCGAATCTTATATCCCAGCTTCTCGTTCCGCAAGTCCGACTCGACCCGAACGCCGGCCAGCAGAAGCTGCTCTTCCACTTGCTTCACATACGGCTCATAGACGGGATTGACCGGAATGAGCTTCACCTGCACCGGACAGAGCCAGAGCGGCAATGCCCCTGCGAAATTTTCCAGAAGGAATGCGGTCATGCGCTCCATCGTACTGATAATGCCGCGGTGAATGACGACCGGACGATGCTTCTTGCCGTCATCTCCGACATATTCCAGCTGGAACCGCTCGGGAAGCAGCACGTCAAGCTGGGCAGTGGACAGCGTCTCTTCCTTGCCTAGGGCCGTTTTGATCTGTACGTCCAGCTTCGGCCCGTAGAACGCGGCCTCACCCTCCGCCTCGAAGAACGGCAAGCCGAGCTCCTCGACCACCTCGCGAAGCATCCGCTGCGAATTTTCCCACATCTCATCGTCCGGCCAATACTTCTCGGTGTCCTTCGGATCCCGGTACGACAAGCGGAAGCGATATTCCTTGATGCCGAAATCTTCATACACCTGACGAATCAGGTTTACGACGCGAGTGAATTCCTCCTTGATCTGGTCCTGACGGCAGAAAATATGCGCGTCATTCAAGGTCATCGCGCGAACGCGATGCAGACCGGTCAACGCCCCGGACATTTCGTAGCGATGCATGGTACCCAGCTCAGCGATTCGGATCGGAAGATCCCGGTAGCTCCGCATATCGCTTTTGTAGATCATCATATGATGAGGGCAATTCATCGGACGAAGCACAAGCTCTTCGTTGTCCAGCTCCATCTTCGGGAACATGTCCTCGTGGTAGTGCTCCCAGTGTCCGGAAATTTTGTACAGCTCGACATTGGCCAGTACCGGTGTATAAACATGGGTATAGCCCAATCTCTCTTCAAGATCGACGATGTAACGCTCCAATGTCCGACGCAGCTTCGCTCCGTAGGGAAGCCACAGCGGCAAGCCCTGTCCCACCTCGCGGGAGAAGGTGAACATCTTCAGCTCGCGGCCGAGCTTGCGGTGATCGCGTTTTTTCGCTTCCTCAAGAAAATGGAGATGCTCGTCCAGCTCCGATTTCTTCGCGAACGCCGTCGCGTATATCCGCTGCAGCATCTTGTTCTTGCTGTCGCCGCGCCAATAGGCGCCTGCAACGCTCAGCAGCTTAAACGATTTGATGCGACCGGTCGAAGGAACGTGCGGACCGCGGCACAGATCGAAAAATTCGCCCTGATCGTAAATCGTAATCGCGACGCCTTCCGGCAAATCACGAATTAACTCCAGCTTCAACGGATCGTTGATGCCTTCGAATATCGAGATCGCTTCCTCGCGGGACACTTCTCTGCGAACGATCGGAAGGTTTTCCTTGACCAGCTTCTCCATTTCCTTCTCGATAAGCGCCAGGTCCTCCGGCGTAATCGATTGCTCCATGTCGATATCGTAGTAAAAGCCGTCTTCGATGACCGGGCCGATGCCCAGCTTAACCTTATCGTCCCCGTAAATCCGTTTGATGGCTTGAGCCATCAAATGAGCCGTGCTGTGCCGCATAACCTCAAGTCCATCTGCGCTGTCCAGCGTAACGATCTCAAGCGCAACGTCGCATTCAATCGGCGTGTTCAAATCCACCGCCTGACCGTCGATCTTGCCAATGAGAGCATTTTTCCGAAGCCCGGGACTGATGGACTGTGCCACCTCTTCGATCGTCACCCCCGCCTCATAGGTGCGGATAGCGCCATCCGGCAATTTCACTTGTACGGACATTTCCTATAACCTCCCTGATTGTTCTGCCTATTCAGAAAACAAAAAAACACCTCGTCCCCTAAGGGACGGGTGCTCTGAATGCGGCCCGTGGTTCCACCCTCCATCAACCGGCAACCGTTACAGGCGTCGCCAATCCTCGGCATGAAGATAACGGTCATGACCCGGCAGAAATTACTAACGCGGTCATATTCGACTCGCGCATTCCATTCTGCAGCTCGAAAGGGGTAAATGCCTGACGGATTCGGAAGGAACTTGCAGCCAAGGTTCCTCTCTCTGGGCCGTCCGCTTCAGGCCTTATTGTCTTTCTCAACGCTTCTGATTGTGGATTGTTATTTGTCATTATAGCGAAGGTCGGGACAGTCAGTCAAGCTCCATTCAGACGGCCTAATGAGCGGGCACATCGGGGTAGAGCTCGGCCCTGTCCCCGAATATGCCGATAATGGTGCGAATAACCTGCGAATCCGGCTCGGGCGTGTGGATAACCAATTGACGGGGGGCTACCGCCAGCAAGCGGCTGACGACCAGGCTCTCCTCCTCTTCCTGCTCCGCCCGCCACTGCGGCGGCTCGGCTTCCTCCTTCTCCAGCGGCCTCATCTCCTCATCCAGCAGCCTGAAGGCATCTCCCCCCGAATGCAGCACATGAACGGTCTGGGCGCGCGATTCCTGCCATTCCACCATCGATTTGAGAACGGACATGAACTCCTGATACTGCCGCTCCATTAATCGCTCTTCGATCGCGGCTTCAGCGGCCTCGCGAACTTCGGCGCGGTAGTCCCGCAGACGGAAGCGCAAAAAGCCGTCCAGATGTAGCCTTTCGTGATCTCCTAAGTAATGTGAAAATCGACCGGCCAGCTTCTGAAGCCTTCTTTCCCTGCCTCTTCCCGTCCAATTGTCCTCCATCTCGGGCTCTCCGTCCAATAAGGAAACGGCTTCCCCGATCAGCGCATCCAGCTCCACCTCATCTTTGGAATCAAGCCGCTTGCGAAACAGCCCGCGAAGCAATGAAGGCTCCTGCTCGGTTAACAAATATTCCGCAAGCACTCTGCCTACCCGATCGCAGTAGCCTTTCTTCGCCAGCGGCTCCGGCCCGAACGGAAATTGACAGCGGATCACGCCATCCTCCTGGCTGAGCTCCCATTGCACGCAGTCTACGGCATTCTCCGCGCCTTCGATCGCACGGGTCAGCATCCCCGCCAGCTTTTCCAACGAAGGAGGATCATTCGCATTCGCAACGACGAATTCCATTTTCTTCTTCATCTGCCTACCTCCATCCCTGCCGCTTGTTACTAACTATATGGTGGCCTAAAAAGGGATATACGATGGCAGATCGTTTGTGGTATATTTTATAAAGTTTGAACGAGAGAGGAAGTTCCTATGTCTTTTCCGTCGCTTGCAGTCAACCAGGAATGGTGGAACCGCTTACTGTTCAAGTCCTACTGGGCAGTTTTCTTGTTTTCCATCGCTTCCGAATGCCTTTATTTACTGGTTACGGATGTGCCCGCCGAGAAATTCATCGTTCTCTACATTATCCGGCCGACAGTCATCATGGGAGGCATTCTCCTATTGACCCACATCTGCATGAGATTCCTGCCTAAATGGCACGATTACATCCTCATTACCGCCGCCACGTTGCTCGCGCTAACGGCTTGTTTCATCCACTCTTCAATGGTTTATCTTCTGTTTTGTTTATTTTTCCCCGTTCTGGTCAGTATTTTTTATTTTCAATTGAAGAAGCTGCTGTATGCGATCGCCAACATTGGAATCGCCTATTCCTCCTTGCTCGTGTTTGACGCCGCATTCCGAGGAAAAGCTTCATTCGCCAGCATTCTCACGATGGGATTTATTTTAATAACTTATTGCATCGTCGGATTCGGAATTCTCGCGCGCGGCAAGGAAATTCTCACTCACCTTCGCAGCTCGTACGAATCTAATCAGGAGCTTCTCGTGCGTACGATTCTCATGGATAAGCTGGCTAAAACCGATGCCTTGACGGAAACCTATAATCATATGGCCTATCATGAATATAAGGACCATCTTGTCGAGCAAGCGGACAACGGGCGGCTTACGTTGCATTTGGCCATTCTGGATATCGACAACTTCAAGAAGGTGAACGACACCTACGGACATAAGGCCGGCGATACGGTGCTGCGGAAGGTCTCGGCGATTGCCCGCTCCAAAACGGGAAGCAACGACTTTATCGCCCGATACGGCGGAGAGGAGTTCGTCATTCTGTTTACGGAAAAAACCTTTCAGGAGGCATTCGATCTGACGGAGGATATCCGCAAGGAGATCGCTTCGACAACGCACGAAGCGTTAAGCGGACTTCGGGTGACGGTCAGCATCGGACTAAACGCCTATGTGCCGGGAATGGGGAAGGAAGCTCTGTTCCAGCTTGCGGATACGGCGCTCTATCGCGCGAAACATACAGGCAAAAATCGTACCGTCATCGCTGCAGCCGAAGAAGCGCTTGCCAGCGAATTCGCATAATAACAAATGCTGACTTGGCGAGTCCTTCGCCTAAGCCAGCATTTGTTTTATATCCATTTAATTTTGCATCACATAATCCCTGGATACCGTATCGTTCTCTTTGTAAACCTTCAAGATATCATATCTGGTGTTGCGCTGTGCGGGAATTTTGCCGCATTCGCGAATAAGCTTGAGAATAAGTTCTATGTTTACCTTGTGCGTTGTCCCCGCTGCGGACACGACGTTCTCCTCGATCATCGTGCTGCCGAAGTCGTTACAGCCATACTGCAGTGAAAGCTTGCCTACCTCAGGTCCCATCGTTACCCAGGACGACTGGAAATTATCGATGTTATCGAGAGCGATCCGGCTGATGGCCAGCGTCTTCAGATACTCCTCCGGCGTCGCTTTTTCACGCTTCATGTTCGTATTGTCCGGCTGGAATGTCCATGGAATAAAGGCTAGGAAGCCGGGGGAAGGATATTCGTTGTTTAAGCACTCATCCTGGGCATCCCGTACGCGCAGCAGGTGCAGCGCCCTTTCTTCCATCGATTCTCCGAAGCCGATGACCATCGTCGCTGTCGTATTCATTCCGACCTTGTGGGCCGTCGACATGACCTCTATCCAGTCTTTCCACGAGCCCTTCAGACGGCTGATTTTCTTGCGGGTACGATCGTCCAGAATTTCCGCTCCACCGCCGGGAAGGGAGTCCAGACCGGCCTCGTGCAGTTGCCGAACGACGTCCTCCAACGGAATGTTGCCAGCGACAACCTGCATCTTGCGAATCTCCGCCGGGGAGAAGGAATGCATCGTAATTTCCGGGAACCGCTGCTTAATGCCGCGAAGCAGATCCAGATAGTAGCTGAACGGCAGGTCCGGGTTAGTACCGCCTTGCATAAGAATTTCGGTTCCGCCTACGTCTATCGTTTCCTGAATCTTCTGGAAAATCGCTTCATCGGGCAGAACGTAGCCTTCCTTCGAGCCCGGAGCCCGGTAAAACGCACAAAACCGGCAATATACGTCGCATACGTTCGTATAGTTGACGTTGCGGCCGACGACAAAGGTTGTAATCGGCTCGGGATGCTTGGCTAGCATAATCCGGTTTGCTGCATGCCCCATCTTCTCTATTTCATCGCTCTCGAACAAGGCAACGATCTCTTCCAGCTGCAATCGTTTGCCCTGCAGAGCGCCTTCCAGTATGCGGTCCACTTGACTCATATTCGGACCCTCCTCCTTATTGGGCTGCTGTCCTAGCTTGCATGCTCCCATCGTAACATAAAAAGACCGCGGCAGTCACCTAAGAGGCGACAAGTCCGCGGCGATACTGGATGCGATCCTTCGTTTCCTGAAGCATCTCCCGTTCATTCTCATGAAGAAGCACGTTCGGCCGAGCAAAGTAGTAGCCTTGGCCCATATCTACTTCGAGCTTGAACAGAACGTCCGCTTCCTCTTCACGCTCCACGCCTTCCGCAACGATCTCGCACTTCATCTCTCTGGCCGCCATGACGATCGCCCTGAGCAACGACTCCTTGATCGCAACTCTGTCGACATGCCGAATGACCGAACGGTCCACCTTGATGAGCTCCGGAACAAGCTCGCCGATCCACTGCAGACTGGAGTACCCGGACCCGGCATCATCGACGGCAAACCGGAATCCATGCTTGCGGAACCTGCGCAATATCTCGATCATCTCATCAAAGTTCGTTATCTGATGGCGCTCCGTGATTTCGAAGTAAATCTGCTGGGCGCTCAGCCCCGGAAGCTTCTCCAGGCACTGAAGCACATGGGATAAAAACAAGGGATGCGATAGCGTCACCGCAGTCACGTTCAAAAAAATCGGCTCCCGGATTTCGCTTGCCGAAATTTCCTCCAGCGCTTTCTTTACGACCAGAAATTCCAACCGGCTAAGAAGCCGGCTTTGCTCCGCAAATTGGAACAGCTTCTCCGGAGAATGCAGCACAGTCCCTTCCGGACCGCGCGTCAGAATTTCCCAGCCGTAAATGTCGCCCGTATTCAAGTTCATGATCGGCTGTGCAAGCACTTGAATCGAGCCCTTCTCCAGCACGAGCTCCAGCTGCCCTCGCAATTGCTCCATCTGAGGCGTTACTGTGCCTGTCGCCAACGCCAGCGCGGCACTATAGCTATCCTGAAGCACCTGCCCCCCATCAACGTCATGCGTCCCCGCAGCTACGGGCACCGAAGCCGAAACGATCCGCAGCGCGCTGCGCCAATCCGGACGATTGCCCGCCAGGCCGATCTCCAGATCGGAGCGAACCCCGTTCATCTGCGCTTCCAGCTCCATCGGCGCCAGCATGCCTTGTTCCTTCTCGCCGCTGCTTTCGCACAGCAAAATGAATTCCGTACGAGAATGCTGGTCGATGGCGATCAACTGCTGCCCATTCAGTCGGCTAACAGCCGATAATCGCAGATGCCTTCGCCCCGATTCCAGAAAGCTGTCCCAGTCCTCGCGCGGTATGTCTTGCTGAATGTGGGGCATTTCCAGGCGGAACAACGTCAGATAGCAGACTTTTCCTGCTTTAAGCGACTTGTGCAATAAAGCGACTATGGGACGACGCAAGGTAAAATCCGGAGGGAAAAACTTTAAGGAACGATTCGGCAGCACGAGTCTGCAGATCAGCGATATGCGATCGAGCAACGTCTGGATCTTCATGCTCCACATCATCCTTGTCTAGGGTAGGTTGGCAATATTGTAGCATGAAACCCTTTTTCATAATAGATAATTTTACCACAATCGCCAATTGTCAGAGATTCTATTGCCGTTATTCCGAGGCCCGCGCAGGTTCGAAGGAACGCGCCGCTTCCGCGAATTTCTCCAGCGCTTCCAATAATAACGCGCGCGGACAAGCCAGGTTGACCCGCAAGTAGCCTGCTCCTTGCTCGCCAAACACGGAGCCTTCGCTGAAAGCCACGCCAGCCTCCTCGAACATGAGCTTCTTCAGTTGCTGCGGCTTGTCCGATATGGCCGTGCAGTCCATCCAGACAAGATAAGTTCCCTCCGGCTGCATGACCTTCACTCCGGGAAGATGCTTCTCCGCGAATTCCGTTAACGCCCGCAGATTCCCTTCCAGGTAAACAAGCAGTTGATCCAGCCATTCATCGCCGTGCGTATAGCTGGTTTCGGTTGCCGTAAGGCCGAAGTAGGCTTCCATATGGATCGACAACGTTTTAAGCAACGCGTTGTACTTGCTGCGTATATCCGCGTTCGGAACAACGACAATGGCGGATTGCAGACCCGCCAGGTTAAACGTCTTGCTCGGCGCAATGCAAGTAACCGAGTTTTGAGCGCTGGCTTCCGTAAGCGAAGCATAGGGCGTGTGCTTATGTCCCGAGAACACAAGATCCTGGTGAATTTCATCCGCGACGACAAGGACTCCATACTTGTTGCAGATTTCAGCCACCCGCTCCAGCTCTTCCCGGGTCCAGACACGCCCGCCCGGATTGTGGGGCGAACACAGCAGCAGCATTTTCGCGCCCTCGCGCGCCTGCTTCTCCAGCAGCTCGTAATCCATTTCGTAACGGCCTTCCTTGAGAAGCAGCGGATTATTGACAACGGTTCTTCCGTTCATCCGAATAACGTCATAGAAAGGATAGTAAACCGGCGACTGGAGGATAATGCCGTCCCCCGGCTCCGTAAAAGCCAGCACCATCAAGCTGAGGGCCGGGACGACGCCGGGGCTCGACGTGATCCACTCCTGCTTGATTTGCCAATGATGGCGGCGGGAAAGCCAGCCGGTAATCGCATCATAATAAGCTTGCGTACGAACCGTATATCCGTAAATCCCTTGCTCGGCTCTTCGCGTAACGGCTTCGACGACTTCCCTTGGCGCTTCGAAATCCATGTCCGCGACCCATAGCGGGACGATGTCCGGTCTGCCGAACAGCTTCTCCGACTGATCCCATTTATAGGAGGCCGTCCCTGTCCGATCGATGATTCTGTCGAAATCATACTTCATGAAGCTCTCGTCCTCCAATCGTTTTACCCGCGGATTTCGCGTTCCGCCGCTTCAATCGCTTGCTGAAGATCATTCTGGATGTCCTCTACATGTTCAAGACCTACGGAAAAACGCAGCAAACGATCATCGACCCCGACCGCGCGCCGAATATCCTCCGGGATGTCCGCATGGGTCTGAATAGCCGGATAGGTCATTAACGACTCCGCTCCGCCCAAGCTCTCCGCAAAAGCAATCAGGCGAATATGGCGCAAGATCGGTTCAATCGTGCGGGCATCCTTCATCCGGAAAGAAAAAATGCCGGTATTGCCGCTTGATTGCGCGTTCTGTATTTCATGGCCCGGATGGTGCGGAAGCGCAGGGTAGTAGACTTCTTCAACGGAAGGATGCCCTTTAAGCCATTGGGCCAATCGCGTTGCGTTGGATTGATGGCGCTCCATTCGCAGCGCCAGCGTTTTCATCCCTCTCATGAGCAGCCATGAATCTTGCGGGCCGAGCACGGCGCCGATCGAATTGTGCAGGAACGCGACATCAGCCGATAGCTGCTCTCCCTTCGTCACGATCAGACCGGCCAGCACATCGTTGTGGCCGCCTAAATACTTCGATGCGCTATGGACGACAATATCCGCTCCCAGCTCGATCGGACGCTGGAAGAAGGGTGTCAGCAGCGTATTGTCGACGATCGTCAGCATGCCCTTGCGCTTGGCCCAAGCCGCCACCTTGGCGATGTCCGTCACCATCATAAGCGGATTCGTAGGCGTCTCGATCAGAATGGCTTTCGTGTTCGGCGTCCAACTTGATTCCAATGCGTCCAGATCGTTCGTATCTAGGTAAGAAGCCGTGATACCGAAGCGGGTCATGACTTTCTCCAGCAAGCGATACGTTCCGCCGTACAGGTCCAGCGAGACGAGAAGATGGTCGCCCTTACTGAAGAGGGCAAAAACAATCTGAAGAGCGGCCATGCCCGAGCTCGTGGCAAAGCCCGCATCTCCGCTCTCCAAATCGGCGGCGGCGGCTTCCAGCACGGCACGCGTCGGACTTTTCGTACGGGCATAGTCGAAGCCCGTGCTTTGGCCTAGACGGGGGTGGCGAAAGGCGGTAGCTTGATAAACCGGAAAGCTTACCGCTCCGGTATGCGGATCGTTCAGCGACCCGATTTGGGCCAAGCGGCTTTCAATTTTCTTCATGAACAACGGCCTCCCTAACGCAACGTATAGTGGTTCGCTTTGCCAAGCTCGAAAGGCGTGGCCTGATAAACGTAATAATTCAACCAGTTGGAGTACAGCAGATTCGCGTGAGCGCGCCAGGTCGATACCGGAAACTGAGCGGCATCGTCGTTCGGGAAGTAGTTTTTCGGGACGTTGATGCGCAAGCCCTTCGCCTTGTCGCGATCATATTCCCATTTCAGCGACTGCGGATCGTATTCGGAATGTCCGGTTACGAAGATTTGCTTTCCGTCGGCCGTCGCCGCGATATAGACGCCCGCTTCTTCGGATTCGGACAAGATTTCCAATGTGGGAACCCGCTCGATATCGGAACGCAGCACTTCGGTGTGGCGGGATTGCGGCACATAGAACCGTTCGTCGAACCCGCGCAGCAGCGGCGTGTTATGCGTGGATATTCCGTGCGGGAAAACGCCGAACAGCTTCTCGGGCAACGGATATTTCGGAATGCCGTAGTGATGATACAGCCCTGCTTGCGCGCCCCAGCAAATGTGAAATGTCGAGGTCACGTTGCTTACGGTCCAGTCCATAATTTCTTTAAGCTCTTCCCAGTAGGTGACCTCTTCGAACGGGAGATGCTCGACAGGCGCCCCCGTAATAATGCAACCATCGTACTTCTCGTCTTTGATATCGTCGAAGGTTTTATAGAAGCTGGTCAAATGCTCGGCGGACGTGTTTTTCGATAAATGCGTCTTCGGGTGCAGCAGCACCGCTTCCAGCTGCAACGGGGTGTTTCCGATCAAGCGGAGCAACTGGGTCTCGGTCGTTTCCTTCGTCGGCATCAGATTGAGTATCGCAATCCGCAGCGGGCGAATATCCTGATGATAAGCTACGCTTTCGTCCATAACGAAAATATTTTCTCCCGCGAGCACTTCTTTAGCCGGCAAGTTGTCAGGCACTTTGATCGGCATGTTCCTTCCTCCCCTATCGCACGAATTGAGACGACGACTTGCAGCAAAATAAAAAACGACCCAAATGAGTTAGGGTCGTGTATCCGTTACGTACGCGCGCCCCTCTCATCTGTCAGAAACGTTCCGTTTCCGCAAGAATTAGCACCGTGCGTTAAAAATCACTCACGCCGGTTGCCGGGCTTCATAGGGCTAGTCCCTCCGCCTGCTCTTGATAAGATGGCCATCTTTATTCGATTGTCGTCGAAAATCTATTTTTAATTTACCTGAAAAAGCAGGGGCAGTCAAGGTACTCCCGCTTGGCCCTGCGATTGATTTTTCTCCTTGAAAGGTCCGGGGGGTGGAGATTATACTTAACACGTCAACCGCATCAAACGACAATGACGATTCGACATTATAAAGGGGGGAACCGGACATGGAAGGCGATAAACCGAAGCCCGACGATTATCGCATAGGCAGCGCAGGCTCGAATTCCGCAGAAGGGAAACTTTCTTTGTCCGGCTACCTCGGCTAGAGCAATTTTCCTCCGCAGAATCGCCCTGCATGAACCGATTTGGACATGCAAAGGAGCGAAATTCCATGAAAATCAGACTCGTTAATAACGGCGTATTTACGCCCATCGACAGCATAGAAGAAACCCTGTCCCCGCCAAAAAGCGGCTTTTACTGGATCGACGCGGATCTGGACGATCTCGTTGTGCTGCAGCCTCTGTTCGGTCTTCACGATCTCGCCGTGGAAGACTGCCTGGTGGAGGAAGAGCAGCGCCCCAAGCTGGAAATTTACGAAAATCAGTACTTTCTCGTCATCAACAGCATCCGCTTCGACGATGAAGAAATTTTTCTGCGCGCCCTGAACTTGTTTCTCGGACGTCACTATCTCATTACCGTCACGCGTCAGAAGATCAACGAGCTGCGCAGCGTCAAACCCCTGCTATGGGAGCAGGAGGTCGATACCGCCGACCGCTTCATGTATCATCTCGTCGATCTCGTCGTTGATAACTACATCACGGTCGGAGATCGGATCGAGGCCCGAATTGAAAGCCTCGAAGAGGATATTCTGATGCATACGAAGAAATCCCATCTGACGGAGATTATCGGACTGCGCAGCGAAATTCTGTGGCTGAAGAAAGCGCTAGGACCGCAGCGCGACCTCATCGCAACGCTGAACAAAAAGGATTTGCGGCTCATCGACAACGATTTGCAAAAATATTTCGGAGACATTCACGAGAACGCGGTCAAAATTTATGAGACATTCGAGACCTACCGCGACCTGATGGGCAACTTGAGGGAGGCTTACCAATCCAGCCTTGCGAATCGAGCGAACGAAATCATGCGCGTGTTCACGGCGCTGACGACGATTTTCATGCCTCTTACGTTCATAACCGGCATCTACGGGATGAATTTCGATTACATTCCGGGCATGCATTTCAATTACGGCTCCGTCATTCTGATCGTGTGTATGACCGTCCTCGGATTCGGGATGTTCTACCTGTTCCGCAAGAAGGACTGGCTATAATGCGTCCGTCTCCTTAATGCCGGCCTCAGCGCTCCGCTGAGGCCGGCATTTGATTTCATGGCGCCCCGATCAGTTCGCTTTGCGCGCTTCTCTCCGGTGGCGAATACGCATCATTCTAAGCCTCTCGTACTTTCTCTCGGCCTCCTCGCCGGATTTAATCTCCCCGTAAACCTTGCGAAGCAACGGCTTTAAATACTGATCGCCAAGCTCTCCGATGGCTGACTCGATTAGAAGCGATTCCTCTGGCGAGAGTCCGCTTAGTTCCAGCTCCACGATCGGAAGCACATCATAGCCTTCCTCATCCAGACGCTCTATTTTCTCCAGCAGCTTTCGTCTGGGAGCATTCAAATCGCCTTCCAGCTGCACCAGCGACCTGCCGCTGCGTATCCCTTCCAATAACGCCCGCTTCTCCTTCACAAGCGCTAACGTTCGGCCGTATTTGTCCTCCTTGACCCGAATAATCCAATCGGCAAGCATGCCGTCGGTAACCGCGTCCGGCACCCATTCCTGAAGCGGATAGGAATGCATCCGTTCGACCTCCTTAAACAAAGCGACGATGTCTTGCCCGTAACGCTCCGTCTTGATTTTACCGAACCCCGGGATTTGCTCCAGCTCGGCAATCGTCTGCGGCAGAAAAACGGCAAGCATTTGCAGCTCCCTGTTCGATGCAATCAGATAGGCCGACTTCTTCTCCTCGACGGATTTGGCCCGCCGCCATGCCCGCAGCTTCTCAGCGGTCGTTTCGGCTTCCTGCGAGTCGGCATAGCATTGCAGCAATTGCGGCAGCCCCGGCCTGCGCTCCCAGAACGGATGATCCTCCAGCATTCCGTCCAGAAGCGGCCTGTAGCCTTCTCTCAGCTTCGCAGCTACCCCATGCCGGAATGCCGCCAGCAGCTCCTCCCAGCTCATCCCCTCGTACCATACGTCCTCGACCTCCGAGGTCTCAGCCTGAAGCATGCGCCAGCCCGCGCTCCAGGTGCCTTGAAGCTCGCCAATAAAAACCTGTGCTCTCTCGTCCGCATGACCGACGATACGTTCGAATTGATTCAGAAATACGACCTGCATTCCGAATTCCTCCTTGCCCGCTTCTCAGGGCGCTCGTATTGGCGTTCAAGCAGCAGGGCCGGCCGGGAGCAACGCCAAAAAGCACCCCACGCCGGTTGGCGATGAGGTGCTTCCTCGATCGTGCTTACATGAACAGCTTTAGAATATCAAAATTATCCAGGTTAGGCAAGACCCTTCCGATCCTCTATAATATAAAGCAGCAGCAAGCCAAGGAGGAATGATCCGGATGACGCTTAAAGATTACGATTTCCTGTCCGATTCAACCGAGCAGACGACGACCCGTTTTGTGACCTTCATTACCCCGGGGCTTAAGCGCTTTGATCTGGCGATCATGTCGACAAACCGCTTTTACGGAAAAAAGCTGGTGACCGATATGATGTTCGGCCGGAGCGCCGTGCTTGGACCCGATGATTTGGAAGAGGAGGGTGTGCTTGAATCGGTATTCCGCATTAACGAGGAAGAAGCGGCCGAGCTGGCACAGTTTCTGACATTGGTGCTCGGAGCGGTGCATTTCACCGACTAAACATGAGCTGCGTCGGACATTCTAGAGGAATCGCCAATGAAGAGGAGGTTCCCCATGTCCGAATATCTCCCAGAGCATAAACAGCCGATTACCGACTTGGCGACAGTAGAATCGCAGCGCAACGATCTGGCCGCTGAGGAGTTCCCCGAAGGGCCATACGGCTCCGCGATTGTCGCGCCAAGTCTTGGTAAAAGCACCCCCTGGCGGGACGATCAGCGCCCTCCTAGCCGCTTCACCTTTGAGAATCGCCAGTTCCACGCCGGACTCGACCGGGGCTATCCGGGAGATCATGACGTTCACAGCGAGATCGGAGAGGACGAACGAAGCTGATCCCAGGCATCCAGCCATATACACGGGGAGAGCAACGCTCAGAGAGCCGTTGCCTTCCTCAATGTCCGGCCAACAGCTTGATCTCCTCCAGGGAAAGCTCCAGCATTTCGGAGATTTGCTCTACCCTAAAGCCTTTATCCAGCATCATGCGAACAATCTTGGCTCTCTCTTCCGCTTTCCCTTCGGCCTTTCCTTCTAGCTTTCCTTCTGCCTTGCCTTCCGCTTTCCCGACCTCTTTGCCTTTTTGAAGCCCTTCCTCAATCCCTTCCTCGTACCCCCAGCGCTTCCAGGCGGGCATCAGTTCCATAATCGCTTCTCCCTCCTCAGGATACTGATCCAGCAGCTCTCGCAGCACCGCTTCGTCCTGCCGGGGATCAGGCTCGAAATACAAATCCGCCACCGACATCAGCAGCGCCAAGCGAGCATCGTCCAGCCGCTTCCTAAGTCGTAAAATCATTCGTAAATACGCCGAACGCATCTCTCTCTTATCCTTCTCATTGTATCCCATTTTCGCCAATAGCGCAGCAGCTACAGGATTGTCCGACTCCACGAACTGTCTCCAATTGACCTTCGCTAACTCGACCTTCAAATAATGAAACCGTACGATTTCATGTTGCGGAATCGCCATCGTAAAGACGTCCGGCTCGTCTCTTCCGCTCTCCGTCGTAAAAATCGCGATGGGGATAATGAGTTTATGCACTTTGCGATGACGTTCGAACAAACGCCCGAAGTAAATAAACATCCTTTCGTGAAAATCATCCTGGCGATAGGATTGGGGCTCCAGGTGCACAAGAATGAAGGCATCTAGCGCTCTGTAGCGGGTTTCCAGAAGCAGATCCAAATGCCTTGCCTCTTCCCCGACGATGTCTACGAGAAGCTCTTGCATAAGCAGTCTCGTTTGGGAATAATCCAGCAGCTTGTCTAAATCGGGTAAAAACAAGGCAATGAATTCCGCAAAAAAAGTTTGCAGCAGCTTCTTAAATGCTTCATCGTGCGGCGTTCCCTTCTTCTTGCCTCTCTCTGCTCCGGGCTTACCCTTGTATCGCATCATCTTGCCTCCAGAGGCCGTGAAATAAAAAACGCCGCCTGCCCCCTTAAGGGAGCAAGCGGCGTGTGCTTCACGGCCGAAGTAGATTTGCTTACAGCGTATCAAACTTTTTGGAAATGCGCTACCGACAATCGTCTTCCTAACGTAAATTCGCTCCGAACATTAAGGTATGACTCAGCTCCCGGCCGGGCGTGAAATGCATGACTCCCTGCGAATAAATGCCCGCGGACGCGCCGCCATCCAGGCTCATCGCCTGTACCGCGCCTTTGGCCCTCAGTACTTGCGCGATCTCGCCGAAGGTCGCCCGCCCGACGGTCGCAAGCACGACGCCGCCATCCTTCGTTATGCCGATTCCGCTCCGGGCCGCGCGCTCCGCATTCTTCTCGTCTTTAACCGCCAGCTTGCCGTCCTGGGTCAATCTCGGCCACGCGTGCACTCCGGTCACCACCCCGTTCCAGTCGGCCACGCGGCCCTTCCCGTTGGCATACAAGACCCGATAATGAACTTTTCTGCCTATCGGGAATCGCTCCTGCTCCGCCTTTAGATTAGTCCGCAGCTTCACGATGACAAAGCCGTCCTGTGGAATTTTGACGTTTTCCTTCTCCGTCACCTTCGCTACCTTCCCCCCGCTTACAACGATCATCACACCTTCGCTCGTCCCGATTCGAGCGCCCCGATGCGGCGTGTAGATCGTCGTCGCTCCGCCCGTTCGATTCACCCACGACGCTTTCCAGCGATGCTTCGAATCGTACAGCCCGTCGGTTCCGCCTTCGATCGTCGCCCTAATCTCCTCCATTCTCGCCCGGCCGTCCGTCCCAAACCCGATCAGGGTTCCGCCCGTGCCGCCATACACCAGCTCGCCGTCCTTGATCAGCGTTCCGTAAGGAACCGGTTCGCCGCCGTAAGCGCTGAAGTACGTGCCGTTAATCGCATAGCTTGCGCCATGTCGTTCCACGATCGCCTTCATCGGCTCTGTAAAGCCGATCTTGTCTTTTCCGAAGCCGATATCCGTCGGCAGACCCGGAGGCAAGACAACCGTATTCACATATACGTTTTTTCCGTTGAGCTTCTGATTGCGAGATTCCGCCTTCGGAGATTTGCCGATCGCACGGGCCGTAGGATCGACAACAGTCAAGCGGAATATACAGCTTGCGGGCTCGCGATTGTCGCCTGAGACGGTCGTCTCCACGCTGGTCGTCCCTTTGGCAAGGGGAACGGCAATTCCTTGCGAGGTGACGCGTACAACGCTGCGATCCCCCACCTCATAGTACAAATAAGGCTCATACTGAAACAGAGCATCCAGGCTGATCCTGGCATTCAGCGGAATTTTTACGGTCTGCTGCGGACAGGCCAACAACGCATCGGTGACGTTCTCAGGAATCTCCCCTGCCGCACCGGAAACTCCATCGCTTTCCGCAGCCGTACCCGCGCCCATCAAGCTTAAGCTCAGCAGACAGATTCCCGCAGCTTTCCCCCACGAATTCCTTTTTCTATACATAACAAAAACCCCTCCAATCCGAATACTATTGTTTCGGAAAGAAGGGGCCCGGAGTTTAGAAGCCGAAGTAACGCTTCGCATTGCCGTAACAAATATTTTCGACCATGCCGCCCAGAAGCTCGCGATCGTCGGGCGCCTCGCCCCGCTCCACCCATTCTCCGAGCATATTGCACAGAATTCTGCGGAAGTACTCATGTCTCGGGTAGCTCAGGAAGCTGCGCGAATCCGTCAGCATTCCGACGAACCGGGACAGCAGGCCGAAATTGGCCAACACGTTCAGCTGCTCCAGCATGCCGTCCTTCGTATCGTTGAACCACCAAGCGGAGCCAAGCTGGATTTTGCCGGGAACTCCCCCGCCCTGGAAGCTGCCCATAACCGTGCCGAGCACCTCGTAATCCTTCGGATTAAGCGAGTATAGAATTGTGCGAGGCAGGCCTGCCTTCGCGTCGATCGCGTCCAGCAGCTTCGTCAACGGATAAGCCAGCTCGCCGTCGTGAATCGAATCGTATCCCGTATCGGGACCAAGCAGCTTAAACATGCGGCTATTGTTGTTCCGGGAGGCGTGAATATGCAGCTGCATCGTCCAGCCCAGCTTGCTGTACGCCTCTCCCAGATGGATCAGCGTATAGGTTTTATATTTTCGCTCGTCTTCAAGCGTAAGCGGCTCTCCGTCCATCGCTTTCGCATAGATCGCGGAAGCTTCTTCCAGGCTCGTCTCCGCGTATAGAACCTGATCCAGCGCGTGATCCGATACTTTACAGCCGACCTTCGCGAAGAAATCGATCCGGCTATCCAGAGCCGCCAGGAAAGCCTCGTACGTGCCGACGCTCATCCCGGACGAAGCCTCAAGCTTCCGCACCCACGGCAGGAACGTCTCCCGGCGAATTTCCAATCCCTTATCCGGCCGGAACGAGGGGAGCACGAGACAATCGAAATCCTCGATGCCTTGAATTCCCAGATGATATTCCAGCGTATCGGTCGGATCGTCCGTCGTGCAGATCACCTTGACCTGCTGCTCGCGGATCAGCCTTCTGACGGAAAAGCTTTCCGAACGCAGAACCGCGTTGGCCTTCTCCCAGATGATCGGCGCATTCGCTTCGTTGATCGTTTCCTCGATCCCGAAATAGCGACGGAGCTCCAAGTGCGACCAATGGTAAAGAGGATTGCCGAGCGTCTCCGGAACGGTTCTCGCCCATGCGAGAAAACGGTCGTAGTCCTCCACCCCCGGCCCACCGGTCACGAGCGCCTCCTCGATTCCGTTGGCCCTCATAGCCCGCCACTTGTAATGATCTCCGTACAGCCAGATTTCGGCGAGATTGCCGAAGCGCTTGTCCTCGTAAATCTCTTGCGGATTCAAATGGCAATGATAGTCTATAATAGGCTGCTTGGCTGCATAATCGTGGTACAGCCGCTTCGCCACCTCGTTCTGAAGCATAAAATCCTTATCCATAAAAGTTTTCACTTTGCTATTCCCGCCCTTTTAACGAAATTTGACTAGCTCGTCGACTTTGACCGCCTGTCCCGTTCGAATCGAACGATTGGCCGCGATTCCGGTCAGAATGCTTCTGGCCCCATCGATATGATTCGCCGCCCGCTTGAAGCGATCCTCCGTCGGCGTACCGAAAATATCGTTCAGCAGCACAGGATCGCCTCCTCCGTGACCGCCTTCCGTTTCTTCCACTTCCACCTCGTAGGGAGCCGCAAACATAGGGTATACGGTAATCGTCTTATCCTTCAGCGCCCCTTCCTGCGACTTCTCGCCGCCGGAATTGACGTACGACTGCTCGACGACCGTCATTTCCATGCGGCCCTTCGTTCCGTTGAAAGCGATGCGGTAGCCTTCCCACGGCAAATAGGCATTCAGGGAATAAGTCATAATCGCTTTATTCTTGTATTGAACCATGACGCCCATCGTATCCTCAATGCTGATGCCGTCTCCGAATACGCTTTGGTCGCGCCGGTAGCCGTCCTCGTGCTCCGCGTCCAAATAAAGCGCCTTGAGATTTTCGTTCTCATCCATATGCAGCGCGAACGGATCGTCCTTCGCGTTCGGATGGCCCGTCGAGCGCTCATAGAACTTGGTTACGCCGCGCTGCTCCGCGTTCTCCTTGCCGTAGAACAGCAGGTCTCCGAAGGCAAACACCGTATCCGGCTCCGAGCCGATCCAGAAATTGACGAGATCAAAGTGATGGGTCGATTTGTGAACGAGCAAGCCGCCGCTGTTTCTTTTGTCCCGATGCCACCTGCGAAAATAATCGGCCCCGTGCTGCGTGTTCAGCAGCCATTCGAAGTGGACCGAGGTGATCTTGCCGATGACTCCGTCCTCGATCAATTCGCGGGCTTTCGTGTGATGCGGCGCATAGCGGTAGTTAAACGTCACACGGACATTCCTTCCCGTCCGCTCTACCGCGTCCAGAATGTCCTGGCATTTGCTCTCGTCCACCGTCATCGGCTTCTCCGTCACCACGTCGCATCCGAGCTCCATCGCTCGAATGATATACGTGTGATGGGTGCGGTCCACGCTTGTCACGATGACGGCGTCCGGACGTTCCTTCGCGATCATCTCGTCGAATTGCTCCGCCTTGTAGGTGTTCACTTTAGAATAACCGTAGCGCTCGGCCAGCTGCCGATTCGCATAGTCCATACGGGTTTGGTTCGTGTCGCAGAAAGCCAGCAGCTGCGAGGTCTCCCGGAAGGACGTGGCAATGGCCGAGTAGAAAAACTCCGCCCTTCCTCCCGATCCGACCAGCACGTATTTCTTCTTGTCGCCCATTCTCGCTCACCCTTATGCTAGAATTTTGTTCCGATAAGGATAACTTAAAGCAATCCAGCAACTATTTCTCCTGCTTTCCTGCTTTTCCGCCCCAAAACCCCGCATATCTTGCTATAATATATAAAAACTAACCCGTAAGGAGGCCTCCTGCATGAATACGCTTCATCCCAATTCCCCGCCGCCGATGCAGGAGCTGCCGGAAACGCTCCGCCATGGCCGCTATTCCGACCCTTTCTACGTGGAATACGTGCGTCGCACGGCCCCCTATACGATGGACAGCCACCATTTTCATCCTTATTACGAGCTGTATTTCCTTTTGTCGGGAACGCGGCATTATTTCGTCGAGGATTCTATCTACAACGTAGATGAAGGCGATCTTGTGCTCATCGGCAAAAATCAACTGCATCGTACCTTTGTGGCAGGCCATCCTGGTCATGAACGAATCGTAATGCACATCGACGACCGCTTCGTTCGCGATGTCGTAGGCACGCACGCCGAGCTGCTGCTTAGCTCCTTCGAGCGGACGACTCCGATCGTCCGGCTGCATGAGGACGAGCGCGATCGGCTGCAGCTGCTGGCCAAGCGGATGCTCGACGAGCTGCTGGAGCGGCCGCCCGGATACGAGCTCGCGCTTAAGCAGGCCATCGTCGATATTCTGCTCCTGGCCGCTCGCTCCGCCTGCAACGGCCAGCCTCAGGAGCCTTCCTACGTCTCCCCTCTGCATCGCAAAATGTCCGACATCGTCCGTTTTCTCAAAGCGAATTATTGCGATACGATCCGAATCGAGGAGCTGGCCGAGAGGTTCTACATCAGTCCTTATTACATGAGCCGCTCGTTCAAGGAAGCGACCGGATTTACCGTCATCGACTACCTGAACCTCACTCGCGTCAAGGAGGCTCAACGGCTGCTGCGCGAAAGCCATCTTTCCGTCACGGAAATTGCGGCCCGAACGGGCTTCGATAATTTCTCCCACTTCGGCAAAACGTTTAAAAAAATAACCCGGACTTCCGCCCGGGATTATCGCAAGGAGCATGGCGCCGCCTCACCACAATAGCACATGTCGCGTATCGGATGCTTAATCGGCATAGCGCGTTTTTTCGATTCATTTGATTATCGGACTCCGGCACGCGGAATCTCATTGTTCGCGATCATTTCCCCGAAGGGACTGATATACGAATTGCCTATCCTTTTCTCTTGCTTATTCGCAAGCGGCAGCAGCGGGAACAGCAATTCCGCCGTGCGGTAGGCCTCCTCCAGATGAGGGTAGCCGGATAGAATGAACGTTTCGATGCCAAGCTCCGCGTACGCCTTCAGACGATCGGCGACCGTCTGGGGATCGCCGACAAGCGCCGTCCCCGCGCCGCCTCGAACCAGTCCGACCCCGGCCCATAGATTGGGGCTGATCTCAAGCTGCTCGCGGCTGCCGCCATGAAGGCTCATCATCCTCTGTTGTCCGACCGAATCGAAGCGGCCTAAGATTGTCTGGGCGCCCGCAATCGTGTCGTCATCCAGAAAACGAATCAGCTCATGCGCGGCTGTCCACGCGTCCTCCTCCTTCTCCCGGACGATGACGTGAAGCCGAATGCCGAAGCGAACCGTTCTTCCTTGCGCCTCGGCTAGCTCGCGAACTGCGGCGATCTTCTCTGCCACCTGCTCAGGCGGCTCTCCCCAAGACAAATACACATCGATGTGCTTGCCGGCTACCTTGTGTCCCGCATCCGAAGAGCCTCCGAAGTAAAGCGGCGGATAAGGTTGCTGCACGGGGGGATACAGCACCTTGCCCCCGTCGATCCGAATGTGCTCGCCTTCGAAATCGACTTCTTCGCCCTGCAGCGCCTTCCGCCATACGGTCAGAAATTCATCCGTCAGTTCATAGCGCGCATCGTGGCTCAAATGCAGGCCTTCCCCGGCCAGCTCTACCGGGTCGCCTCCGGTTACGACGTTAATCAGCAGACGTCCGTTCGATATCCTGTCGAACGTTGAAGCCATTCTCGCCGCGATCGTGGGCGACATCAGCCCCGGGCGCACCGCGACCAGAAACTTGAGCCGCTGCGTCACCGGAATCAGCGCCGAAGCGGCGATCCACGGATCTTCGCACGACTTGCCCGTCGGCAGCAGCACCCCTCCGAAGCCCAGACTGTCCGCAGCCTTGGCGATTTGGCTCATATAGTCGAAATCGACTGCCCTCGCGCCGTGCCCGGTACCGAGATACTTGCCGTCCCCGTGGGTCGGGATGAACCAGAATACTTCCATCTCATGCTTGCTCCTTTCCTGTCCTATCGCGATTGTCTCAGCAGCTTCCAGACGGGATCGATCAGCGCCGCTTTGTCGCTGCTTATATATTGGTTGGCGTAGCTTCGTACCGGGTCTCCGGCATAAAATCTCTCGTACAGCTCATGTCTAGAGCCGAGCGGGCTTCCGATCAGATCCCAGGCCAGCTTAAACAGCCGCACCTTCTGCTCGGCTCCGAGAGATACGCCATCGAAGTAACGGTTCAGCAGCTCGTTCAAGGGTCCTTCGAATTGGCTCATCCGGGCCGGCGTCTGCACGAAACCTCCGCCTCCGATCTGCTGCAAAATTTCGATCGCGCGCGGATACAGCTTCGTTCCGATGCTTCTTGCCGTATCGATGAATGTCGACTCGGGCAGCCATAACCCTGTCGTCGGATCAGGCTTCGCCTGAGCCTCCGAGGCAATCAGCAGAGCTTTCATCGTATCGATCTGCGTAACGAGCTCTCCCAGCTTTTCCTGCACGTGCAGGAAGCCGTTCACCCCGATCGCGTCCGCAACGGCGAACGTCACGCCCGCTACGAATTCCAGCTTAGCCGCGAACCGGACGACCGTCTGGTGAAACGCCAGCGTATTCGAAGGCACGTGCGATCGCAGCTTCCATACCGCTTCGGCGTCCCCGTTCAGCAGTACCCGCTCCCAGGGTACGAGCACCTCGTCGAACAGCAGTACGGCATCCATCTCGTCATACCTGGAGCTTAAGGGATAGTCCTGCGCGTTCTGCTCCGCGAACGACTCCCGACAGACGATGTGAAGCCCTTTGGAGCCGGCCGGCACGATGAGGGCATGAGCGTGCTTGCTGTGACGCGCATCCAGCTTGTTAAAGGAGAATACGAGAAAATCGTGCGTATAGGGGGCGCCCGTTGCAATCATCTTGGCCCCGCTCAGAACGACGCCCTCTTTCGTCTCCCGAACCACATGCAGGTAACGATCGGCGATCCGTTTATCGTCCAGCCCTTTGGATCTGTCAATCTGCGGATCGAGCAGCGAGGTCGTCAGGAAGTAGTCGTTGTCCCGAGCCTCTTCGTAATAGGCGGAGATTTTCGCCTCCAGCCCGGAATCCAGCTTGCCCAGCTGCTTTCGCGAGCCGTACCACCCCGTGACCAAGGATCGCGCATAATCCGACAGGCGGCTCATCACGCCGTTTGTTTCCTTCGCCCAGCAATCGAACGCGCGGCTTCTCTTCGCCAGATCCTCCGCGCTGTAGGGCACGAGAAAAGCGCTATGCGCATATTTTCCTCCGTCGCCGACAGCGTATCCAACCTGATCTCTTCGCTGCGTGTCGTCGAGCAGGTCGAACAGCCTGCCGATCGTGGCCAGCGTTCCGGCAAAAGCCGGATGGCGCGGAAGATCGGTTACCCGCTCCTGCTCCAGCCAGACGTTCCTGCCGTCGTTCAAGCTCTCCATAAACCGCGTGCCTCTCGAGGTCATGTTCGCGTCCTTTCCTTCGTCCCGATTGCGCGCCGGAAGCCCGCTCCGGGATGCCTGTCCGGAAGCCGCGCGTCCCCGGAGCCGAACAATTTCTCCCGCATCGTTCCTGCGGCATACTCGGTTTTGTACAAGCCTCTCTCCTGAAGAATCGGAACGACCAGGTCGACGATATCCTCCAAGCTGCCCGGCGTGACGAGATGGGCCAGATTAAAGCCGTCGATTCCCGTCCTCTCTACCCATTGCTGCATCTGGTCGGCCACCTCTTCGGCGGAGCCGAACAGCAGTGCGCTCCTCCCTCCGATCTTGACGATCTCATCGACGACCTCGCCTACGTTCATCCTCTTCTCCGACATCGTCGTGAAGCGAGCCACTGCGGCCTGTCCATGATCGGACGCAAAATAGGACAAATAATCGGAGCGATCGTAACCGGACAGATCGATGCCGCTGAAGCCCCCATACAGCACTTGCGGCGCATCTTCGCTTCGCAGAGCGGTATACTCGCGGTATTTTTCCTCCGCTTCCGCCCGAGTTCTTCCCACGACGGAATTGATGGCCATGAACACTTTGACGTCTTCCGGCTTGCGGCCGTAGGCAACGGCTTTCTCCCGGATATCGTCCACATAGAATTTCAGGCTCTCGAAGCTGTGCGCGTCAATAAATACGCATTCCGCGTGCTTCGCCGCAAACTCCCTTCCCTTGGCCGAAGTGCCCGCCTGATAGAGTACCGGCGTGCGCTGGGGCGAGGGTTCGCTGAGATGAGGTCCCGGGATATCGTAATGCTTGCCTTGATGGTTGATCTCGTGTACCTTGGCCGGATCGGTGTAGATCCCTCTCGCGACGTCCCGAACGACGGCGTCATCCTCCCAGCTCGCTTCCCATAGCTTATAGACGACTTCCATGTACTCGTCGGCGACCTCGTAACGCTGATCGTGCGTTACCGCCTGATCAAGTCCGAAGTTGCGGGCCGCGCTCGGCAGGAACGACGTTACGATGTTCCAGCCGACGCGACCGCCGGTCAAGTGATCAAGCGTCGTCATCCTTCTCGCATGCGCGTAAGGCGGCTCGTAGGTAGTCGGGATGGTCACGGCAAAGCTCAGATGCTCCGTCGCGTAAGCCATCGTAGGAATAATCAGCGAAGGATCGTTGACGGGGACCTGCACGGCTTCCCGCAGGGCAGCGTCACGGTTGCCGCGGAACACGTCGTAGAACCCGTAGACGTCCGCGAGGAACAAGGCATCGAATTTCCCCCGTTCCAGCAGCCGCGCCAGCTCAACCCAATAGTTCAAATCCTTGTAGCGGTGGCGATCGCTCGCGGGATGCCTCCATAAGCCGTGCGCGCTGTGCATCGCCGTGTTCATATCGAAGGCGTTAAGCAATATCTTTTTCCCCATATTCATTCCCCTCGCGCGAAGCGGTGTCTCGCTCCGGGATGCCGCTCGGGCAATCGGCTCTCGCCATATCCGAACAGCTTCTCGCGCATCGTGCCCGCTTCGTAGCTTGTTTTGTAAAGACCGCGCTCCTGCAAGAGCGGAACGACGAGCTCGACGATTTCCTTCAAGCTTCCGGGGGTCACCAGATGGCCCAGATTAAAGCCGTCGATACCGGTGTTGTCCACCCAGGCTTGCATCTGATCGGCGACCTGCTCGGCCGAGCCTTTGAGCAAGACCGCACGGCCGCCGATTTTTTTGACGGAATCGATCACCTCGCCGTAGGTCATTTCTTTCGGCGACATCTTCGTAAATCTGGCCAGCACCGTCTGCCCGTGATCCGTTGCCCTATAGGTTAGAATTTGATTCGGGTCGCCCTGAGACAGGTCGATGCCCGTATAGCCTCCGTATATGGCTTGCGGCCCTTCTGCGCTGCTGATAGCCGTCAATTCGCGGAATTTGTCCTCCGCCTCTGCCGCCGTAGCCCCAACGATCGTGCTGAGCGCCATGAAAATTTTAATGTCTTCCGGCCTCCTGCCGTAAGCGACGGCTTTGGAACGAATGTCGTCGACGTAAAATTTCATGCTTTCGTAAGAGTGACCGTCGATGAACACGCATTCCGCATGCTTGGCCGCGAACGCTCTTCCCCGCGCGGAGGCGCCGGCTTGATACAGCACCGGCGTACGCTGCGGAGAAGGCTCGCTCAAATGCGGACCGGGTACGCGAAAATACTTGCCGGCATGTAAAATCTCGTGGACTTTGACCGGATCGGTATAGATGCCGCGGAAGGGATCGCGAAGGACGGCATCGTCCTCCCAGCTCCCCTCCCACAGCTTGTACACTACCTCCATATATTCGTCCGCAATCTCATAGCGCTCGTCGTGTCCGATCATTCTGTCCAAGCCGAAATTGCGAGCGGCGCTCGGCAGGAAGGAGGTAACCACGTTCCAGCCGATGCGGCCGTTCGTCAGATGATCCAGCGTCGTCATCCGCCGGGCGTGAGCGTAAGGATGCTCGTACGTCGTCGGGACCGTCACCGCGAAGCCGAGATGCTTCGTCGCATACGCCATTGTCGGGATAATCAACGAAGGATCGTTGATCGGAGCTTGAACGGCATCCCGGAGAGCGGCGTCTCGGCTCCCGCGATAGACGTCGTAGAATCCGTAGACATCCGCCAGAAACAAGGCATCGAAGAGGCCCCGCTCCAGCAGCCGGGCTAGCTCGACCCAGTAATCCAGCTCCTTGTATCGGTATCTCTCGTTATCCGGATGCTTCCATAATCCATGCGGATTGTGCATGGCAGCATTAATATCGAAAGCATTAAAGCGAATTTGTTTGGCCATTGGCTCAACCCTGCTCTCGCACGTTGAGCTCGTTCTTGGCCACGTAAAGCCGGCAGAGCTCGCTCGAATAGGCCATTAAGCCCCCGGCCTGGGCGTCGCGCAGGTGCCGCTCGAAGGGCAGCGCCCTCGTGAAAGCCAGGCCTCCTCCGACGCGCAAGCCGAGATCGGCAACGTCCTTGGCAATCTGGTTAGCAAGAATTTTGGCCTCCATCGCGACGATGACCGTCTCATCCGCTCCGGCGTCCGCCAGCTCCAGCAATTGGCCGGCCAGCAGCTTGGCGGCCTTGAGTCGGACGTACACGTCGGCCGTCTCGTATTGAATCCATTGCACGTGGGACAGCGGCTTTCCATCGGCCAGCTTTTTCCCTTGAGCCTGTGCGATCAAAGCGTCGTAAGCGGCTTGGGCGATGCCAAGCGACAGCCAAGGCAAGCCTAGAGCGATTAGGTTCTGCCGAGTCGATGGCACTGGGCTGAAGCGATTGGCGGCCTTAAGCCGCGTCCCTCGGAACCCGATGAGCTGGCTTCGCGTGCCCCGCATGCCAAGCGCGTCCCAAATGTCGTGAATCTCGACCGTCTCGTCCCGCTCTACGCCGAAGAAGGCTGGCTGGCCGTCAATGCTGGCGTTGATCAAATAATAATCGGCCAGCTCCGCGCCGGATACGAAGCGCTTGGCTCCGTCGAGACGCCAATCCCCATCGCCCAACGGCGTCGCTTCCTGCACGGGATTCAAAAACAGATTTCCCGAAGACGGCTCGCTAAGCGCGTTGGCGAAACGTTTGCCGCCCTTCCATTCCCGTAGATAGTGCTCGGATCTCTCGGGCGAGGAGAGCGTGATCAGCGATTCGGCGGCTGACGTATTCATCAGCCAGACGCAAGCGGTCGACGGGCAGCCTCGCGCAATCTCGAAGACGATCCGCCCGAACGCCGAGTATGAGAGGCCCGCTCCGTCTTTTTCTTCCGGCAGGATCGCCGTGTCCATCCCTTGGTCGAACAGCTCCCGCAAATTCGCCACAGGCAACTCCGCCTGCCGGTCGGTCTCCGCCGCCGTCAGGGCGAACTTCGCCGACAGCTCCGCAGCCAAATCGATCCAGGCCTGCTCCTTCGCGCGTGAATCCAATATGCTCATTCCTCTTTCCTCCATCCTGCCGCTGTTATTCAGGCAAATACTCCGTCGTGAACGCTTCGTTGACGTCCACGTCGTTCTTAAGCAAGCCGACCTCCAGCAGTTGTTTCTTGTTCTGTTCCCAACGCTCCGCCTTCATAATCCCGAAGCCTTCCGTCGCCGCGTCGCCGCCCGTCACGTAAGGCTTATAGGCTTTGGCTTGCTCATTCATCGCGGCAATCGGCAGCTCCTTGTTGTCCTCGTGGATGCGTGCATTTACCTCCTCGGCATGATCGAAGTAATACGCCCAGCCTTTCTTGACGGCTCTGAGGTACGCTTTGACGACTTCGGGATTTTCTTTCAGGAAGGCTTCCGAAGTGATAATCGTGATCTCGTAAGGATCGTAGCCCGATTCGGATAGCAGGAACGGCTCCGCATCTACGCCCTGCTCCTTCAGCGTAATCGGCTCGGAGGTTGCGAAGCCGTGCAGCAGCGAGGTTTCGTCGGCCAAGAAGCGCACCAGCGTACCGTCCGTTACTTGTTCTTTTAATTGCAAATTATATTTCTCTTTCACGTATTCATATGCCGGCACCCCCGGAACGAAGAAGGCGGTACGGCCGTTCAAATCCTCGAAGGATTGAATGTTCTGCCCTTTATGGAAAATAAGCGCCTGGGGCGAGCTCTGCAGCGCTGCGGCTACGGCGACGATCGGCAAGCCTTCCTCGCGGTTTTGCAGGACGGTATCGGCCTTGGCGAAGCCGAAATCGGCATTTCCCGTAGCCACAATCTGCCTGCCGTTCACTTTGGGCCCGCCGGATTTGATCGTGACGTCAAGTCCTTCTTCGGCGAAATAGCCTTGGACAAGCGCCGCATAGTCCCCTCCGTACTCCGGCTCGGCGAACCAGCCGAGCTGTACGGTGATCTTGCGAGCCTCCTTCGCCGGCTGCTCCGGCGATGCCGAAGAAGAGGCTACAGCGGACGGTGTCGCGGCTTCGGCCGATTTCGACGATTCCGGCGCGGCGGTGGAGGCGTTTGACTCCGGTTTGGTGCCGCACCCGGCGACGACGAAAGTTGCCAGAAGCAATAATGAAGTTAATTTTAGAGTTGTTTTGATCATGGTGATCACCCTTCCGATAGAAAGTATTGGTGAGATAAATGCATTGGGATGCTTATTCGTGATCCGCAGCCAGCTCGGATTCGTGCCAAGAGCCCAGCAGCCTGCGCGATAACCCGTTAACCAGCTGATAGAAAGCGATGCCGAGCAGCGATGCCGTCAGCCCGCATGCGAATAAATATGGCGTCTGAATCCGCATGGCCGCATAAGTAATCGCGTAGCCGAGTCCGCCTTGACCGCCTCCGACCCCGGCGACGTATTCCCCGACGATGGCGCCGATCACGCAAAGAGAACAAGAAATTTTCAGTCCGCCTACGATATAAGGGAGCGCGGCGGGTATCCGCAGCCTCCACATCGTCTGCCACTTCGAAGCGTTATACAGGCGAAACAATTGCTGTAAATTCCGATCTGTTGAATTCAGACCGATAAGCGTATTCGACAGCATCGGGCAGAATCCGATGAGGAACGCTATGATGACGATGGAACGTAGGCCCGCGTCGAACCAGATGACGATGATCGGGGCCACCGCTACGATCGGGATCGTCTGCAGCACGATCGCGTAGGGATAGACGCTCCGCTCGACCACCTTGGAGCTTGCTAGCACTATGGCTCCTACCACGCCCCCGACGACGGAAAGCAAGAAGCCGATCACCGTTTCCAGCGCCGTCGTGTACACCGAACCGAGCAAGCTTCTCCAGTTGTCGCCTACCGATAGCGCGATATCGCTAGGCTTCGGCAACATATAGGGAGGTATGTCGGCTTGGGCTACGATGAGCTGCCAAAGGCCGACGAACAGCACGAACGCAAGGATCGGCGGGACAATGCGGCCTAACTTGCCCGAGGTATGAACGTTTATGGAGATAACCCCCTTCCCGCGAATCGTTCGCGACGATTCGCCTTAATGTCTGAGCGATTCGCTAACCTGACTCACATATCGGCCGAAGTCGGGATGCGATCGGAATCGCTCTCCGCGCGGATAAGGGACATCTATCCCGATCTCGCCGGCGATCTTGCCCGGTCTCGGCGTCATGACCATGACCCGGTTCGAGAGGTATACCGCCTCGAACGCGTTATGCGTCACGAACAGAATCGTCATCCTCTCCGTCTTCTGCCGAATTGCCAGCAGCTCGTCCTGCAGAGATTGCCTTGTAATCTCGTCCAGCGCTCCGAACGGCTCGTCCATGAATAAAATCCGAGGCTTGGCGACCAGCGCGCGGGCGATCGAAACACGCATCTTCATTCCCCCGGACAGCTCGCGAGGCAGCGCCTTCGCGTAATCCAGCAGGCCCACCAAGCGCAACACCCGTTCGGCTTCCTCAAGCTGGCGCTTGCGGGATTCTTTCCTAAGCTGCAAGGGCAAAGCGATATTGTCCCGGACGGACACCCACGGCAGCAGCGTCGCTTCTTGAAATACGCAAGCGATCTCGTTGCTTTTCCTTGCCTGCTCGGGCGTTCCTCCCAAAATCTCCAATTGTCCCGCAGATGGCGCGGACAGCCCCGAAGCCATACGAAAAATCGTGGATTTGCCGCAGCCGGAAGGCCCGACGAAGGAAACGAAGTCCCCTTCGCGAATGCTCAGATTCGCATCCTGGACGGCAATCGTCCCGTTTCTATAGGTTTTGGATACGTTTTTCAGGTCAAGTACCTGCATGCCTCTCTCCCTCCATACCAAACATCAGTCCCTGCTCTATACTCAACGAACTTCCAGTTTGTCTGGTCAGTAACACCCCTTTGGCGGACGATTGCCGCTTCAGGTTACTAGGAATCTTAATTTAACAAATTCCAATCTGTCAAGTAGGATTAATTCTTGTGAAGGGCTTTGATTTCCAATAAAATAAAGGGATAAGTGGTCCTTCAAGCTTCGGGACGAATGGAGATTTGGACCACGATAAGGAGGGATTCAAGGTGGCGACAACAAGAAGAAGATTCACGCCCAACCAGAAAGCGCTAATTGTGTCCAGACTTCTTGAGGAGCAAAGCAGGCTCTCCGAGCTCGCTAAGGAGCATCGCATCTCTCCGGTCGTCCTGAACCGGTGGAAAAACCATGCGACGCGCAATCTGCACAAGCTGTTTGAGAATGAACGGAGATTGGAAAATCGTTTAAAGAATGCTTACGAGCAGCAGATTAGCGAGCTGCGGGAGGAAACGGACAAGCTTCGCCAGCAGCTCGACTGGCTGAAGCAGACGACGATAGCCAAGCTCTCCAAAGAGGATCGCAACGAATTCGTCTCCAAGGCAGAAAGCGGCGTTCCGATACGTACCCAGACCGCGCTGCTTGGCCTCAGCCGCTCGACGCTCTACTATCGGATGAACCATCCAACCGCCCGAAAGCCGCAAACGGAAGAACGTGTCGACATCGGCGAAGCGCATTCGCTCCCGCTCTCCTTATTCTCCGGTGTGAGCCTGGAGCCCGCCCGGCTGAATCGCGAGAAAGAGTGGTCCAAGCTGAAGATGATGCATGGCTTGATGGACGTGTTCGGCGGTTATCATTAAACTTATTTTTCCCCGTACCGTGTCCAACTCGCCGCAATTCCGCCGCGCTGCTGTGTTCTTCGCTTCCGGGCAAAAATGGCAAAAAAAATAATGGGGATGCCGATCCGAAGCACAGAAGAAGAGGCCGCTCGTTCGACAACGAGACGGCCTCTTCCGCAGGGCGATCCGCTAAGATACTGCGGTAATCGTACAACTGACTTCCTTCACGAGACTGTTGAACTCCAGCCTCTCGAACAGCTCCGCGATCTTCGCTTGCTCCGGTCTCCAGATACACTCCTCGGGGGTGCAGGAAAGCGGAACCTGACACGTAATCGTAGCCAGCTCGCGGCAGAGATGGAGCATATCCAGGTCTGCTTCGATTTTGGTCTTGACGCTTTTTGGCAGCAAGTCCAGGTTTGCCAGTATGCCGTCAATGGACTCGTATTCGACAAGCAGCTTTGTCGCCGTCTTCTCTCCAATGCCTTTGACGCCGGGGTAATTGTCCGAAGTGTCCCCGACCAGACCCTTGAGATCGATGAACTGCTTTGCGGTCAGCTGCTTTTCCTCCAACAGCTTGGCGGCATCGTAGACAGCGTAATTGGATGGTCCCTTTTTCATAATGACGACCTTCACCCGCTCGTCCACGAGCTGGAGCATATCATGATCTCCCGTCAGTACATACACGTCCATAAGCTCGCCAAGTTGTCTGGACAATGTGCCGATGCAATCGTCCGCTTCGTACCCGGCAAGGCCGACATTCCTGATATTCAAGCCGCTGACGACCTCCTTCACCAGCTCGAATTGCGGAATAAGCTCAGCCGGAGCCGCAGGGCGATTCGCCTTGTACCCGTCGAACTTATCCGTGCGAAAGGTGGTGCTACCCATATCCCAGCAGCAGATCATATGTGTCGGATTGAAGGTTCGGCAAGCATCCAGCAAATATTTGACGAAGCCGTACACCGCGTTCGTCGGCAATCCGTCTTTCGTTTTCCGGATATAGCCCCCGTAGGCATTCGCATAATACCCCCGAAACAGCAGAGCCATTCCATCGACCAGCATCACTCTCGATTCGGACATTTTCCTTTCCCCTTTACCTCGACGGAAGCGTCGTGCGAATAAAATCGCCGATGCGTCTCGCCGCTTCTTTAAGCAGCTCTTCCTCTTCGACCAGCGCTAACCGGACGAAGCCCTCCCCGCGTTCGCCGAATGCGTTTCCCGGAATCGACGCTACGCCGGTCGAGGTCAGCAGCGCGCGGGAAAAGGCGCGCGACGACCATCCTTCGAGCACCGGCGCCCACAGAAACATCGTCGCCTTGGGTGTCGGCACGTTCCAGCCTTGCTCGCGCAAGGCTCCGACGAACGCGTCCCTGCGACGCTCGTATAAGCCGGCGATCGGCTTGGGCGCGTTCATATCCATCTCAAGCGCCGCTATTCCCGCTTCCTGTGCGCCTAGGAAAACGCCGAAATCGATATTGTTTTTCAGGTCCCTCAGACTTCCCAGCACCTGCCGGTTCCCGACCGCGAAGCCCAGCCGGGTTCCCGCCAAATGATAGGATTTGGACAAGGAATGGAACTCGATTGCGACCTCGGAGGCTCCGGGAATTTCCATGACGCTCGGCGGACGAAGCCCGTCGAAAGCCATCTCGCTGTAGGCATTGTCGTGAACGAGCAGCACCCCATGCTTGCGCGCGGTATGTACGGCTCTCTCGAAAAAAGCCAGATCGGCCGCCGCAGACAGCGGATTGCTCGGATAATTCAAGATCATGAATTTGACCTTGTCCCATACGGCTTGGGGAATCGCAGCGAAATCAGGCAAATAGTCGTTCTCCGCAAGCAGGGGCAGCGGAATCGCCTCGACGCCGGCCACAGCCAATCCGGCGCCGTACACCGGGTAACCCGGATCGGGCAGCAGCGCGGCGTCGCCCGGATCGGTAATCGCCAGCGGCAGATGAGCCAAGCCGTCCTGGGTACCCATCAGCGCGAGAATCTCACCCTGCGGATCGAGCTCTACTCCGCCGAAGCGTTGGCTGAACCACTTGGCTACGGCTTCCCGAAAAGCCGCGGAGCCTTCCGTTCCCGGATAACGGTACATGTCCGGGCGCAAGCTGGAGGCAGCCAGCACCGATCGCAGCTCCTCCTCGGGCGGGCGGTCCGGGCTGCCGATATCGAGATTAATGACGGAGAGCCCGCTGCCGCGAGCCTCACGCTTCCAGCCGGACACCTCGGAGAAAATCGCGGAGCCCAGCCTGTCCAGCCGTTTGGACCGCAACTCAAGGCCCTTCATGAACGGCACCACGCCGATCCGAAATCCGGTTCCCGGAAACCAATGGTAACGGCTCCTCCATCTGTGACGATCGGCCGCTTGATCAGCATGCCGTTCGAGGCCAGCAGAGCGATTTTCTCGCTATCGGACATCCCCGGCAGCTTGTCCTTCAGTCCCAGCTCCCGATAAGCCTCGCCCGAGACGTTAAACCATTTGCCGATCGGCAATCCGCTTAGCTTGATCAGCCCGGTCAGTTCCTGCGCCGAAGGCGGCGCAGTGCGGATATCATGCAAATCCAATTCATGCCCCTGTTGCTTTAAAGCTTTAATCGCCGCCTTGCAGGTGCTGCAGGTAGGCAGATGATACATCTTTAACGATTTAGCCAACGTCATTAACCCCTTCTCCTCAACTCAGAAGCTCTTGGTCAGCTCCTGCTCCAGCCTTCGCATATCGTCCGGCAACGCCGCTTCCAGCTTCATTTCCTCACCCGTCACCGGATGGCGGAACATTAGCCTACAGGCATGCAGCGCCTGACGGCCGATGATATCGGACACCCTGCCAGCCAGCTCGGATCCGTTCCAGCCTTCCTCGGAATAGTAGCTGTCTCCGATAATCGGGCAACCGATATGCGTCATATGGACTCGGATCTGATGCGTTCTGCCCGTACCCAGCCGGATGTCAATCGCACTCGCCTGATCTCCGTAGGTGTCCGTTACCCGGTAATAGGTCAGACACGGCGCTCCGTCCTCGCGCACGACACGGCGATGCGGGTCCTCCGTCTGCCTGCCGATCGGCGCGTCGATCTCTCCCGCCATCTCGGGAGGACGCCCGTAGACGAATGTCCGGTACTCCTTCACTACGGTGCCTTCCATCATCTGGGTGGACAGCTGCTGCTGGGCCAGCGGGTGCTTGGCGACGACGACCAATCCCGACGTATGCTCGTCCAGCCGATGTACAGGGCGGAATCTGACCCGCTCCCCCTTCTCCTGCCAATAATGCATGACTCCGTTGGCAAGCGTGTTCAAGTAATGGCCGGTCGTCGGATGAACAATCAGTCCGGCCGGCTTGTTCAGCACCAGCAGATGGTCATCCTCGAAAACAATGTCCAGCTCCATCGGCTGAGGAGGGATCGTCTCCGAAATCTCGGCTTCCATGCGCAGCCGGATGATGTCCCCGGCAGAAATAATATGGTTGGGCCATACCTTCTGCCCGTTCACCGACAGCCCTTCGTCCGAAGTCTTCAGACGCACCATCAGCCGACGCGAGATGCCGATCCGCTTGCGCAATACATCCCTTAAACGGCGGCCCTCATCGGCCGCTTCCGCGATATATTCTATCGGCGAATAATATTCGGCCTTGTCCTGCTGTTCGTTCATCCCGCTCAAGACCTCCGTCGGAACACCGGCGCGCTCCGTTCGTATTCGACATCCGAAAAGCCAAGTATGGCGTTGGCCGCCCTGGCGGCGGCAAATAAATAATCGGACAGCCGATTCACGTATTTGCGCACCTCGTCCGGACAAGGCTGCTCCCTGGCCAACGTGACGATTCGTCTTTCCGCGCGCCTGCAAACCGTTCTGCACACGTGAAGAGCGGCGGCAGGCTCGCTTCCGCCTGACAAGATGAACTTCTCAAGCGGCGGCGTGCGCTCGCCATACTCGTCGATCCAGCGCTCCAGCCGCTCCGTCATCTCCGGCTTCACCTTCATTTTGTCCGCCTCCGGCACAGCATAGCTGAGGTCGGAGCCGCAATCGAAGAGCTCGTGCTGAATAATCATCAGCTGCTCGCGCAAGTCCTCCCATTCCCCGGCCGTCTGCTTGGCAAGGATAGCCGCAGCCTGCCCGACGAAGCTGTTCAGCTCGTCAAGCGTCCCGTAAGCCTCTACGCGAGCATCGTCCTTGCCGACTCGCGCGCCGATGACCGATGTCTGACCTTTATCGCCGGTTCTCGTATAGATTTTCATGTCCGCCGTTTCCTCCTTTTACCTGATAGCCTTTGAGCTCCATAGCCACGCCGGCCGTCAAACGGTACGCCTTTCCGCTTGCTGCAAGCAGCGCACGGTTCGCCTCCGCCAGCCAGTATGCAAAGGCGAGTTCCTCCGAGCTCGGACGCAGCCCGGCCGAGGGTTCCTCCGTGACGACAATCATCCTGCCCTCGAAAGCCGCGATCGCAGCCAGGCCTTCACGCCAGCGCTCCTCCGCTAGGCTGTTCCATTCCTCGTTATCCGTATCCATGCGTCCGAGCAGCCCTCGCAGCCAGCCCGACAAGCTATCGACGACGACCACGCGGCGTTCCGCCCGGAAAATATTCGACTCCATGTTAATCGCGTTCAGTTTGTGCGCCAGCGACTCATCCGCCTCGGACAGCGTGCGGTAAAACTCGCCCGCAGCATCCCAAGGCTCCCCTGTCGTTAGATTCGATCGGGGAAAAGGAGGACAGGACAGCCGAATGCCTTCGCGTCCTACGACCAGCGCTAGCTCATGCGCAAAAGCCGATTTGCCGCTCCCGATTCCTCCGGTTACGAGCCAAAGCATCCTCCTACCCCCTTTCCATTCGTATGCTTACTATACCATATCGTTTGTTAAGCATAAATCGGCGCCGGCATGTAGCAAAGAAGGGGAGATGAACTCCCTTATCTACCTACGTCAATCGCATATTATTTTTCATAGTATATAAGGTCAGTATGGAAAGGGTGGTTAGCTATGACATTTCCATTGTTTGTTGTGACAGGACTAAGCGGCTCGGGTAAATCAACAGCCGCAAAAGAGATTGTCAGTAGAATGAGAGATTTCGACGTATACGACATGGACAAGATTGTTGTCAGGCAGGATTACCAAACCGCTTGCAACAACTGGCTAAGAATCGCCCATTCGAATGCCTTGGGCGGGCGCGGCACCATACTGTTCGGCTGTGTTCCCCATCCGTACAATGTTGAAATTTGCGATCATTCTCATTATTTCTCTCCGTTCCATTATTTTGCTCTCTATTGCAGCGACAACGCTCGGATTCAACGCTTGACGGCTCGCGGGGGGTGGACGCTGGCAGGCATTGAGCATACCAACGCAGCCTCCAAAGAGCTGGTATACAGAGCCAGGCAGGCCATTCCTCCGATTCCGGCTCTGGACACTTCAAGCATGCCGGTAGCTCAAGTTGCGGATCAGATTGAAAAGTGGGTTATGAGCAAATGGCCGCCCGCATAGGCAGACGAACGTACGCTCCGTCATGAACGGCTCGCGCACAGAACTGCCCCTAGTGCCGCAGTGCGATGGAAGGCGCTTCATAAAAAAAAGCCCGGTGAGATCATCACCGAGCTTACTCCCGACTCAATCGTACGACTTTCATATATTCGTTGATCTTCCGATCCAACTGACGGCTCAGCTCCACGACCGAATCCGCGATCAAGGAGTGCTCTCTGAGAAAGGTTTCCGTCATGGCTCCTCGCAAACGATCGATCTCCTCGGCCAATTCCGCGGCTCGGCCCGGATAATGAGAAATAATGGGTGCATCGGCTTGCAACGACGACAGGGTTGAAGATTTTGGTTCTGCGGCAGCCATGTGATTCCCCCTTCTCATGACGATAATGAATACTCGACGGGTCGAAAACCATGGTTATTATAGCAGAACGAGATCAAATTGAACATGACTTTTGTAAAATATTCATTTTTATTCCAAAGTTCTTAGAAACAAGTGGATTCGCTCCATGGCTTCTGTCAGCTGAGATACGGAGGTCGCATAGCAGCATCGCAGGAATCCTTCTCCGCCTTTGCCGAATACATGACCGGGAACCGCGGCGACTTTCGCTTCGAGCAGCAGGCGTTCCGCGAATTGCTCCGAGGTCAGGCCGGTGGAGCGAACGGATGGAAACGCATAGAAAGCGCCCTGCGGCTCGTGGCACTCCAGCCCCATATCGCGGAAGCCCTGCACGACCAAGCGGCGTCTTTGATTATAGGATTCCATCATCCGATCCTTCTCTTCCAGTCCGCCCTTGGTCAACGCCTCCAGCGCGGCTACCTGCCCCATCGTCGGCGCGCACATGATCGTGTACTGATGAATTCTGAGCATTGCGCTGATCAGGTCAGGATGACCGCAGGCATAGCCCATTCGCCAGCCGGTCATGGCGAACGCCTTCGAGAAGCCGCTGACGAGGATCGTCCGATCCTTCATCCCGGGCAGCGAAGCGAAGCTCGCATGGCGTCCGGCGAAGGTCAGCTCCGCATAGATTTCGTCGGAGATGACGATCAGATCGTTCTCCTCGACGATTTTGGCGATTGGCAGCATTTCCTCATAGGTCATTATCGCACCCGTCGGATTGCTCGGATAACAGAGCACGAGAACCTTTGAACGCGGGGTAATGGCCGCGCGCAGGCTTTCCGGGGTCAGCTTGAACTGATCCTCGGCGAACGTCTCGATTCCGACCGGCACTCCGCCGCCCAGGGAAGTGATCGGGGAATAGGAAATGTAACACGGCTCGGGTACGAGAATCTCGTCTCCCGGCTCGATCAGAGCGCGCAGCGCAAGATCGATGCCTTCGCTCCCCCCGACCGTTACGATCACTTCCTTGCCCGGATCGTAATTCAAGTGAAATTCGTTAGCCAAGTATTGTCCGATCGCTTCGCGCAGCTCCATCGTGCCGGCGTTGGGCGAATATTGCGTTTTCCCCTTCTCAAGAGAATAAACGGCAGCATCCCTGACCCGCCAAGGCGTGACGAAATCCGGTTCCCCGACGCCCAGCGTGATGATATCCTTATCCTTGCTGGCGCTGACCAAATCAAAGAAACGCCGGATCCCGGAAGGCGGAATGGCGCGCGCGCGGGAGGAAAGATAATTTTGCATTCCGCCGCTCCGTGACGGATCAGCCTGGATTTTCGGCTTTTCCTCATCTTTTATCATCTGGCATTCTTCCTTTGCATTGGACTACGAATCAAGGCGTGACGAGCAAGCGTTGATCGTCCTCGAATTCCTCGAAAATAATTCCGTCCTGTTTATATTTCTTAAGAATGAAAAACGTCTTCGTGGAAATGACGGATTCGATCGTGGAAAGCTTGTTGGAGACGAAGGACGCGACTTCCTTCAAGTTCTTGCCCTCAATCTCGACAAGCAGATCGAACGCTCCCGACATCAGATAAACCGATTTCACTTCCGGGTACAAATAAATGCGCTCCGCGATGCTCTCGAATCCGCGGCCTCTTTCCGGGGTGCACTCCACCTCGATAAGCGCCGTGACTTTCTCATCGTCAACCTTGCTCCAATTCACGATCGTCGCGTATTTAACAATGACGTGATCCTGCTCCATCTCCGCGATTGCGGAGGAAACGTCCTCTTCTGCGACCCCGAGCATTGTAGCGATCGTGGCGGGGGACAGCCGGGCGTCTTCCTTGAGCAGGTCCAAGATGCTAAGCTTCAATTCGTTCATCATGATCCCTCCTGAATTACTCTTCATCATACATCAAAAACAGGCTGCGTGAAAAGCCAATTCCAACCGTCCTCCTAAAAATCCCCGGAGCGGCACCAGAATGCCGATCCGGGGATTTCTCACGGAAAGTATAGTGACATCCGGGGTTACTGATAGGCGGGCATTTGCGTGCCGCCGCCAGGTCCGTTCATGGCCGCTTGGGCTTGCCCCGATTGCGACTGCTGCACGAATTGGGCCGTCTGCTGCTGAGTCTGCTGGTATTGTTTAAGCTGCTTGTCCAGTTCCTGCTTCATTGCCGGAGAGGACGCATTGTACATGTTGTTTTGCTGCATGGCCATATAGAGCTCGCCTTGCAGCTTGAGCGTATCGTCCAGCAATTGCGTGAACATCTGGCGAATATCGGGACATACGGACTCGGTAGCCGCCGTCGCATATTCCCGGGTCACCCTCTTCAAATCCGAGAGGATCGTGTAGGCCATATCCGCTTCCGGCAAAATCGTATTGTTGAACATCCGGGTTACCTCCTTTGTTAGGCTTGGGGCTGGTTCGGCGCGATCGATTGATGCTGCTGCAGCGTGTTCATCAGCATGCTGTAATGCTGCGTATGCACGCTTACCATGTGAGAACAGGCTTGCTGCAGCTGTGCGTTCGTGATGGTGGCGGCGGCGACGGCGCACTGCTTGATCAACAAATCCTCGTTGGACATCGAATCCGCGATGTACTCCAGTTCCTTCGCAGTCATGGCTTGCATTGGAAACTCATCCCTCCACGCGATCAATTGGACATCGGTGGATAGTTTCCCTTGAATGGTCGGCAGATATACGCTTGCGAAAATCGCAAAAAAAACGGCCATAGAAAAAGGCCAACCAGAAATTCTGGCTGACCTGATAATACGAAAGCACCCGTCTGGACAGACGGATGCCTGAATCAAAAGATTCCCATGCTCAAATATCGTTCTCCAGTGTCGGGCGCGATGCACAGCACGCGTCGGCCACGGCCGAGACGCCGGGCAAGCTGCAGAGCCGCCCAGACCGCCGCTCCGGAGGACGGGCCGACAAGCAAGCCTTCCGATCGGGCAAGACTTCTCGCCGTGCCCAGCGCATCCTCGTCCTCCACCCGAATAATTTCGTCATACACGCCGGTATTCAATATTGGCGGCACGAAGCCCGGGCTTGTCCCCACCAGCTTATGGGGTCCGGGCTGCCCCCCTGAAAGCACGGGCGAGCCTGCCGGCTCCACAACCGCCACATGCAGGCCGGCCAGACTCGACTTCAGCGTCTCTCCCGTCCCCGTAATCGTCCCGCCGGTTCCCGCCGTCGCGATGAACGCATCCAGACGGCCTTCCATTTGGTCGATAATTTCAAGCGCCGTCGTCGTGCGATGAATATCGGGATTGGCTGCATTCTCGAACTGATTCGGCATATAACTGCCGGGATTCGCCTCCAGCAATTGCCGGGCCCGGGCGATCGCTCCCGGCATGCGTTCCGCCGCCGGGGTAAGCTCGACCTCCGCTCCATAAGCGCGAAGCAACGCGATCCGCTCGGCCGACATGTTGTCCGGCATGACGAGTGTAAGCCGGTAGCCTCTAGCCGCGGCGCACATCGCCAGACCGATGCCGGTGTTGCCGCTCGTCGGCTCCACGATCAGGCTGCCGGGTCGAATCAAGCCGCGCGCCTCGGCATCCGTCAGCAGGCCGTACGCCGCACGATCCTTCACGCTGCCGCTCGGATTCATTTTCTCCAGCTTCACCCATACCTCGGCAGCCTCCGGTCCCGCCAGCCGCTGCAGCCGCACCGCAGGCGTATTCCCGATCAATTCCATGACCGAATGCACCATCCGGCTCATGCGTTGCCGTTCCTCCTGCCGCCCTGCTGCGCCCCAGGCTCGCTTAGACTCCGAACCATCCGTTGCCGGTGGGTATCGCCCAGAGCAGACTGAACGGTAAAGCACGAAGGACACACATACATAGTCAGCTTAAACGGCGCTTCGACCAACGGAACGCCCAGCGACTCAGGCACGCGGGGCTTGAATTCTTCGGCGGAAATCAGCCGCTCCCCGGCTTCGACCATGTACTCCCGGCACGACGGACACTCCGGCACGACTTCCTGCTCGTTAAGCAGCTCTTCCAGCGTCTCCTCGAATTGCTCCAGCTCCTCGCTGGATTCCAGAGCCTCTTCCTCCATCCAGCTCAAATCTTCATCGTCGTCGATGGATACGGTCGGAGCCTCCTCTTCCTCGTAGGCGTCCTCCTCTTCCTCCTCGCCGAGACTCAGCTTTAACGTGCGATAGCCGTCAAGCTCGTTATCGCATACGGGACATATTTTATCGGGCTCCTGCCCTTCTTCCTGAGAAATCTCGCTTTGACACCATGGACAAATCACGACAGACATCTTCCGATCAAGCCTCCCTCATCATATACAATACGCCGATCGCGATAAATACGAGCGCAAGGGCCAGCAGCGTGCCCCACAGATACTTCATGATGCATTCCTCCGATTAAATGACGGCGGCGCCAATAATATAGGATAAAGAAACGGATAACACCATCGACAACAGGCCTACGGCGCGATTGTCTTTGCCGATTTCCTCATCTACCCGGAACACCGGCGTGAAAAACTCGAACAAAAAGTAAGCGACCAGCAGCAGCACAAAACCGACAGCAGACCACAAAATGCTTTGGTAGATCGTATCGTTGGCTTCGATGGAGAAGCGGAAAATATTGCAAATGCCAAAAATCTTGCCGCCAGTGGCCATCGCCGCCGATAGGTTTCCTTTGCCGATCTCCTTCCAGCCGTCATATTTCGTAACCCACTCAAAACACGAAAGAAAAACGATAAGCGCCAAGATTCCTACAGAGAAATAGGCGATAACCGCAGGAAAAGAATGCGACATGATGGAATCCACAACGTCCTGCATCGCTTACGACCTCCCCTTCTAATGAAGCTCGGCCACGGAAACTCCCGCGCCGCCTTCTCCAAATTGGCCCAACCGATAGTTCTTTACATGTTTATGGCGCCGCAGAAAATCCTGAACCCCGTTGCGCAAAGCGCCGGTGCCTTTTCCGTGAATAATGTAGACCTGACCCAGATTGGCCAGGAAGGCTTCGTCCAGGAAGCGATCCACTTCCATAATGGCTTCGTCGAGCGCCATTCCCCTTAAATCCAGCTCCGAGCGAATATTCTCGTCCCGGGAACGCTTGACGATCGTCGCCTGCGCTTGCGGCTTGGTTGCCGCCGCTTTACGCGTCGGCTCCAGATCGGACAGCGACACCTTCATCTTCAGGATGCCGAGCTGCACGACGGCTTCTGCGCCGGACAGCTCGACGACATGTCCCTTCTGGCCGCCCAGGCTGTGCACCTTCACCTCGTCGCCCGCTTCGATTTTGACGGGCTTTCCGCCTGCCGCGTTCCTGATCGGTCTTGCGACCGGGTCTGGGACGGCTTCTTCCAGCCGCCGCTTGGCTTCAATCAGCTTGTGCTCCTTCACGGAAGCGCCCTCTTCCATAGCCAACCGCCGAAGATCCGCAATGATCTCCTCGGCTTCCCTTCGCGCCTTCGCAACCTGCTGGCGGGCTTCCTCCCGCGCAACCTCCAGCACCTTCGCCTTCTGCTCCTGGAGCTTGAAGCGCTCCTCCTGAATTTCCTTCTGCAGCTTCTCGGCTTCCCGCCGCACGCTTTCGGCCGTCCGCCGTTCGGCCTGGGCTTGCAGCCGATCCTGCTCCAGCGAAGCGATCATCGAATCCACCTTCAGCTCGTCCTCGCTGACCTCCCCGCGCGCGTGGTCGATAATGCTTCTGGGCAAGCCCAGCCGCTCGGCGATCGCGAAAGCGTTGCTTCTTCCGGGAACTCCGACGAGCAGCCGGTAAGTCGGTCTCAGGGTCGCGATGTCGAACTCCATGCTCGCGTTGATGATGCCTTCCCGATTGTAAGCATAGGCCTTCAGCTCACTATAATGAGTGGTCGCAATCAATCGGCAGCCCAGCTTCTGCAGATGCTCCAGAATGGCGATTGCCAGAGCCGAGCCCTCCGCCGGATCGGTGCCCGCGCCAAGCTCGTCGAGCAGAACCAGACTGTTGCTCGTCACCTGGCTTAGCATCGATATCAAATTCGTCATATGACTGGAGAAGGTGCTTAAGCTCTGCTCGATGCTTTGCTCGTCCCCGATGTCCGCATAGATGCCGTCGAATACGCACAGGCGGCTACCTTCCTCCGCCGGAATGAACAGGCCGGACATCGCCATCAGGCTAAGAAGCCCTATCGTTTTCAGCGAGACGGTTTTACCACCGGTGTTCGGTCCCGTGACGATAATCGACGTATAGCTCTCTCCAAGCTCGAGATCGATCGGCACAGCCGCTTTCATCTCCAGCAGCGGGTGCCTTGCTTTATGCAGCAGCAGCTTCCCCTCATCGTTCATGATAGGCAATGTTGCCGACAATGCATGCGCGAGAGAAGCCTTAGCGAAAATAAAATCGATCCTGCCGAGAATTTCCGCATCTCCGGCCAGCAATTCCGCGCGTTCTCCGACGGAAGCGGACAGCTGGCGCAAAATGCGCTCAATCTCGTTCTGTTCTTTGATCTTAAGCTCTCTGAGCTTATTGTTCATCTGAACCGCCGCTTCCGGCTCGATAAACAACGTAGCGCCGCTCCCCGATTGATCGTGCACAATGCCTCCGAAGTGAGAGCGATACTCCTGCTTTACCGGAATGACATAACGGTCGTTACGCATAGTGATCAGAGACTCCTGAAGCATCTTCTGCACCGAGCTTGATCGAATCAGGCTTTCCAGCTTTTCTCTGGCCCGGCCTTCATTGATGCGAATATCGCGGCGCACCGAAGCCAGCTCGGGACTTGCCGAATCCAGCACCTCGCCCTGCTCGTCGACGCATTTGCGAATTTCGTCCTCCAGCGCCTTGAAATCGGTCAGCGGCTCGCACAAATCCTCCAGAAGCGGCAGCTCCAGCTCTTCGGCAGATACCGCAATGAAGCGGCTCAATCTGCGCGAGCCCATAATGAACTGCGCCGTCTCCATCAATTCGGGAGGCTGCAGAACGCCTTGAAGCTTCGCTCTCTGCAGGGAAGAACGAATATCCGTAATTCCTCCGAATGGAGGAGAGCCCTTCAAGCTAAATATTTGGGCGGCCTCATCCGTTTCCGCGAGCCGCCGCTTAACAATCTCCAATTCGCGGCTTGGAGCCAGCTTTGCCGTCTCATCCTTCCCCAGGCTGGTGGAAGCGAGCCCTGTCAGGCGACGGACGATCTTGTCGTATTCCAATGTATGTAAAGCCTTGTCGTTCACGGCAATCTTCACTCCTTCGCTTATATTATAGCCGAATCGTTCAATCTTGCGAAACCTTCCGCTCATAGGAATCTAAAGTCAGGACACACTACAGCCAAGGAGGTCGAAAACAAATGAACATTCTAGGCACAATCGTTCGCTTTATCGTCTCCGCCATTGTCCTGATGGTGGTCGGATGGCTCGTTCCCCAGTTTTCCGTAGGCGGATTCTGGAGCGCGTTGATGCTTGCCGTCGTCATTGCCGTTCTCGGCTGGATTATCGAGGGCGTCTTCGGTAAAAAAGTGACGCCTTTCGGCAGGGGCATTGTCGGATTTTTGTGCAGCGCCCTTGTGATCTGGCTGGCCCAATTTGTCGTCGGGCATGTGCATGTATCCGTCATCGGCGCGCTGCTGGCTGCGCTGGTGATCGGGATCATCGATCTGTTCATCCCGATCAGTTCCCCTTACGAAGCGGCTCACAGCAGACGGTAAGCGGGTGCAAGAACGAAGAGGAAGGCTCCCGATCTTGAGGGAAGGGGCCTTCCTCTTTTTTATGTCCTTCAGCCGATATTGTCATTTCGAACCTAATGTCATCACTCTGCCATGGTTGGGGCATTTCGCTTCCTTACCGATATGTTACAATAGGGACAGGCAAGAAAAGGGATTTAAAGAGACAGCCCGTCTGCCATATTGAACGCACGGAGGCTTATTATGCAAAGAAAATTGGCTTACTTATTCACCCTGGCCGTACTGGCTCTGGCGCTTACGGCATGCGGCGGCGACAAGAATAAAAATGCGGGAGACAGCACCCCGGTCGCAGGAGAAGCGGCTTCCACAGAGGTTGTCGTTAAAGCGAGCAGCTGGGAATTCGATCAGACCGAATATGCGCTGCCTAAGGACACTCCCGTGAAGCTGACCGTGGAAAATCTGAGCGGCGCCCATGGCATTGAAGTCGTCGGACAGGATATCAAAATCAGAGGCGGCAAGTCGGAGGTTATTAATCTTCCGGCCGGAACCTACGAGATCAAGTGCAATATCATGTGCGGCACCGGACATGCTCAGATGGTCGCGAAGCTTGTCGTAAGCTAATGTCATTAAAATTCAAGGCGATTCACCCCTCCGCGGGTTGAATCGCCTTTTTTATTCTTGCGCATGCCGGATATATGCCTACTCCTGTTCGAGCATATCGATCCATTCGTTATACTCGTTTTTCAGCTTCTCGTATTCCACCTTCAGCTTCTCAAGCTCCAGGCTTAGAGCGCTCAGCTCCTCCTGAGCACGTTCACCCCGCTCGGCTTGCGCCCGAAGCCCATCGAGCTCGGCAACGAGCTCCGCCTCCCGGAATGGCGCCGCCGCCGCTTCCGCTCTTGCCTTCTTGACCTCTTCCTCGGCATGTTCGACCGCCGCCTTCAAGGAGGTATGCGCTTCGCTCAGCTCGGTCAAGCGGACTTCGGACGACTCCGCCCTCTCCAGACCGACGCGCCGCTCCCTTTCCGCTGCGCTCAAGCGCGTCTGCGCCTCCCGGATCGCCTCGGCCTGCTGTTGCTCCCGTTCGTCCCGATCGCGAAGCTGGCGGCGCAGCTCCTCGCTGTCCTGCTCCATCCGTTCCTGCTCCGCTTCCCAAGTCTCCAGACGTTCGAGCAGCTGGGCTTCCGCTTCTTCCAGACATCTCCGCAGATCGAGCACGGCTTGCCGATGCTCCTCGGCCTCTCTTGCCCAATGCTCGATATCGCTTTCGGATTGGCCCTGCCGCCGCTGCCATTCGACTTCCTTCGCCTGCCATTGCTCTCGTTCCGCCGCCAATTGCCCTAGATCAGCGCGCGACGCTTCAAGCCCGGAACGCACTGCAGCGAGCTCCGCTCTTACCGTCTCCAGCTCCTCGGAGTACATCGCCTCGACCGCCTTGATCTCCGCATCCGCTTTATCATGGGCTGAAGCAAGCTCGGACAACTGCGTCTCCTCCAGCTTGGCCAGCTCCCCGGCGTGCTGTCTGTCCCATTCCTCCCGCTCTGCGGCCTGATTCGCGGACAGCACCTCCAGCTCGGCCGAATGCATCAATCGAAGTGCGCCCAGCTCGGATTCGTACTTTTCGACAAGCCCCGCTTCCTTCTCAGCCCGCTCCTCCAGCTCCTGGGCCGCTTGGGCATGGGCCTTCTGCAGCTCATGATCGGCTTCGCTTTTTAGTCTCTGCCGCTCCTGCTCAGCAGCCTCCTGCGCAGAAGCCAGCGCCTTTGCAGCTTCTTCTCTCGCCAGCTCAAGCTCAAGCTCAGCCTCCAGCTTCGCATTCTCCAGCTCCGCGGCAGCTTCAGCCTTCAATCGGCCGCTCTCCGCTTCCGCTCTCTCCCTCTCGATCCGCAGCGCCGCTCCGGCTTTCTCCTCCGCCTCGGCAAGCTGCTGCGCCGCCTGCGCCTTCGTCTCCTCCAGCACCTTCGCGGCCAGCGTCTTCTGCTGTTCGAGCGCCCCGTTCAATCTCTGCCGCTCCTGCGCAGCCGCCTCCTGCACAGAGGCCAGCACCTTTGCAGCTTCCTCTCTCGCCAGCTCGAGCTCAAGCTCCGATTCCAGCTTCGCGTTCTCCAGCTCCGCGGCGGCTTCAGCCTTCAATCGGCCGCTTTCCGCTTCCGCTTTCTCCCGCTCAATCCGCAGCGCCGCTTCCGCTTTCTCCTCCGCCTCGGCAAGCTGCTGCGCCGCCTGGGCTTTCGTCTCCTCCAGCACCTGCGCGGCAAGCATCTTCTGCTGCTCCAAGACCCCGTTCAGTCTCTGCAACTCTTGCGCAGCCGCCTCCTGCGCAGAGGCCAGCGCCTTCGCAGCTTCCTCTCTCGCCAGCTCAAGCTCAAGCTCCGCTTCCAGCTTCGCGTCCTCCAGCTCCGAAGCGGCTTCAGCCTTCAATCGGCCGCTCTCCGCTTCCGCTCTCTCTCGTTCTTCAAGAAGCTGCTTATCGGCCTGCTCCTTGCTGGCGCTCAGCTCCGCAGCCGCATTCTCCCTCGCGATCCGCAGCGCCGCTTCGGCTTTCTCCTCCGCCTCGGCAAGCTGCTGCGACGCCTGTGCCTTCGTCTCCTCCAGCACCTGTGCGGCCAGCGTCTTCTGCTGCTCCAGCGCCCCGCTCAGTCTCTGCCGCTCCTGCGCAGCCGCCTCCTGCGCAGAGGCCAGCGCCTTCGCAGCTTCCTCTCTCGCCAGCTCGAGCTCAAGCTCCGCCTCCAGCTTCGCGTCCTCCAGCTCCGAAGCGGCTTCAGCCTTCAATCGGCCGCTCTCCGCAGCCGCATTCTCCCGCTCGTTCCGCAGCGCCGTTGCGGCTTTCTCCTCTGCCTCGGCAAGCTGCTGCGACGCCTGCGCCTTCGCCTCCTCCAGCACCTTCGCGGCCAGCGTCTTCTGCTGCTCCAGCGCCCCGTTCAATCTCGCTTTCAGACTTTCAAGCTCTTGCGCCGCGCGGGATCTGGCTTGGGCAAGCTCCCGCTCGGCTTTGGCCCGTTCTGCGGAAGAGGCCTCCCTGGCCGAACTAAGCGCCTGTTCCGCCTTAGCCAGCTCCGACTCGTACAGCTCCTTCAAAGCCTCCAGCTCCGCCTCGCCCACAGCCTTCACCGATTCCAGCTCGGCGGCGCTTTGCGCTTTGACGGTATCCAGCTCTGCGGCGCTTTGGACCTGCAAGGCATCCAGCTCCGCGGCAACCGCGCTTTTGGCGGCGTCCAGTTCGGCGATCTGGAGCTGCTGATCATGCTCGACCTTGAGCAGCTGTTCATTTTCCCTGCGCAAGCGCAGAGCTTCGTCCCCGATGTTTACGGCGGCCAGCACCGCGAGCTTCGGCAAGTCCAGACGCGGCGATCCGACATTCACCTTATTCATCTGCTCGTTCACCATCGCGGCGACTCGTCTCATATATTCCGTGCTCGTATGTCCCGTTATCGTATATTGCGTTCCATATATGTCAACGGTGACCCGCGTTTTGTCTTGACTGTTCACAGCGTGATCCTCCCATTGCGTTCATAATTTTAAGTATCCCGGCTCGAAGCAGCCGGTGCAGGTTCTCTTCTTTCTGCATTCCGATGGATGGACGTCTGCACGAAAGGATCATTAGCTGCTTATCCTTTCCGATCGTTTAACAAAAGCAGCGAACCATCTTCGCCAGCCGGCGTCTAGATGTATTCGCTGCCTCCGTTACGGTTTCCTGCCTATTTTCTAAGTTCCGCGCCGTAAGATTGTTCCAACTGCGTCAGAACTCTGGAGTGCGCTTCCCCGACTTCCTCGTCCGTCAACGTTCGTTCGCGGTGCCTATATACCAGAGCCAATGCCACGCTTTTCTTGTCGCCGCCAATGCGGTCTCCCGTATACACGTCGAATACCTTCACCGATTCCAGCAGCTCTCCTGCGGATGCCGCTATCGTCTCCGTCAGCGCGCCCCCGGCAACGCCGCGATCCACGACGACCGCAAGGTCGCGCTCTATGGCCGGATACTTCGGCAGCGCGCGGTATTCGATGCCCGAATCCGCGTATTCGTAGATCGGCTCAAGCTCGAACTCCGCGATGTACGTATCCGGCAGATCGAACTCTCGCTGCGTATCGGGATGCGCCTGCCCAACATAGCCAAGCGTCTCGGCTCCCCGCTCCGTACGAATCACGATCGCTGCCGTTCTGCCCGGATGGAAGCCGGCCGGCTGGGCGGCCTCATACGTAATGCGATCCGACAGCCCCAGGCGCTCGAACAGCTTCTCCAGAATCCCCTTCGCATCGTAGAAATCGACCGGCTCTGCCTTGCCGTTCCATGCCGGACTTCTGCGGTTGCCTGCCAGCAGCATCGACGCTCTCGGCTTCTCCTGCGGCAGACGCGTCAAAGTATCCTCGTCCGTATGATATACGTTGCCGATCTCGAACAGCGCGATATCGCCGTTTTTGCGGCTAAGGTTATAGGCTGCGGACTCCAGCAGGCTCGGAATCAGCGTCGTACGCAGCACGCTGCGCTCCTCGCTCATCGGCATCGCCAGGGCAATGGGCTTTGCGCCCGCCGCAAGCTCCGCGAACAATTGGGTTCGAGGCAAGGAGGTGACCGAGTAGCAGAGCGCCTCGTGCAGCCCTGCGCCTGTCCAGATGGACCGGAGCTCTCTGCGGATCGCCTGCGGTTTGGTCAGCGACCCCGCCGTGTTGGGACCTTCAATCAGCGTAGTCGGAATTTCATCGTAACCGTGCAAGCGGGCGATTTCCTCCACGAGATCGACATCGCGGGAAATATCGCTGCGGCGGGAAGGCACGGTGACTTTCCATGCGCCATCTCCGTTAACCTGCACCTCGAATTGCAGGCGCGACAGAATCGTTTTGACCTCCAGGGCGGACAGCTTCGTGCCCAGCATGTCGTTCACCCGGCTCAGCGACAGCTCGATGACAGCGGGAGCCGATACAGCCGTTTGCGCCTCCGCAATCCCTTCCGTCACAATCCCTTCCGCGTAACGGGCGAGCAAGCCCGCGGCGCGGTCAAGCGCCTCGCGGACTCTGGCCGGATCAACCTCTTTCTCGAAGCGGGCAGAAGCTTCGGAGCGCAAGCCCAGCTGCCGCGAGGTGCGCCGGATCGTGCTTCCGTCAAAGCGGGCAGATTCGAGAAGGATATCCGTCGTCTCGGTAGATACTTCGGAATTCGCTCCGCCCATGACTCCCGCCAGGCCGATCGCTTTGTCCGCATCGGCAATGACCAGCATTTGAGGCTCAAGCTTGCGTTCCTGATCGTCCAGCGTCACAAGCGTCTCGCCCGGCCGGGCAAGACGAACGTCGATCCGCCCGCCCGCAACCCGGGCCGCGTCGAAGGCGTGCAGCGGCTGGCCGTATTCGAGCATGACATAGTTCGTGATATCCACGACATTATTGATCGGCCGCACGCCGGCGGCGATCAGGCGATTCTGAATCCACAGCGGCGCTGGGCCGACTTTTACGCCTCTAATGTAACGCGCCGTATAATGAGAGCACTGCTCGGGAGCGCTGATCGACACGCGGACATAATCCGACGTCTTCTCCGCCGCTGCGTAAATATCCTGCGACGGGTCGGGCAGGCGCAGCGGACGACCGGTCAAGGCCGATACTTCGTAGGCGACGCCCAGCATGCTGAGGCAGTCCGAACGATTCGGCGTCAAATCCAGCTCCAGTATGGAATCGTCCAATGCGAGCACATCCAGAATATCTCGGCCGACAGCGGTGTCTTCAGGCAGAATAAGAATGCCTTCCTGCTGCTCTTTGGGGAGCAGCTTGTCGTTGATCCCCAATTCGCGCGCGGAGCAAATCATGCCTTGCGATTCCACGCCCCGAAGCTTGGCGCGCTTAATGTTCAAGCCGCCGGGAAGCTTGGCTCCGACGACCGCGACCGGAACCTTCATGTCCGCCCCGATGTTCGCCGCACCGCAGACGATTTGCAGATCCTCTCCCGTGCCCGCGTCGACCGTGCACACGCTCAGCTTATCCGCATCGGGATGCTTTTCTCTCTTTTTTACATAACCGACGACCACTCCGCTGACACCCTCGTTGCGGGAAGGAACGGAATCAATCTCGATTCCGCCCCGCGTCATCATTTCAGCCAATTCCTTCGCGGCAATGCCGTCCAGGTCGATATATTCGGATAACCACCGATAAGATACGTTCATGGGAAACTCCCCTCGTTTTCGATCAAAGTGTATGGCTGTGCGGCCCGATCGGTCCGCCTTCGGCTCGTGGAAGAAGATAGCGGCGCACCGCCGCCCCTTGCGCGAGCCCTCGCTTCCGGCTGCCCACGTTACAGCTTGGCGAATTGGCCGAGAAACCTCGCGTCATTCGCATAGAAGTGACGGATATCGTCGATACCGTACTTAAGCAGCGCGATACGCTCCACGCCCATGCCGAAGGCGAAGCCCGTGACTTCCTTCGGATCGTAGCCTCCGTACTCCAGCACCTTCGGATGTACCATGCCGCAGCCGAGAATCTCGATCCATCCGGTATGCTTGCACATCCGGCAGCCGCTTCCTCCGCACTGGGCGCAAGTCACGTCGACTTCCGCGCTTGGCTCGGTGAACGGGAAGAAGCTTGGACGCAGGCGAATCTGCATCTGCGAGCCGTACATTTTCTGAACGAACTGCAGCAGCGTTCCCTTCAGATCGCTCATGCGGATATTCGGCCCGATGACAAGTCCCTCGATCTGATGGAACATGAACGAATGCGTGGCATCGTCATCGTCCCGACGGTATACCTTGCCCGGACAAATGACCTTGACGGGCGTCTTGCCGTTCATAGCCTTCATCGTGCGAATTTGCACCGGGGAGGTTTGCGTACGCAGCAAAATCTCGTCCGTGATATAGAAGGAATCCTGCATATCGCGAGCGGGATGGTTCTTCGGAAGATTAAGCGCTTCGAAGTTGAAAAAGTCCGTCTCCACCTCGGGTCCTTCCGCGATCGAATAGCCCATTCCGATGAAAATGTCTTCGATTTCCTGGGTGACCTTGTTCAAAGGATGCACCGCGCCGACGCCGACCGCTTTTCCCGGCAAGGTGACATCGATCGTCTCCGCCTGCAGCCGATGCGCAGTCGCCGCCCGGTCGAAGCCCTCCTGCTTCTCCGCAATGACAGCCTCGATAGCCGCCCTGACGTCATTGGCCACTTGTCCGATTACCGGACGCTCCTCTGCGCTCAAGGCGCCCATTCCGCGCAAAATCTCGGTCAATTGGCCCTTCTTGCCCAAATAGTGCACGCGAAGATCGTTCAGTCCGGCGGCATCCGCCACCCCTTGAAGCTTATCCAGCGCCTCGACTCGCAAAGCTTCCAATCTTTCCTTCATTCGGATTCTCCTTCTCGCGATAAAATAAAAAAAGCCTTCTCTCCCGTAAGGGACGAAAAGACCGTGGTACCACCCTTGTTGGAATGCCTGCCCGCTAACGAGCCGAAGGTCGATCTGCATCGCCTTCGCGGCCATTCCCGCTTCACGCGGCATAACGGGCCGCAAGCCGGTTCCCCCTACTGGCCGACTGTCGCCAACCGTTCAAGGGACTGCTCCGGAGTGAATTTCGACAGCCTGATTTCCTAGGCGCGCTCCCAGTCTATGGCGCTCCCTCCCTGAAAGAAGGCACTGTCTACTTGTCTCCATCTTCGCATTTCAAGATTTACTGATCATTATATGACATGCGAAGTTCGTTCGCAAGCGTCTCCTGCGCTTCACCGCAGCGTTTTTCCGCTTTGTAGGTACGCAACGCTGCTCGTCATCCAGCCTATCTGATCGTGCAAGCAAAAAACGGAGACGCGATATCCCGCATCTCCGTTCTTCCAATCCCGATCAGTCGCGGTCACGCCGCATTGCCCGAAGGGGAGCCTCTGCGGCTCCGTTACCCCCGCTTCGGCTTGCGAAGCATGGAGATCAGCAGCGACAGCAGCCCTAGCGTAATGCCGGCAAGAGCCAGAGTCAGGTAAAGCGCATTGCTGCCGCCCGACTTGTCTTCGTCCGCTCCTCCTGCAGCCGCGCCGCTTGAAGCGCCATGGCCGTCGCCGTGTCCGTCTCCCGTGGCGGCGGTTACCGTCGTAACCGATGCCGGTTTGTCCGCGTCAGGCGCGCCCGTCCACTCCACAACCTCGCCGTCCGAATAAGTCTGGTAGGCTTTCCAGACAAGCTCCTTGGCATCGTCCGCCACCTTGCCTTGCATCCGGAACTCGCCGAACTCCGTCGCGCCCAGGCCATTGCCCGTCGCCTTCCAGGTAACGTTGACGATTTTGTCCTCGGCGCCCTTCTCGATCTCGTAGGTCCAATCCGACTTTGGCTCGAAACGGCTGATGTTAACGTTGTCGGGAATCGCCACCTTAACCTGCGTCGTTGCGGCATCCTTCTCCGAAGGCACGCGCACCGTAAACACCTGATACGAGCCCGCAGGCGCCTCCTTCGGCTGAACCGTCACATGGGCGCTGGCCAGACTGGCGAACCCGAAGGTCATCATGAGGGCAAGCAATACTGTGAAGCTTTTTTTCATACGAATATCCGACCTTTCCAATTCCAATGGTTGATGATATTCCACAGTATAGCTTGCCGCAGGCAGATCAGCATGACTCGAAAGAGTCATTTTGAGTGACTCTTTGTGTCCATTTCCAAACATCGTCCGCTCGCGAACTAATCCGGTTCCACGATGCCCTGCTCGAAGGCGTAACGCGTTAATTGCACCCGATTGTCCAGATGAAGCTTCTGCAAAATGTTTTTGAGGTGGTTTTTGACCGTATGCTCGGATAATCCCAGCGCCAGCGCAACCTCGCGGTTCTTCTGCCCCCGGGCCACCTCCTGTAAAATATCCCGCTCCCGCGGCGTCAAGCCGCTGCCGTCCTGAGGACGCTCTTTGGCGGGGAGAGCGGCCGACGCGCCGGCTTTGCGATCTGCGAACTCGCGAAGAATCGACATCGCCAGCTCCGGGTTCAGCGGCGTTTCGTCGAAGGCGACCGCGCGCAAGTAATCCCGCCAGGCGGACGGGTTCAAGTTTTTGAGCAGGTAGCCCTGGGCCCCTTTCTTAAGCGCCTCGAACAGATGGGAAACGTCGTCCGACACCGTCACTATAATGATCTTCACGGCGGGGTACGCGCACTTGATCTCCTTCACCGCTTCCAGACCGCCCATGCCCGGCATGTTGATATCCATGAGAATCATATCCGGCAGAAGCTCGCCCGCCAGCCGCAACGCTTCTTCCCCGCTGGAGGCCTCTCCCGTTACGATAAACTCGGGAAGGGAGGACACGATGGCTCGCATGCCCTCCCGGGCATGCCGGTGATCATCGGCCAGCAACACGCGGATCTCACCGCTCATACATTCGCCTTCTTTCCGGCTTTGACCAGTTCTACGACCGTCCTCGAGCCGCGACGCTCCGCCAGGAAGGACCAGCCCATCGCTTTGGCCCGATCCCGGACCATGCGCAGTCCGAACCTCCCTTGCACCTGCAGCGGATTGCCTTCGAACCCGACTCCGTCGTCCTCGACCGAGCAGCGGAAGCCGCCCTGACCGTCGCAAGCTCCGACAACGTAGACACGCGAAGCGTTCGCATGCTTCCGAACGTTCATGAGCGCCTCCCTGACGCAAGCGTGAAGCTCGATCTTCTCCTTGTCGGTCAGACTGTCGTCCGGGATCGTCCAGACGAATTCCGCCCTCGCTCCGGTCAGCTCCGCCGTTTCCCCGAGCAGCCCCCGCAGCGGCACGACCCACGCCGCTTTCGCCGGAGACGCGGGCTCGCGCAGATTGGCAATCGCTTGACGCACATCCTCGTGCATGACGCGAACCGTTTCCCGCAAGCCGTTCGCCAGCTCCCATACCGGACCTTCCTTGTCCAGCTCCTCCAGCTGATCCAGCTTTACGGCAAGCAGAAACATCGACTGAGAGATGCCGTCATGCAGCTCGCGGGCCAACGATTCCCGCTCCTCCAAGGAGGCCTTGACCTCCTTCTCGGCCTGCAAGGCGCGCTGCGATTGCTCCAATCGCGCGAACAGCCCCCGAACGAGCGTCAAGGTTACGGCCAGCACAATGAAGGGGGCCAGCAGATTGCCCAAATCCATTGAAATATAAGGCAGCAGGAAGGCGTGGCGAACATACTCCCATAAGCCGATCGTCAGGGTCGGTATAAGCAGAATCAGCCATTTGATCCTTCTGTCTTTCCGTTGATTTTCCAATCGGACGCCTCTTTTCTCCGCATTAATAAATCCGGTAGGTCGTCTCTACGACCCGCTCCGTGTCCTCCGAATCCGTGACCCGGATTTGCGCTTTCCATTGCCCGGCGAACGGCAGGTAAGGTCCCTGGGACCTGTACGTCGTTTTCGTGAAATCCGGGAAAGCGTCCATCTCCTCGTCCTCGTACAGCTCCAGAGGAACATCGATGAATCCCATGCCCTCTTTGTCCATCGGCAACAGCCGCAGCTGCACCGTCTTCGGAACGCCGTTGCCCGTTTGCTCCGGCAGCCATATTTTCACGTTGAACTGGTTGTCCCCCGGCGTATTCGGAGTCACCCGAAGCGTCACATGCATCTCCGCCCCCATCTTATGGAAGCTGAGCGGCTGATTGGCCGGCAGAGGCGTCTGATAGGTCAGCACTCCGACCGTAATCGCGATAGCCGCCAGCAGCCCGACATCCGCCTTCAGCAGGCTGCCGCGCGGAAGCTCTCCCTTCTTGAGCCGCCGCCGAATGAAGAAGGCCGCAATCGCGACAAGAAAGGAAATCGCCGCCTTGGCGATCAGCCATTTCCCCCACAAGGTGTACTGCAAATAAGCAAGCGAAGGCAGGAAGTCGAGCGTCGATAGAATGCCCGTCACCCACAGCGCCAGAAACGAAATCAAGGCCCACTTCGAGAAGACGAGCGCGAATCTGCCCGCTTCCGGCCTTTCCTTGTACCAGATCGCCAGCAGCAGCAGCAATCCGCCGCCCCATGCGGCTGCCGCAAGCAGGTGAACGAAATTCAAGCCCACCGTGTAGGCGATCGGGTCGAATGCCGCCGCGTGGCCGGACCAGGACTCGGCGAACAGAGCGCCCGCCGCCCATACCAGCCTCGGAACGACGCCGATAGCGGGCAGCAGCGGAGCCGCCGCCGCAAGCAGCAGCTGCGCGATGTAAAGCTTGCCGATCGTCGTGTCCGTCAGAATCCGTCCCCATTCGGACAACGGCTCTCCTTGGCCCAGATCGCGGAGACTGAAGAAGACATATGCCAACGTGGCGATAAGCGCGAACTTGCCCGCAAGCCCGAGCGAGCGCGCATGCGTCTCCCGCACTATCGGCGACGGGAAGCGCATCAAGCTCCAGAGCACGAGGCCCGCAGTCGCCAGAAGACCGGAATAATGTAGGATTCTCGCCGCATAGAGCAGGAATGAATCTACGTTCAGCCCCCCGCCGCCGTGGTTATGGGAATGACCGACTTGCTGATGCGGGTTTAACTGGCTTGCATCCGGCAGCGGCGCCGGATTGCCTATCGTGAACACATAAGCCCCGGATATCGGATGACCGTCCGCCGAAATGACGGAGTAAGACACCGTGTAGTGTCCGTCCCCAAGCTTAGGCAGCGAGACGCGTATCCCCTTACCCTCATTCATCGCTTCGACTTTGCCCTTAGCGACATTGCGGGAGGCTTCGTTAAGCACGACAAGCCTCGCTCCGCCGTTGTCCAGTCTTTCATTAAAAACGATTTCTACCGAGGCGGGGCTTTCGTCCATCCGGGAATTCGCCTGGGGCGTCGCCTTCTCCAGAACGGCATGCGCCGCGGCATTACCGGCCGCTCCCGCAATGGAGAGAAGCATGAATACCGCCAGAAGCAATAGCCGAGCGGCCTTCCCACGCCCCCGATTCTCACTTGCAAGGTTTATTGTTTTCGTCAAGAACGTCATAATAGCCTCCTGAATCTCGCTTGAAAGCTTGCCCTCTGCGCCGCAGTTGGCAATTCTATCGTAACCGAAGCGCATAACCTCTTCAACTGTGCCTGAGGAGGATTGGCCCGTTCCCGCCGAGATTGTTCCGGAATCGCCATAAAAATAGGTGTTGAATATTTATTCATAATTGCCCGGGTAATGAAAACGGAGGAGCGATCAATATCGCCCCTCCGTTGTGCTATACTTCCCCCAGTGTCCGGCGAATCTCGGACAGCAACGTTCGATAATCGAACGCCCCTTTCTGAAATACCGACTGGACGCTGCGACGAAGCTCCTTGTGTTCGTTGGCCGTCATCTCTCTGGCCGTTACGACGACAACCGGTATGCCGCTCCAATCCTCGCGCCCGCGCAGCTCCGCGATAAACTGGAAGCCATCCATCTGCGGCATTGTCAGATCGAGCAGAATCAAATCGGGCCTCTCGGCCGCAAGCCCCGCCAAGCCGCTTTTCCCATTCATGGCCCGAGCGACCGTATAGCCTTCCTTAATCAGCAATCGGGCCATAAGCTCGCTGGTTGTCTCATCGTCCTCCACGACCAGAATGGCGTGCTCGCCCCGGTTGGACACATACTTGTCCATCACGCTGATCAGCCGCTCCCTGCCGACCGGCTTCGTCAAATAATCGGAAGCGCCGAGCGCGTACCCCAAATTGCGATCGCCCGCCATCGACCAGATCACGACGGGAATGTCTTTCAGCCCGGGATCGCTCTTCAGTTCCGCGAGAACGCTCCAGCCGTCCATCCCGGGCATATGAATATCCAGGCAAATAACGCCGGGCTTCAGCTCTCTCGCTTGACGCAGCCCCTGCTCCCCGTTCTCAGCGAACGCCAGCGTCCAGCTTTCATTCTCCAGATAACGCGCCATAAGCCGCCTGTTCAAAGGGTCGTCGTCGATCAGCAGAATTGACGCTCTGCCAGGACGATCCGGCACGCTCTGCGAAGGGATTTGCACAGTAAGCAATTCCGTCCGCTCCTCCCGTTCAGACAAGAAGGGCAGCCAGACTTCGAACAAGCTACCGACGCCCGGATCGCTGTCGACCTGAATGACTCCCCCCATTAAGCTGCAGAGGCTCTGGCTGATCGCAAGCCCCAATCCGGTCCCTCCATACTTGCGGGTGGTCGAGGAATCGGCCTGTGCAAACGGCTGAAAAAGTCTGCCCATCTGCTCTGTCGTCATCCCGATGCCGGTATCCTGAACGCGGAAGCAGCAGCCTGTCCGATCCTCTCTCGTTTCGAAGCGGGCTTCGAAGCGAATCAAGCCGTCTTCCGTGAACTTGCCCGCGTTGCCAAGCAAGTTGATTAAAACCTGCCTGAGCTTGTTCTCGTCGGCCGTGAACACCCCGCCGTCGGCCTCGACGACGAGCCGGTTCCCGTTTTTCTCGATCAGCGGCGCAACCGTAGCGACGACATCCTGAACGAGGTCATGCAGCTCTACCGGCTCCGCGTAAATTTCCATCTTGCCCGTCTCGATCTTGGAGATGTCCAGAATATCGTTGATCAGTCCCAACAAGTGCTGTCCCGACTTACGAATTTTCCCCAAGTCTTCGACAATCGTCGTTTCCCCGATTTCCCCCGCTTCCTCCATTAGCATCTCGCTGTACCCGATAATCGCGTTCAGCGGCGTTCTCAGCTCATGACTCATGTTGGCCAGAAACTGGCTCTTAATCTTGTTCGCCCTAACCGCCTCGTCGCGAGCGCTCTCCAGCTGGGAGGTGCGTTCCCGGACGATCTCCTCCAGCTGATCGTTCAGCAGGCGAAGCTCCTGATTCGCGTAATAAATCTCGCGGGTTTTCTGCTCCGTAATCTTCTCGGCCTCTTTGCGCGCGGCCCTTTCCCGTTCCAGCTGTCTGCGGAGAAGCTCGATGTTGTCGCTCAAGTTGTCAGCCTCGTTTCGTCAGCGTAAATCGGGCCGCCGTTCCGTCGGTATCCGCCAGCTCTTCGCGAAACATCTCTATCGGCTCGCCGTAATAGGCAATGCAGCCGTTGATCAGCCCCTCGGCCAGATCCGCGAATGGCCGTGCCGAGCGATAGACCATGACGAACCTGTCGGGCCCCGATACCTCGTAGCTGAAGCTCGGCAGCTCGGCGTCCGGGTAAAGCTTGCGAACCTCCGCATGAATATAGCTGTCCACCTTGGGCAAAAAATCAAACACGGAACGATTCGTATCGATGAAATGGGGAAACAGATCCACGAGCTGCTCGAACAAATATTCCCCGAACGTACGGATCAAGTCGGATACGGGAACCCCGGTCCGCTTGCCCAGCTCCGAGACCAGTCGAATCATTTCCGTATGGCTGTAAGTGCCTACCGTCGTGTAGCTGCCCCCCGAAGGCAAAGCCGCATCCGTAATAATTCCGTCCGCAACCTCCAGAGAAAATTTCTGTTCGACCATTTCAATGAAGTTCGTAAATACGATGCCTTTCACTTCGGTCACCTCTGCCGCTTCTCGTTGTTGTCTTGCTTGTCCCGAATAACGTCCGGCCACCATTCTTCTTCCGTCAGCGGGAATCCCCTGGCATCGGTCCACGCATAGACCCATCCCTCCACGGCGGGATTCTCGGCATCCGTCACCCATACTCTTTCGTAGTCGTTCTTTTCTTCAATTCCGAAGAACTCCTCAAGCTCGTCTATCGCCGGCAAGCCTTCGCGGGCAATGTCCATCCAAAGCCCTCTCACGATGCCGCCCGAGCCGATCACCAAAGCCGGATAGCAGCCGGCATCGGCCAGCTTTCCCCGCACCTGTCCGGGAAACGCCTGCAGCACAAAGGGCTCCGCGACGAAATGGTTGTATTGTCCCGGCAGCAGCGACCCGTAAATGAACAATCGAACGGCTCCAGTCCGCTTGTTCGGCGCCGCCCGGCTCATCCCGCAGACTCCTTCTTGTTCCTGTGCGTCTCATACAGAGCGACGAATTCCTCCGGGGGAACGGGCCTTGAGAAAAAGTAGCCTTGCGCCTCCTGACATTTCAAGCCCTTCAGGAAGGCCACCTGCCCTTCATTCTCGACGCCTTCTGCCGTCACCTTCAGCTCCAGATTGTGCGCCATCGCGGAAATCCCGGATACGATGGCGGCGTCGTTGCGATCGGTCAGCACATCGTTGACGAATGCCCGGTCGATCTTGAGCTTGTCGATCGGAAATCTCTTCAAGTAATACAAGGAGCTGTAGCCCGTTCCGAAGTCGTCGATGCTGATCCGCACACCCAATTTTTTAAGCTGCTCCAGCATGGCTGTCGCGTAAGCAACGTCAGCCATGATGCTTTCGGTAATCTCCAGCTCCAGCCATTGCGGCTGCATGCCCGTATCCGCCAGTATATTGGCGATACGTGCGCACAGATCGTGCTGACGGAATTGGCGAATGGACAGGTTCACCGACAGAATGATCGGAGGAAACCCCGCGCCTCGCCAGCGCATCATCTGCTCGCAGGCGTTGCGGAGCACCCATTCGCCCAGCGGCAGAATAAAGCCGTTCTCCTCGCAGAGAGGAATAAACTCCGAAGGCGGAATAACCCCTTTCTGCGGATGCTTCCAGCGCAGCAGCGCTTCGGCTCCGACTAAGGTGTCGCTCTGCAGGTCGACAAGCGGCTGATACGCCAAATAAAACTGTCCCAGCTCCAGCGCCATACGCAGATCGTTCTCCAGCAGAAGCTTTTCCTTCGCCTTCAGATTCATTCGGGTTTCGTACCTTTTCCAGCCATTGCGCGTCTCTTTTGCACTGTACATGGCCGTATCGGCATTCTGCAGCAGCAGATCCAACGATTGGCCGTCGTCCGGATAGATCGCCACTCCGACGCTCCCCGTAATGTGGAAGGCCGACGGGCCTACCTTGATCGGCTGCTCGAACAGCTCAACCAGCCGCTGGGCCGACTCCTCCGCAGCCTCGATCCCTTCAACGTCGCTCATCAGCACGGTGAACTCGTCCCCGCCCAGCCGGAAAACATTTTCCGGTTTTTCCGCGAACGCCGTCAGCCGATTGGAGACGGAGACGAGCATCCGATCCCCGAAGGCATGTCCCATCGAATCGTTGATTGTCTTGAAGCGATCAATATCCAGCCACAGCAGCGCGAACTTCTTGCCGCCATGCTGGGCCCTCGTCATCTCGGCGCGCACCCGCTCCGAGAATAGCCTGCGGTTGGGCAATGCCGTCAGCTCGTCATGGAACGCCATGTAATTAATGCGGGCTTCCGATTTCTTCTGGCGTTTGTAGGGCTCTTCGATCAGCACGAGGTATATGCCCTTGAGCAGAAAATAGTACCCGACCAGCTTGAAGCCTTCGCCGAGCAAATCCTGGGTGGAGCCGATTCCCGTTCCCAGCATCTTCTCGATTTTGGATAGCAGCAGCCAGATTAGCGCTTGCACAATCGTCAGCATCGATTCCGGACGCTCGACCCGATTGCGATACAGGATGACGACGATCGCCGCTCCGTATAATAGCAAAGCAACTCCGTTCTGATAAGGCGCCAGCCGCTCCATTAGAGCGGGCTCCCAGTTGTCCGCCCTGAAGATGAACAGCGAGGCGACGGCGACAGCCAGGATGGCGGGAACGATGGCATAAGCGCGGGCGCTTGGCTTGACCATCGGATTTTTCACCGAGAAGGCGACGAGCAAGCCTACCGCGCCCGTGAACTCGGAAAACCATTCCAGCAGCACGCTCGGCGAATCGCCGACGGAAGCCTGATACAACGGCATACCCGGCAAGCTTAGCGCATGATACAGATTGAACAACCCGACAGCGGTAAACACGGATGCCGTAATGAGCCTTTGGCGGCACAAGGTCGGAACGAATACCATCCAACCGAGGATAAGCAAGGCGAAGCAAATCGCGAAGGCTGCCGATTCCAAAACCGTATGTAGGGCCAAGCGGTTAAACGTTTCAAAAAAATGCTCCAGGCGGGCATTTCCCCATTGAATACATCCGAAAACCGCAACGGCCAGAATGACCATCCACAGCGTTCTCAGTTCCGTGCGATTAATCGACATATTCTGCCTCCGACTTATTACCTATTCTAGGTAGAAAGACGCTCATATCCTCTCTCTTTATTTTCCACGCTCCCGCTCCGTTTCCTGCTGACCCGTCTGCGGTTTCGACAATTATTCGACAAATTCCGTCTTGGTCGCTTCCGGAGGCGCAATGGCGATGCCGGCTGCCCGCAAGCTTTCGGCAATCTTCCTCGCATGCTCCGCTGCCTGAGGGGTATCTCCATGTACGCACAGGGTTTCAAATCTGCCTCTTCGCGCAAGAGATAGCGCTTGGCTAACCATCTCCTCGGTTCGCTCCAGCACCGCTCCGGGCTGCCGCCGGGGAACGAGGCTCCCGTCCTCCGCGTAGGCGCGGTCCGTAAAGCCTTCCGCGACATAGCGCAAGCCGAGCTTCAACGCCGCTTCGGCCAATCGGCTGCCGGGCAAACCATACAGCAGAAGCTGCGGGTCGAGGGCATGCACCGCACCGGCCACGCTCAAGGCCAGCTCCTCCTCCTTCGCCGCCATGTGGTAGAGCGCGCCATGCAGCTTGACGTGCCGCAGCCTTCCTCCGAGAGCATTCACGAAGCCTTGCAGCGCCCCGATCTGATACAGTACGATATCCCCCGCCTCCTCCGAAGAGACGGCCATCTCCCGGCGTCCGAAGCCGAGACGGTCCGGCAGGCCCGGATGGGCTCCGATGGCCGTGCCCGCCGCAAGACAAGCCTCGACCGCCTTGCGCATTGTATGAGGATCGCCGGCGTGAAAGCCGCAAGCGATGTTCGCCGAGGATACGGTTTGCAGCAAGATGTCGTCCGATCCCCACTCGTAAGCGCCGAAGCCCTCTCCAACATCCGCGTTCAGATCGATTTTCATTCCCTTGCTCCTTCCTTGGATGCTTGCGTCATACGCAGCCGGATTCCCGCCCCGAGACGCGCCAGCTCCATGTGCCGCAACCTTAATGCCTCCTCAGCCTCCTGCCGCGTGACCAGCCGGAAGACCAGCCAGTCCCCGGGCGCGGCCTGGGCCAGCAGCGGAAGATCCGCCGAGATGACGTGCGCAAGCTTCGGATAACCTCCCGTCGGCTGGCAGCCTGCGCCCAGTACGATCGGCTGTCCGTTCGGGGGAATCTGCAGCGTGCCCGGAGCGACGCCGTGAGACACGAGCTCCTCCCTGCGGCTTCGCTTCAGGACCTCCCCGTGCAGCCTTAAGCCCATCCGGTCGGAGGAGGCCTCCACCCGGAACGGCGTTCCCAGCAGCGCTTCGCGAGCCGATTCCTCGAACTCCCCCCACTCTTCTCCGATTAGCAGCCGAAGCGCAAGCTCTCCTGCCTTCGACGAATTCCGGGAAGCTCCGTTCGGCCGCAACGCGATTCGGCGCCAATCCGCCGCGCTCCAGTCGGCTGCGCTCCATTTCGCGTCCGCACGGGAAGCTTTGCGCTTCAAGGCCTCGCGCAATGCCGCCGAATGCGCCGCCGGCGCCGATACGCCAACCGCATCGCCCGCCGTCAACCTTCTCCCGCACCCGCCGCCGATTCGGGCCCGGGTGTCCGCGCTTCGGCTCCCTAATACGGAAGGCACGTCCAGCCCTCCGGCAATCGCCAAGTAAGCCCGGCAGCCGAAGACCGGTCTCCCGAAGGACAGCGTCGTTCCCGCTTCCACATATACGGGCCGGTTAAGAGGAAACGGCTCTCCCCCCAGCTTGGCCGTCAAATCCGCCCCGCACAGCGCCAGGATCGCAGCTTGTTCGATGCGATAGCTCCCTCCGATAAGCGTCAGCTCCAGCGCGGCGGCATTCTCGTCATTGCCGACGAGGAGGTTTGCCAATCGGAAGGCCCATTCGTCCATCGCCCCGCCGGAAGACACCCCGTAGCTGCGCCAGCCGAACCGCCCCCCATCCTGTATCGTGGTCGACAGACCGCCTTCGACGACCCTCAGAACCGGGTCATCCGAATAAAGCCGCTCTGCCGAAGCGTCCTTCTCCTCGGGATGCTGGAGCTCCTCCGCGGCTGCGAATCTGACGCGATCGCCGGGAGCAAGCAGGAAGGGCTCGGAGCCGGAGGGCCGAAACAGCGGAACGGCCGTGCGCCCGATAATCTGCCAGCCTCCGGGCGAAGCGACCGGGTAGACGCCCGTTCGGCTCCCGGCGATGCCGACCGAGCCTGCGGGGACAAGCTGCCGCGGACTGTCTCTCCGGGGCTGCTCCAGCCTCTTGTCCAGCCCGCTCAGATACGGAAAGCCGGGGGCAAAGCCCATCGCCTCCACCCGATAGACGCTGCCCGCATGCAGCTCCGCGAACCGCTTGGCCGACATCGCGCTGCGGCCGGCGCATTCGGCTAGATCCGGGCCGTTCTCCCCGCCGTACACGATCGGCAGCTCGACCTCCCTGCGAGGCCTCGAAGCCTGCGGCTCCGCCGTATCCCATAGCCGCAGCAGCTCGTTGATCGCGTCTGTCATCGGCCCAGCGGACATTCTCATATAAACCGTTATGGAACCGAATGCCGCCACGGTCTCCAACAGCCACGGCAAACGAAGGCCTGCAATAGCCTCGGCCTTCTCCGCGAGGGCGTCCGCCTCTATGGGCTCGCGCCAACGAATCGTGAATGCCCGGTCTCCCAGCGGCCGGATTTGAATGGTTTCCTTCCGCATCGGCTCACCCCCTTGCAACTTCCATTTGCAACGTTTTCCGATAACACGGTACAATTATACTATCGGCAAGGGAGGATTGGTTCACAAGTGGAAACTTACGACTTGGCCCGGCTCGCCATCGCACAGCATTCGCAAAGCTGGAGTCTCTCGTTCTCCAAGGCCAGGCTGATGATCGTATCCGATCACGGCACCCGGCAATGGTATATTGAAATCGACGGCATCAATGACGCCGACTTGCTGCACAGGTTTGCGGAATCCGAGCATATTGACGTCCGCATGAAAGCAACGACGATCGGCGGCAAGGAGCTGGAGGGACAAGGCTTCTTCCACCCTAATCCCCGGCATCGCGCGGCTGCCATTCGAGGCGACGGACAATTGGCGGGCTACGAGGCCCCTTAAGGGCTTGGACCGCCGCAAAGAAAATCGGAAAGGCTGTTTCTTCGAGTGCTTGCGCCCCGGGGATATCAGCCTTTCCCCATGCTCGCGGCAATCGCGATAATAAAGAGAAGGAGGGCTAGGCAATGCATCATTGGATACGCTGGATGGCTAAGCTGCGCTGGGTCGTGCTGCTCGTCTGGCTCGCCGCCGCTCTCCTCTCTCTGTTCGCGCTGCCGAGCCTTCAAGATATTTTACGGAGTTCAGAGCAACGCTATCTTCCCGAAGGCGCCGAGTCGGTTGCAGCCACCCGGCTGCTGCAGAACCTCGACCCGGAATCCCGTTCCCAGTCCGGAGCCGTTATCGTCCTGGCGCGGGAGCAGGGCTTGACGGAAGCCGATATTCAGTGGATGCATCGCCTGACGGCGAAGATCGAAGCGGACAAAGTCCAACTGGGCGTCTCGGGAGTCGTGGCATCTCAGTCGGAGCCCGAATTGGCCGAACGGCTGCTCAGCTGGGATGGAACGACTCTGCTGGCTCTGGTAAATCTGCCGGGCACCGATTTCGAGGATGCCACGAAGCAATCCATTTCCCGGCTTAAGGCTCTTCTGGCCGATCCGCCCGATGGCGCGACTGCAGCCTTAACGGGGAATGCTCCTCTTTCCCAGGATTTTCAGCAGTCCGCCGAGACGGGATTGCGGCGGACGGAGTATTTGACGATCGGGCTGGTACTGGCGATCTTGCTGCTGCTGTTCCGCTCGCCTATCACGCCGCTCCTCCCGCTCGTTACGATCGGAGCCAGCTTTATTATTGCACGGGGGTTGGTGGCGGCTTGCGCGCAGTGGGGAATTCCCGTCTCGCATTTCACCGAATCGTTCCTGATCGCCGTTCTCTTCGGGGCCGGAACCGATTATTGCATTCTGCTGCTTCATCGTTACCGGGAAGAATGGCGGAATGACGAACGAAGCGGCGGCGAGGTCGACCGCTGCGCCGTCTTGTCCCGAACGCTGAGCGGCGTAGGCGGGACGGTGCTCTTCTCGGCCAGCACCGTATTCGTTGCCTTCCTTCTTCTCGGGATGGCGGAATTCGGTCTCTACCGCTCCGGATTCGGCGTAGCGATCGGCATGCTCGTTACGGTAGCGGCAGCGTTGACGCTGGCTCCCGCGCTGCTTCTAACGCTCGGTCCGCTCGTATTCTGGCCGGGCCGCCGGGGTCCGGCCGAGGCTCGCCCGCAAACCCGGGTCGGGACGAAGCTGGCGGCGCTGGTCTCCAGGAGGACTGTCCTCGTTCTGGTCGTCTCGCTGGTCGGCTTTGGGCCGATTGCCTTGTTGTATCAAGGCCACCGTTCCTTCAACGACATTGCCGAGATCGATCCGGGGCTGGAATCCGTTGTCGGCTTCCGGCTAGCGGAAGCAAAGTTCAGCGCAGGAGAGCTGTTTCCGGTGACGGTTGCCGTAACCTCCTCGCAATCGATGCGCACCAAGTCGGGATTGGCGGCGCTGGAGCAGGTCAGCTCCGATCTGACAGAGCTTGACTTCGTGCAGGAGGTACGAAGCGCGGTGCGCCCGCTGGGACGAAAGCCCGAAGAGCTTACCCTCAGCGGGCGGCTTAAGGGTTCGAATCCGAGCGACATCATTCCAAGAATCAAGTCGGAGCAGCAATCCCTGATCGCCGGGCTTAAAGCCATTGCGCTTAACGCCGCTCCGCTTAGCCAGGGGCTGCCGGGCATGCTCTCCTCGTTCCGGCAATTGCAGGAGAGCATCGGCCAACTCCTGGCAGCCCAGCTTGGCAATTGGAACGGGCAGGCCGAACCGGCCGCCGAAAGCTCGAAGCCGCCGGAGGTCGACGCCTCCCGCGAGAAGGCTCTGAATTATTATGTTTCGCCCGATGGAAGGACGACGAAGCTTGAGCTTATTCTGAAGTCCCATCCTTACTCCAACGAGGCTCTTGATCGCATTTCAGGCCTGTCGGAGCGCATTCGGGACAGCTTTAACGCGACGTGGCTCTCCGATCCCCAAGTCTTTATGGGCGGAGTATCCGCCAAGTACGACGAGCTGAGCGCAATCTCCGGCCGGGATTTTACCCGCACTAGCGTGCTGGTGATGGCGGGGATCGCCGCGCTGCTGATGCTGCTGCTCCGTTCGGTCCTAATGCCGCTGATCATTCTGCTGTCTCTCGGCTTGAATTATGTCATGACGATGGGGCTTCTGGAGCTGCTGTTCGTGAGGATATTGGGCTTCGAGGGGCTTTCCTGGAACGTGTCCTTCTTCGTATTCATCATAATCGTGGCGCTTGGAGTCGATTACAGCATCTTCCTGATGGCTCGCTTCCAGGAGGAACGCCGTAACTCGAATACAGCCGCGGCCATGACCGCGGCGATGAGCGCGACGGGCGGCGTGATCGTCTCCGCTGCATCCATTATGGCCGGGACGTTCGGAGCTTTGGCCTTCTCCGGCGTAGATACGTTGATTCAGATCGGAATCGGCGCTCTGGTCGGGCTCTTGCTCTATGCGACGCTGTTCATGGGCTTGATTATGCCTGCTTGCGTAATCGCGATGAGCCGGGCCGATTCAGCGCTGTCGCTAGGGATAAAGGAAACGCTCAGAAAGCTGAGACGTTCATAATGCAGCCAGCGGCGCTCTATTCGTCCCGCAGCGCTCCCAGATTGCCTTCGAGGAACCGGATGGCGGCCTCAAGCTCAAGCTGCTGGACGTATTCGAGTCTGGCCCGGGCTTCGCGCTCCTCCGTCCGGTACTCCAGCATCGCCGCAGCGCTGACGAACAAATACGGATTCCAGCTCCCCTGCGCGCCCATCTGTTCCAGCGCGTCGCCGACGGCTCCGCCAACAGGCCGGGAGGACTTCAAGTAAGCCGCCACCCTGACCTGCAAGCCGTGATAGGCCGGATGATTCCCCGCCTGTCTGAACCAATATCTGGCGTTGTCATAATCGCCCTCGCGCCGGTGCACAATGCCGTGCAGCAGCATCGCCGTGGGAGTCTCCGCCGACTGAACGATCTCGTGCGCAGCGCTCAGATTGTCGTTCCATAGATGCAGCGCCGCCAAATAAGCCGCCGCCGACGGCACCCCGTCCGCCCTCTCCGCCGACAGCCAGATCAGAGAAACATTCGCGATCTCCGTGTCTATCCCCGGATGCCAAGGGCCTTCCGGCATTAGCGGCGGCAGTCCCGCGCGATTGCCCAGACGGTCAAGCGTTCTCGCGAGAAGGGCCGTCTGCTCCGCTTCATCGTAGGTAAGTTCCGGGCCTGCTTGCGTTGTGCGCTTCGTCTCGTCCTGATCGATCACGACATCCGCCTCCGACATTCCCATTTTTTACATAGACAATAGCCTATTGAACGAGATTTGTCGAGTGGAACGGACAACAGAGCAACAAAAAAGAGCCGTTCGAATCGAATGCACTCGAAAAACGGCTCTTTTCCTTATCGGCTATTTATTTCCCTTGGTAAATTTCCGGAGTTGTCATCTTGTCGTAAAAATCCGTGAACAGATCGCGTTTGTCCGACGCTCTCCAGCCCATAGCCGAGCGCGGGTGCTCGTCGAGCGTTCCCGTGATCATATCCGGAATCAGGTATCCCCACTCCTCTTTCTCTCTCAGCTTGATCATGTGCTTCTCGATCATGCCGAGCACGGGGCGAAGACTGTATTCCGGACGAGTGAGCTTCGCCAAAAGCAGCTCGGTCGGGGTGTTCCCCGCGGCGCGGCCCATTCCGAATACCGATGCGTCCAGCAGCTCGACGCCGAGCTGGGCCGCTGTCAGCGTATTGGCGAACGCCAGCTGCAGGTTGTTGTGCGTGTGAACGCCCAGCCGTTTGTTTTTCAGGCTGCGGCTGAATTTCTCCACCAGGTAGCGGATATCGTCCGGGTCCAGACTGCCGTAGGAATCGACGATGTAGACGATGTCGATCGGACTGTCGTTGATCATCGCGAGCGATTCGTTCAATTCGTTGTCCATGACTCCGGACAGCGCCATGATGTTGATCGTCGTTTCGTAGCCGCGTTTGTGGAAGAGCGAGCCGAGTTCGATCGCTTTGGCCGTATCGCGGGCATAACAAGCGACGCGAATCAGATCCAGCATCGATTCCTCGCGGGGAAGCACGTCATTCTCGTCAACCCGCCCGACATCGACAAGCGCGGACAGCTTCGTATTTTTCTTCTGTCCGATTACCTTGCGCAAGAAATCGTCGTCCAGAAATCTCCAAGGACCTTCTTTGCCCTCGCTCTTCAACAGCTTCGGGGAATTTTTGTAGCCGATCTCCATGTACTCCACGCCCGAAGCGTTCAACGACTCGTACAAGTCCTGAACGAACTCCACGCTGAAATCCCAATTGTTGACGAGCCCTCCGTCGCGGACCGTACAGTCCACGATCTTGCAATGATTCGTTTTGTTATGTACCGTCATAGGTTCCGTTCTTCCTTTCTTCTCCTGCTGGTGCATGTTTCGAAATGAATGATTATTAGTTTACATGAATCCGCCGATGTTTGCTACTTCTATTGTCCAAGCGCCCAAGTCTGCCCTTCAGTACGCTCTGCAACGCTCAGTCAAGCAAAAAAACGATCCCCTCATTCTGGCAATCGATCCGCAGGCTGCGCCCCTCCAAAAACCAGACGTCCTTGCCTTCCATATAGAAAGTGATACGCTCGGCCTCTGTCGCCACCGCTGCATCGATAGGTGTGTCTCTGGTGACGCCGAACGCAAAGGGCAGCTCCCCCCCGCTGACGTAGCGCACGAAGACGCGGACGGTTTCTCCGTCCCGAATGTCCCATTCCCCTTTGAAGCATGACAGCGCGGCAGGCGTAACGATCAATTCCATATCCAACACCTCATCTTTCAGTTTTGGGTACCCTTCTATCTTACAACCATTCGAGGAAGAAAGGAACGGGCGAACGCCGGCGTATCGGCGCTTGCTTCCAAATAAGGCAAACCTATGACGGCTTGTCCCTGCTTCATGCCTTGTACGGCAGAAAAAAAACCGCATGATCTTCGATCAGCGGCTGTTATCTGGAATCGTGATTATACCGGGTACCCTAAGCGGTTGACCGAAGCCGAAGCTGAATAGGCTTCCGCCCTCTTCAAGTCTTTAGCTTCGGCGAGCGCCGACAGCATGCCGGACAGCTCGCGGAACCATCCCTCGTCTCTCGTCGCCAGCGCAAGGTCGATCAGGCTGCGAATGGCCTCCGCGTCCTCCAATGCGTAAGTCGGCATCTTCCTGACCCATCTTTCCTTTACGACAATCGGTTTGCCTACCGCTTCCGCATTGTCCGACTGGACCGAGAATACGGTCGCGACTCCTTGCCGTTCATCCAGCCCCTCGATATATCCGTGAATCAATTCGCCGTCCTTCGTCTTGGACAGCACCCAATCTCCGATATCCACCTTCATGTTCAACACCGCCTGTCTCCGAGGATTGATGGCCAAACTGTAACATTTATCATTACATTTTGGAGAAAAAATCGACGAAAGATAACCTCTCTTCCGTCATTTCGACTGTATACTGTAATAATATGCATTACAGTTGATTTTGTCAACTTCTCCGCGTTTATTTTGGCTTAACCGCCCGGGGATGCGCTTACTCTTGTCTCGCTTTAATTGCCGGTTCCCGCTTTGGGGCGCGGAACACGAACGGCGCGACGGTCATCGACAGCGCCAGAAGCGCCGCTCCGGCAAACGCCGCGATCCCGTAAGACTGCAGCCATGCGGGACCGCTAACAGCCTGATCATACAGCCAGCCTCCCGCGATGGGGCCGATAAATCCGGCAATGCCGGTAAAAGCCGAGAAGACGGCCACATACATCGGTCTTTCGGACTTGGGGGAATCCCCGATCAGGAAGTTGAAGACGAGCAGGTTGTAGCCGGCGAGGCCAAAGCCGAGCAGACCGTGCACGACGACCAGAATAAGCAAGGCCGGCAGGATGGCCATTCCCGCCCACAGGGCGCAGGAGCCGGCGATGATCGGGAAAGTCCACAGCAAGAGAGCGTTCGTGGAATAGCGGCTGTTCAGCAGGCCCCAGTAATAATAGCTGATCATCATCACCAGATTTTGCAGCATGATGATCATCGTTACCTTACTTGTGCCCAGCTCCATAACTTCCAGCATGACATACGAGAAGAGCGGAATTACGATATTTTGGATCAAGATAAAAGATGAAATGAACAGCGTCGCCGATAGAAATCTTCTGTCTGAGAAGGGCCGAACGAACATCCGAAGCGATCTGCCGCTTTGCGAAGGCTCGAAGGGAGGGTTCGGATATCGCGTCAGCGCCCACCCGTTCCAGACGACGCAGGCGGCGCTGACCGCGAACAGCACCAGGAAGCCTCGGGGGCCCGGCAGCCATTCCATGAGCTGTCCGCCCAGCAGCAGCGTGAGGCATACGACCGCCCAGTGAATCGTATTCCGTATGCCGAAATATTTGCCTCTTACGCTAGGGGGGACAACATCGGCCATCAGCGAGGTCCAGATAACGCCTCCGGCCTGGCCGGAGACCATGCAGATAAGCCACATGGCTAAATAAACGGGAATCCACGTGTCGTTCGCGAAGGTCAAGGGAATAAGCCCTGTCGCGACCCACATGAGGCGATGCAGAATTCCGAACAAGGCGAGATAGAAACGGCGGTTCTGCCAGCTCTGCATGGCGAACGCAATCAGAATTTGGATCAGCAAGGCGAAAGGAGGAATAGCCAGTACCAGCCCGATGTGAAAAGCCGTAAATCCAAGATAAGTCAAATAGACGGTCTGCAGCGGACCGCCCAGCAAATTCGCCAGTATGTTCGCGGGTATGCCCTCGATCAACGAGATGCGCAAGCTTCTGCGATTCTCCGATTCGCTTCTGCGAACCGCCAGCGTGCGTTTAATTCCCCTGATTAAACCGCTCATCGCGATGTTCCCCCATGTTGTGCCGAATACTTACCCGGAAATGTCCCAATCTCTGCGAATATATTCTATCAGCGAGCGTACCATAACTCCCGTTCCGCCCTTGCTTTCCATGCCGCGGTCGCTCCACATCCAGGCCGTTCCCCCGATGTCCAGATGAATCCACGGGCGTTCTTCCGCGAACGCTCCGATGAATAGCGCTCCTGCGATGGCCCCGGCCCAGGAGCCTCCGTGATTTTTGAGATCCGCCACATCGCTTCTCAGCAATTTCCGATATTCCGGATACGTCGGCAGCGGCCATACGTATTCGCCCGCCTGGTCCGAAGCCTGCCGAAAGCGCTGCAGCATCGTCTCGTCGTTCGTGAACGCCCCCGTCGTCCAATCTCCCAGGGCATGCATCACCGCCCCCGTGAGCGTCGCCACGTCAATCAGCTTCGTCGCTCCGTGCCGGATGGCCGTCGTCAGCCCGTCCGCCAGCACGATTCGTCCTTCGGCATCGGTGTTCAGCACCTCTACCGTAAGACCGCTGCTTGTCCGAATGACGTCTCCCGGCTTGAAAGCGCTGCCCGATGGCATGTTTTCAGCCGCAGGGATGACCGCGACGACGTTCGCCGCAAGCCCGAATTCGCCGATCGCCCGCATCGCGCCCAGCACGGCGGCCGCTCCGCCCATGTCGGAGATCATCTCCTCCATGCCTTCGGCTTTTTTCAAGGAAATGCCGCCGGTATCGAAGGTGACGCCCTTCCCGACCAAGCCGAGCGTTTCCTTGGCGTCTGGGCTGCCTTGGTGCCGCAGGACGATCATACGAGGCGGATTCGCGCTCCCCCCGCCGACCGCAAGCAGACCTCCCATGCCTGCTCGCTCCGCTTCTTTTTCGTCATAGACCTGACATGTCATGTCATACCTCTCGGCCAGAGCAACCGCTTCCTCGGCCAGCCGCGCCGGAGTCAGCAGATTGGCCGGCTCGTTCGTCAGCTCGCGAGCATAACAAACCGCATTCGCCGCAGCATAGCCGCGACGCAAGCCCTTGCTCCAATTCTCCAGCGCCGATTCGTCGCCTAGGCGAAACTCGATCGCGTTCAGCTTCGCCGCGACTCTGCCTTGAGCGGATGCGCTGTTCCGGCGGTACAGGCCGAGCAGCAGCCCTTCCATGAAAGCGCTGGAAGCGTTCTCGCAATTCTCGTCGCCCGCTCCTTCAAGCCACTTCGCCGATAGCCTCGCGGACGCTCTTACGATCTGATAGTCGATCAGCGTCTGACCCATGCCCGCCGCAGCCTCTCTCATCTTGCGCGGGGAATGCTTGGCGGCTTCGCTTCCGACGTACAGGGCGTATTTCTCCGGAATCAATCCGAGTCCCGGAATCACGACCGCTTCCCCCGGCTCGCCCGTGAATTGACCGCGAACGTACCTCTCCCGGATTTCCTTATCCAATTCGGGATGCAGCAGCAGTTCCCCGTCCTCCCGCAATGCCTGTCGTTCTGCCATCACGATCACCATATCGGAAGCCTGCGGCGATTCGACGTCCGCCCAGGCAATCGTTTCCCACGTCAAAGGCCAATCCTTCCATCGCATTGCAACGCCCACCCTTTCTTTCTCGCGCATTCACCCAGATTCTACTCCTTCTCCTAAACGGAAGGCAAATAAATCATAAACTCGGTTCCTTCGTTCATTTGGCTCTCAACTTGAATCGTCCCCCCGTGATTGCAGATGATGCGATAGCTAACCGACAAGCCGAGGCCGGTTCCCGCTTCCTTGGTCGTGAAGAAGGGATCGAACAATCGATTCAGGGTCGTCTTCTCCATCCCTTTCCCATTATCCTGAATAACCATCAGGGCGTACGTGCCTTCCCGCCTCGCCTGAATCGCGATTCTGCCCCTGTGTTCGCCAGGTACGTCCTGAATCGCATCCATCGCATTCTTGATAATGTTCAGCAGCACTTGCTTGATCTGCTTGACGTCTACGGCTATAGCCAGATCGGGGTCGAAGATTTCGTACTGGATTTCGCAGCCGCGCATCAGCGCCTCGCTCTCCGAAAGCAGAATCGTTTCCTTAAGCAGCAGATCGACGAGCACCTTCTGCTTTAACGGGGCCGACGGCTTGGAGGAATTCAGAAATTCATAAATAATCTCGTTCGCCCGATCGATCTCCGACAGAATGATTCTCCCGTATTCCTGCTTGCCAACCTGGGCCAGATAAGGATTCAGCAGCTGGATAAAGCCCCGGATGGAGGTGAGCGGATTACGGATTTCATGGGCGATGGCTGCCGCAATCTTCCCGAGCATAGCCAGCTTGTCGTTCTGAAAGGCCGCTTGCTCGATCTGCTTGTATTCGGAGACGTCCTTCACGCTGACCAGGTAGTCCCCGTCCAATTCATCGGGCTGCGAGATGCTTACGAGAAGATGGCGGCCGCTCGCGTCCTGGAACTCCTCATGGTATCGCCGATAGAAAACCATGCTCTTATACACACGCAAGATATACTTGCGAATAGACAGCTTCAGATTTTCATGGAAAAAAAGCTGACGTAAATTGCTGCCGATCAGCGATCTTCGGGGGGCTTGAAGCAGCTTGGACATCTGCATGTTGACGAACCTTAGATTTCCGGCGGCATCGAAGAGCGCCACCCCGCTGTCCATATATTGAAGCACGGTTTCGAATTTGCTCGGAGGGGCTTCCTCCATCTGCCCGGAGTGGATAGCGCTTGCTTCATACAGCAGCCGCTGCGCGTCCGCCTCTTCCCTTGCCGCTGCCGCTTCCGGCGAACGCAGCGAGATAAGCAAATCGGTTATAAACAAAAGAGACCGGTGGACGATGGCCATCCGGTCTTCGGGTTCTGCATACGAGAGCAGGAACTTTACGCTTTCTTCATGATGCTTGAGGATGGCGGCCGCCGGCACTCCGACTAGCCCGTTCCATAGCTCCTTCGTCTCCGAGCCTGCAATGTGCCCGTCATTGCGCACAAACTCGGCCAGAATCGGAAAATAGCGCGTTCTCCATCCGTTCATTTCGGAAGTCCTCCATCACACACATTCGTGAGCCATGCAAACATGAAATCACCCACATCATATCCATTATGCATGGCCGCGTCAACGGGGAATGTTGTCGAGCGGTGACGAAAGCTCTGAATCAGGGAACAACGGAGGAAACTCCAGGCTAAGAAGCCCCGTTCCGCTCCCGGTTTCTCCAGCCGGCCGGATCGGAATATTCCAGCAATCTCTTCAGGATAAGATGGCGACCGACCGGCGTCCAGCTGTCCAGAAACCAGTTGGATATCAAGCGGCAGCGATTCGACTTCGCCAGATCCATCTTCCTCCAGGAGGAGGTCCCGGTCATTCTGCGAAACACGCTTTCGCTTCCCGCGCGCAAATGATGCTTCTGGATAAACAAGTGATGGGTCTGAAGATCAGGCAAGTCCTCGGGAGCCATTTCTTGTCTCCAAGTATCCTTTGGAGTCTCGCCGCCGGCTTTCAAGCCCAGCTCCTGGTAGAGCAGTTCGTTTAACGGATGGCTTGAGGTGCCTTGAATTCCGATCGCTTTATGACTGACCTGCATGACCGTAACGCGCTCCCCCCGCAGCTGCTTGTCCAGCAGCCGGGATGCCTCGAAGGTATGTCTTTCCAGATCGTCGAGCACCCTACCGGCTTCTCTCTCCCGTCCGGTCAGCTCCGCTACCCGAAGACAGTTGCCGCGCCAGCTCCAATCGGGCTCATCCAGAATGACCGTCGGCGCAATGCGTCTCAATTCCTCATAATGCTCGCAGCAATAGTCGTCGGCGATAATCAGGTCCGGCTGCGCAGCCTTCAGGCAAGCCAGCTCCCGGTTCAGCAACTGCTCATATTCCGCCGCCGTCATCCATGGATACTTGTACAGATCAACCGTGATCGCCGTCTGACCTCCGTAGCTCTCATAGATGTTATGAAAATCCATGGAGGTAGCGAACGCGATCTTCAATTGCTTTCTCCTCATATACACGGATGGAGAAATGCCGGCCGTTCTGCGGAACATTCGGCTGAAGTAAAATTCGCTGTTGAAGCCGACCTCTGCGGCCACCTCCTTCACGCGGCAGTCGTCGCGGTTGAGCAGCTTCTTCGCCTGCTCCATGCGTAATCCGTTCAGATAGTCCAGCGGAGACCGCGACATCTTCTTCTTGAATTGACGAGCGTACGTATCGCAATTCATATTCGCCGCGCCGGCCAGCGTCTCCAGATCGAGCTTATCGGACAGATGCTCGTTCATATAAGCGATGCTTCTCTCGATCCCTTGCTCCGGCGAGCCTCTGTCGATATCCAAATCCTGCATGATCCGGTCCAGCAGCTGCTCCAGACGCACGCGGAGGGCGAAATCCGCTGCGATGTCCGGTCCCGTAACGACGCTATCGCACAGACTCTCTATTCCTTGACCGATAGCGCTTCTGGATTGAATCGGAAGACGTCCGGCGGCAAATACCGGGGCTACGGCCAACGCAGCCTCCGCTTCGGGATTTCCGAGGGTTAACGCAAGCGTAACCGTCTTGAAGGAAAGACAGCAATACGCCGCAGGCCCGCCCAGGAGGGTGAGCTCCATGATCGATTGCGGGGGAGCGTAGTACAGCTGTCGAGCCTCGATCGGCTGGATGACGCCGCCGATCCTTAGCGTCCCCCTGCCCGATTGCACATAATAGAGCGAATGGTCGGAGATAAGACGCTCCTGCCCTCCCGCGATTTCGGTCCAGCTCCCTCTGCCTGCCGCGGATAACAGATATACGGTCGAAGCTGAAGATTGAAGATGTCTGCGGTCCATTAAGCTTCCCTCTCTTCGCAATCGGTCCTTCGGACTCGTCTTCGCTTATCGGCGGAACAACAAATAGATCATATACGGCGCGCCGATGATCGCCGTCATAATTCCGACCGGAATTTCATAAGGAGCAAACAGGGTTCTCCCCAGCAAATCCGCCGTCATTACCAGCAGCCCTCCGGTGATCAGCGACGCGGGCAGAAGCAGTCTGCTCTTCACGCCGACGGCGGAACGGCAAATATGCGGGGCCATCAAGCCTACAAAACCGATCGTTCCCGCCATCGATACGGCAGCCCCCGCCAAGCCTACGCTGACAAGCAGCCCTATTCCCCTTGCCCGCTCCAGATGGATGCCGAGCCCGCGGGCATGATTATCCTCAAATTGTAGCACATCCAGATGGCGCGACAACAACAGGGATAGAACAAACAGCGCTGCAAGCCAGGGAAGCAGCGCATCGGCATGCTCCCACGTTCTGCCGTACAAGCTGCCGGCCATCCAGACGGAAGCCTGCGATACCCGGAATATTCCCCCGGACATTAGCAGATAGGTAATGAACGCTCCCGCGACTGCGGATACTCCGATCCCGACAAGCAGCAATCGGACAGGCGAGCTCCCCTTCCTCCAGGATAGGACGTAGATGATCACTGCGGCCGCCAGCGCCCCTCCGAAGGCAACTATTGGGAGCAGCTTCATCGGAAACGACGGCACAAGCACGATGATCGCCACCGCCGCTGCAGCAGCGCCCGAATTCAACCCCAGCACGCCTGGAGAAGCAAGCGGGTTGCGCATGATTCCCTGCAGGATAGCGCCGGCAACCGCCAATCCTCCGCCGGCCAGGAAGCCGACGATCGCTCGCGGCAGCCGCAGCGTCATAATCGTATAATCATACTCTCCCTGTCCCTTACCAAGGAGGGTCCGAATGGCTTCCAGCGGAGGAACGGAGCGCTCTCCGAGCAAGATGCTCAACAGCATAACCAGCGCCGCCGCCGCACACAGGAGGAGCATTACCGCGAGCCAGCGTTTGAAGCGTTGATCCGGCGTCATTTCAGTCCCTCCCGACGCTGCGCGATATAGATCAGTACGGGAGCCCCCAGGAAGGCGGTCACGACGCCGACCGGAACCTCCTGCGACGGAAGCGCGAATCTCGCTCCGATGTCCGTCAGCAAGAGCAGCAAGGCGCCCAGCCCGGCCGAATAAGGCAGAATCCATCTATAATCCGATCCGGTAAAATACTTGGCGATATGCGGGACCGCGAGTCCGACAAAGCCGATTGGTCCGGCAATCGCAACCGAACTGCCGGTCAGCACGATCACAAGAACGATCATCAGCAGCTTCGTCCGCATTACCCTTTGACCGAGGCTGCGGGCCGTATCGTCCCCCAGGCTCAGCGTGTCCATCTGCTTGCTCATCAGCAAGGCGCCGATAAGTCCCGCCAGCATGTAGGGAAGCACCTGAAGAAACAAGCCGAGCTCCCTCCCCGTCAAGGAACCGGCCAGCCAGTAGCGCATCGTATCCAACGACTGTTGATTGAGAATCAAAATTCCTTGCGTTAACGCGGCCAGCAGCAAGTTGATCGTCGCCCCCGCCAGAACAAGCTTGGACGGCGTTATCGCGGCCCTGCCCAGCGATATAAGCGCAATAATAGCGATGCCGACAACGGCTGTGCCGGCAAAAGCCGACCAGACGAAAAGCTGCAGCGAGCTGAAGCCCAATACGAATGAGGCGACAACCGCCGCCAGCGCCGCTCCGTAGTTTACGCCGAAGATTTCCGGACCGGCCAGCGGGTTGCGCGTCAGAGCTTGCATAATCGCTCCGGCCAGAGCCAGCGAGCAGCCGACCATCAAGGCAATCAGCGCCCTCGGCAGCCGGACCGAACGCACGATAAGATGATCCCTGGATCCGTCGAAAGCGGTAAACGCCTGCCACACTGTCTTCGCGTCTATTCGGGAGAGCCCCAAGCACATATTGAGTATAAATGCCGCGGCTACCAATACGAGCAGAACGGCCAGTCCCGTCCATCTGAGCTTCACTTCTGTTCCTCCTAACGATGCTTGGCACGACGTAAAATTGGGCTGTCCCCAAGGACAACCCAATTCGTTCTGCATTACGACTTCACGAGCCGCTCGAACAAATCATCGACAACCTTATTGACGGCCTGGATGCCCAATCCGCTCATCCAATATTCCCAATCGACCTGATAGACCTGCTTCGCTTGCACGGCCTTCAGCGTCGCCCACAGCGGACTGGATTCCACTTTCTCGAAATCCTTGTCGCTTCTGGAGAACCACAGGATGACATCTCCGTCGAGATTGGCGATCTGCTCTTCCGTCACATCCAGCGAGAAGCCATCCGCTCTCTGCGCTTCAGGGCGGACAATGCCCGCTTCCTTCATAATGCCGCCCGCAAACGTCTGCTCCAGATACGCCTGAACCTTGTCTTCGCGAGGGCGGATCAGAGAGATTTCGCCAACAGGCTGATCTCCCAGCTTGCCCTTCAATTCTTCAATTCGCGACTGATAGCCTTCAAGCAGCTTGCGTCCTTCGTCGGCTTTCCCTACGGCTTCGGCATGCAGCAGCAGGTTTTCCTTCCAAGTGACGCCGAGCGTCTCCACGAATACGGTAGGCGCGAGCTTCTTGAGCGTCTCGTGGATCTGATCGTGCGTATCCTTGTTCCCAATGATGAGATCGGGCTTCAAGGCGTCAATGGCTTCCAGGTTAGGCTCGTTCACCGTGCCGATATTCGTAATGCCGTCCGTTCCGGCCAAGTATTTCGGATAGGGATCGCCTGCCGCCAGAATGGACGGCGCTCCTACAGGCTTAATTCCCAGCGAAAGCAGATTGTCCAGCGCGCCGATATCCAGCGCTACGACTCGCAGAGGGCTGCCCGGCACCTGCACGTCTCCATATGCGTCCTTGATCGTGCGGACAGCCTCGGCTTGCGGGGAATTCGTATTCGCAGAGGCCGTTTCCGCAGCGGATGGCGAGGCCTCGGGAGAGGATACGTTAGCGTTATTGACGGATTTGTCGCTGCCGCACCCGGCAAGCAGCATACAGCTGACGAGAAAAAGAACCGCGATTAGCATGAAACGATTACGAGCATGAACAGACAGCATAGAAAGAAAAAACCTCCCAATCAATAATGATTATCATTATTAATTAAGTTATCATGCCGCTCAACCCTCGTCCATACACAATATCGGGAATTGCATGCAGGATTCCGGCTCCCGCTTGCGGGCCGCAACAAAAAAACCGCGTCCAAGCCGACAAGGATCAGCTTGAACGCGGTTCTTCATCTCCTTCAAGCAAATGCAGCAATCCCCTTATATCGTACCTCCGGGAGCGCGTTTTAACTTCAGCTTGTGACGCCTCTGGCTGAGCATGATCAAGCGTTTCTTCAACAGCTGCTGCCACTCCTGATCGCCGATCTCCTTGGCAAAGGTCAGCAGATCGAGCGACATATCGATTTGACTCTGAACGATCTGCATCGGATCCTCGTCTTCATTGTTCACGCAATTCTCATGCAGCGCTTTGTCCGATTCATCGACATAGTCCTGGAAGTCGACCTCTGATGCTCCGTCGCCATGCGCATATTCGGCCAAAATCTCGTACTCGTTCTCCACCAGATAATGCACTTCCACGCGGTGGCACACTGGACAAAACAAAATCGGCACGTTATGAATTCTCGTTCGATAGTGCTTCAACGTTCCTTTCGTTCCGATCATGCTAGCTCCACAGCAAAAGCTCATCGCCTTCCCTCCCTTGTATCGGATCGCTTTATTCTTCTCACTATATTCTCTGCGCGCGAACACATTCCTGCCCGGAGATCGAACCGGAAAGGTTAAAAAACTCCCCGGAACTATTGTTCCGAGGAGCTTCCGTTCTTATCAGACCTTATTTCGCGACAAGATGCTTGTCGCCGGCTTTCCAGTTCATCGGGCACAAGCCGCCGGATTGCAGAGCTTGCAGCACGCGAAGCGTTTCTTCAACGCTGCGGCCTACGTCGTTGTGGTTAACGACTTGATATTTCAACTCGCCGTCCGGATCGATGATGAAGAGGCCGCGCAGCGCGATGCCTTCCTCTTCGATCAGAACGCCGTAGTCGCGAGCGACTTGTTTCGTGATATCTGCGCCGAGCGGGTGGTTCAATTGGCCAAGACCGTTGTCGTTCTTAGGCGTATTGATCCATGCGCGGTGGCTGTGCTTGCTGTCGACGCTGACGCCGAGAACTTCGGTGTTCAAGCCTTTGAACGTATCCGCAGCTTCGGACAATGCCGTGATTTCCGTAGGGCACACGAATGTGAAGTCCAGCGGATAGAAGTACAAGACCAACCATTTGCCGCGATAATCGGACAAAGATACTTTACCGAAATCCTTGCCGTCTCCGTTCGCCGTCTCCAACGTAAAATCAGGCGCCGGACGTCCTACCAAACGTTCTGCCATTCCGATTACCTCCTAATTTAAGCCCAGCCTTGATGCTAGCGCTTCTCAACCGTTTCTCAATTAGAATGGTACCATTTTCGGGACAAGCCCGTCAAGATAGTAACAATTCTTTTTTTAGAATTATTATAATTAACGTTTGATTGCTGCCACAATCAGGTCGCCCATAGCCGTCGTACCGATTGCCTTGCTCTTGTCCACTGCGATATCTCCCGTACGGTGACCGGCATCGAGAACTTCTTTAACCGCTGTTTCGATCGCGGTTGCCGCGTCTTCATAGCCGAAGGTGAGACGGAACATAAGCGCGACGGAAAGAATCGTTGCGATCGGGTTGGCGATGCCTTGTCCCGCAATATCAGGCGCGGAGCCGTGAACAGGCTCATACAGGCCGAAGCTGCCTTCGCCCAGGGAAGCCGAGGACAGCATTCCGATCGAGCCGGTCAGCATGGCTGCCTCGTCGCTTAGAATGTCCCCGAACATGTTTTCCGTTACGATAACGTCGAAGCTCGACGGACGGCGCAGCAATTGCATGGCGCAGTTGTCTACCAGCACATGCTCCAGCTCAACGTCCGGATATTCCGGCGCGATGCGGTTAACCGTCTCTCTCCACAGGCGGGACGTCTCCAACACGTTCGCCTTATCGACGGACGCCAGACGTTTGCTGCGCTTCTGAGCCACCTCGAACGCTTGACGCACGATGCGCTCGATCTCGGTAACGTTGTACACGCACGTATCGACCGCTTCTTGCCCTTGCGCGCCGTCGCGACGGAACTTCTCGCCGAAGTAAATGCCGCCCGTCAATTCGCGAACGACGATCAGATCGGTGCCTTCCAGCACTTCCGGCTTTAGCGTCGAGGCATCCTTCAAGCAGTCGAACACGACAGCCGGACGGATGTTGGAGAACAGGCCGAGCGCCTTGCGAATGCCGAGCAAGCCGGTTTCCGGACGAAGCTCCTTCGAGTTATTGTCCCATTTCGGCCCGCCTACCGCGCCGAGCAATACGGCATCGGCATCGCGGCAAATCGCCAGCGTATCTTCCGGCAGCGGAGTGCCCTTCTCGTCGATCGCGATTCCGCCGAAGAGGCCATGCTCAAGCTCGAATTTGTAGCCGAACAGCTCCTCCGTGCGTTTCAATACTTTTTCTGCTTCTGCGACAACTTCCGGACCGATTCCGTCCCCTGCGATGACGGCGATTTTTTTCACTTCTGACATGGTTTGTATTCACTCCAAATGTAGGTATAGTTTGTCCATTGAGACCTTCTCTCAATTGTAGTACATTTCCCTGCAAGAGGCAAAATAGATAAAAACTATTGTTTCCATAGGAGACGCCTATCGGCCTCAAACTGGCAAACGAGCCGTCCCTTTATCGTTCTGCGACGATTTCAGGGACGGCTCTAATCGGCTTACTTCACCAGGACGCTCTCCATCGCCTGATTCAAGCGCTGCATACCGACGATTGTTCCGTCAAAGTCGTTATGCGTGAAGTTAAGCCGCATCGTGTTGTGGCCCGTACCGTCCGCGAAGAACGAAACCCCCGGCACGAACGCCACTCCCAGATCGACAGCCGTCTGCAGCAATTTCGCGGAATCCACGGACTCCGGCAGCTCCAGCCAGAAAAACATGCCGCCCTTGGGTTCGTTCCAGGTCACACCCGGCCATTGCTGCTCACTCAGCAATTCCGCCATCTGCCTCATGCGGGCTTCGTACTCCTTGCGAACGAACTCGATGTGGCCTTCCAGATCATAATGCTCCATCAGCTGGTGCAGGATCTGCTGATCGAGAGAGCTGGAGTGCAAATCGGCCGCTTGCTTGGCCCTAGCCATATGACGAATGATGTCCGGATCAGCCATTACCCAGCCTGTACGCAGCGCGGGAGCGGCCGTCTTGGAGAAGGTGCTCGTATAGACGACGCAGGAGCCCTGCGGATGCTGATCCAGAGAAAACAGCGACGGATAGGTCACCGACGCGTCTCCGAATTTCAGCTCGCCATACGGATCGTCCTCCAGAATCAGCGCATCCGCGGCCCGGCACTGAGCCAGTACGCCTTGGCGTCGTTCCAGGCTCCAGGCCTTGCCCGTTGGATTGGAGAACGTCGGGATGACGTATACCAGCTTCGGACGATGCTCCTTCAGCTTGGCGGCCAGATCGTCCAGCACCATGCCGTCCTCGTCCGTATCGACGGAGACAAGCACCGCGCCATAGGAGCGGAACACCTGCAGCGCCGACAGATAAGTCGGCTTCTCGACCAGGATCACGTCGCCCGGATCGATATAGATTCGCGTAAGCAGATCGATCGCCTGCTGCGAGCCCGTCGTGAGCAGCATATCGTCCGGCGTTACCTTCGTGCCTTTGCGGGCCATCCATTTGCATATGCTTTCGCGAAGCGGCAGATAGCCCTCAGTCAGCCCGTACTGCAGCGCTTTGTTCCCTGCAGCCAGAACTCTCTGGAACGCCTCGCCAATCGCCGCTACCGGAAAATGCTCCTCGGCGGGCAGACCTCCCGCGAAAGAGATAATCGATTTTCTCTGCGTCAGCTTCAGAATCTCGCGAACCGCCGATGACGAGAAAGAATCCAGTCTCTTGGAATATCGATAATTCATTCCGCGCTCCCCATTTCTTAGATCAGTGTGACGTTGTCGCGACGGTTGCGGGCCGGCGCGTTCCGTTTGTCGATCAGCCGGTTCAAGGCGTCCACGTACGCCCGCGTGCTGGCCTCCAGAATATCGGTGCTTACGCCGCGGCCTTGCGCGGACGTATCGCCTTGCTTCAGAACGACATGCACCTCGCCCAGCGCATCCGTGCCGTCGGTGACGGATTTAATCGTATAATCGTCAAGCTCCACGGCTTCTCCCGTTAACGCGTCGATCGCTTGATAGATAGCGTCCACGGAGCCGTTGCCTTCGGACTCGCGCTTCACGATGCCTTGCTGCGTCTTGAGCGTAACCGTCGCCTTTGGGGTCGCATGGCTGTCGAAGGACACGACCAGCTTCTCAAGAGCAAATACCTCCGGCGTCTCGATGATCTTCTCTTCGAGCAGCGCGCGAATATCCTCGTCGCTGACGTTTTTCTTCCGGTCGGCCAAGTCCTTGAACTTGCCGAAAGCGGCGTTAACCTGCTCCTCGGTCAGCTGCTCGTAGCCGAGGTCGATCAGCTTCTCCCGGAACGCATGGCGTCCGGAATGCTTGCCCAGGACGAGCTTGCTGTCGCGCAAGCCGATCGTGTCCGGGGAGATGATCTCGTAGGTCGTTTTTTCCTTCAACACGCCGTCCTGGTGAATACCCGATTCGTGGGCGAATGCATTCGCGCCGACTATCGCTTTGTTGCCCGGCACGACCATGCCCGTCAGCTTGCTGACCAGACGGCTCGTACGGGCGATTTCCTTCAGGTTAAGCGTCGTCATCGCCTGGAAGTACTCCCCGCGCGTCGCCAGCGTCAGCGCCACTTCCTCCAGCGAAGTGTTGCCTGCGCGCTCGCCGATGCCGTTGATCGTTCCCTCGATTTGATCCGCGCCGTTGAGAATGGCCGCGAGCGCGTTCGCCGTCGCCATGCCCAGGTCGTCATGGCAATGCGCGGACAATTGAATCCGCTCGATTCCCGGCACCGTCTCCTTCAGCACCTTGAAGATGTTGCCGAATTCCTGCGGCGTCATGTATCCGACCGTATCGGGAATGTTCACCACGGTGGCGCCGGCCTTAATCGCCATCTCGGTCACCTGACAGAGATAGTCCAGCTCCGTACGGCCCGCGTCCTCCGGGGAAAACTCCACTTTATCGAAATATTGCTTGGCATAGCGAATAGCGCGATCCGCCGCCTCCAGCACTTGATCCTTATCCATCCGCAGCTTGTGCTGACGGTGAATCGGCGAGGTGGCGAGGAACAGATGAATTCCCGGGTCCTCCGCGCCTTTAAGCGCTTCCTTAACTGCGTCGATGTCCTGCTCGCGGGAGCGTGCCAATCCGATTATGGTCGCGTTCTTGACCGCTCTCGCAACCGCGTTGACCGCAGCTAGATCTCCTGGAGACGCTGCCGGAAATCCCGCTTCGATCCGATCCACGCCGAGCTTCTCAAGCTGCAAGGCGATCTCTACCTTTTCCTGCGTGTTCAAGTTCACGCCCGGAGATTGCTCGCCATCGCGAAGCGTCGTGTCGAAAATATAAATTTTTCTCATATCGGGGGAATACCCGCACCTCCTGAAGCCTTCATCGCTTTGCTCACCATTATAGCATAACGGTTGTCGTCATTTAACAAAAACCCCGGCAGCGCTATGCCGGGGTTTGCTGGCCGCGTAGTGCGGTTATTATTTCTTGATCCAGTGCATCAGGCCGCGCAGCTGCGCGCCGACGACTTCGATCGGATGCTCGGCTTCGTTGCGGCGGGTAGCCGTAAGGAATGCGCGTCCGGATTGGTTCTCAAGAATGAAGTCGCGAGCGAATTTGCCTTGTTGGATATCTTCGAGCACGCGTTTCATTTCTTTCTTCGTTTCTTCCGTTACGACGCGAGGTCCAGTGACATAGTCGCCGTACTCTGCCGTGTTGGAGATCGAGTGGCGCATGGAAGCCAAGCCGCCTTCGTACATCAGGTCGACGATCAGCTTCAGCTCGTGCAAGCACTCGAAGTACGCCATCTCAGGCGCGTAGCCTGCTTCGACAAGCGTTTCGAAGCCGGCTTTGACGAGGGCGGAAGCGCCGCCGCACAATACGGCTTGTTCGCCGAACAGGTCGGTTTCGGTCTCTTCCTTGAACGACGTTTCGATAACGCCCGCGCGGGTACAGCCGATGCCTTTGGCATAAGCCATGCCGATTTCGAACGCTTTGCCCGTGCCGTTCTGATGAATGGCGATCAGTCCCGGTACGCCGAAGCCTTCGACGTAAGTGCGGCGAACCATGTGGCCTGGAGATTTAGGAGCAACGAGCAACACGTCGGCGTCGGACGGAGCTACGATTTGGCCGAAGTGTACGTTGAAGCCGTGGGAGAACATCAGAGCTGCGCCTTTTTTCAGGTTCGGCTCGATTTCGTTCTTATAGACGCTTGCTTGCGTCTCGTCCGGCATCAGAATTTGCACAACGTCCGCTTTGCGCGTAGCGTCGGCAACGGACAGAACTTCGAAGCCGTCGTTGCGAGCGCTCTCTGCGGATTTGCCTTCGCGCAAGCCGATGATGACGCTGACGCCGCTGTCGCGCAGGTTTTGCGCTTGCGCGTGGCCTTGGCTGCCGTAGCCGATTACTGCAACTGTCTTGCCTTTAAGAACGCCGAGATCGGCGTCTTTCTCATGAAATAAGTTAACTGCCATTGGAATGTGTTCCTCCTTAAAATGGGTAAAAATTTATCGACCCTCGGAGCGGGCGTTCCAAGAGAGCCGCTTCCGCTCTCCTCGAACCCCCGCTCCGGGGACTGCTTCTGCTTGGCTTGTCCAGACCCGAGGGAGGTCCCTAACGGGCTCCCCGGTTCATTGCGGTCACGCCTGTCCGCGAAAGCTCACGAATGCCGTAAGGCTTCAGCAGCTCGGTCATCGCATCGATTTTATCGGAATCCCCGACAACCTGAACGATCAGGGTCGTAGGTCCGATGTCTACGACTGCGGCGCGGAACGTCTCGACGATGCCGAGAATTTCCGGCCTCATGGACGGCTCCGCCCCGATCTTGATCAGAGCCAGCTCCCGGCCGACCATCGGATTCCCGCTAATATCGATAACCTTGATGACGTCGATCAGCTTGTAGAGCTGCTTCTGAATCTGCTCCAGCGTATTGTTGTCGCCCGTCGTGACGATAACCATGCGGGACAGTCCCGGCTCCTCGGAAGCCCCGACGGTAATGCTCTCGATATTGAAGCCGCGGCGGCCGAACAGGCCGGAAACCCGTTGCAGCACGCCCGGTTGGTCGTTGACGAGTATCGCTATCGTAAATTTACGGTTCATTCGGCATCCCCCATGATCATCTGGTCGATCGTGCTACCTTGGGGCACCATCGGATAGACGTTTTCGTGTTTGCGGACAACGAACTCCACCACTGCCGGACCGGGATGCTCAAGCGCTTCCTTCCATACCTTCAGCGCATCTTCCTTGTTCGCGGCGCGATAGCCTTTAACCCCGTAAGCCTCGGCCAGCTTGACGAAATCCGGGCTGCCCGACAGATCGATGTGGCTGTAGCGGTTGTCATAGATCAGCTCTTGCCACTGGCGAACCATGCCGAGAACCTGGTTGTTGATGATGACCACCTTGACCGGAATGTTGTTGATGGCGCAGATCGCCAGCTCCTGGGCGCACATCTGCATGCCGCCGTCGCCGTTGATCGAGACAACCGTTCTGTCCGGATTGCCCATCTGCGCTCCGATGGCGGATGGGAAACCGAAGCCCATCGTGCCCAGGCCGCCCGAGGTGACCCAGGAGCGCGGCTTGTTGAACGGATAATACTGCGCCGCCCACATTTGGTGCTGGCCGACGTCCGTCGTGACGATCGCGTCACCGTGCGTCGTCTCGTGAATCATGGACACGACCCACTGCGGCTTCAGCTCGGTATCGGAATCGATATATTTGAAAGGCTTCTCCGCCTTCCACTCCTGAATCTGCTTGCGCCAAGCGTCCGCTTTGGACGCGGGCTTCGCTAGAGCATTCGCCTGCTGCAGCACGGCTTTCACGTCGCCGACGATCGGAATATCGGTCGGCACGTTCTTGCCGATCTCCGCAGGATCGATATCGATATGGACGATTTTCGCTTGCGGCGCGAAGCCGGACAGCTTGCCGGTCACGCGGTCGTCGAAGCGCGCGCCGATATTGATCAGCAGATCCGCCCTCTGGATGGTCGTATTCGCCGTCCAAGTGCCGTGCATGCCCGGCATGCCCATGTGCAGCTCGTGACCGCTCGGGAAGCCGCCGAGACCCAGCAGCGTCGTCGTCGTCGGAATGCCCGTCTTCGTGATGAACTCGAACAGCTCTTCGTGGGCTCCAGAGTAGACCACCCCGCCGCCCGCGAGAATAATCGGCCTCTCGGCCTCCTCGATGGCGCGAATCATCTTCTCAACTTGGTTTTTGTTCGGCTGAACCGTCGGATTGTAGCCGCGCAGTTGCACCTCGGATACAGGCTGGAACAGCGTCTTCTCCGCCGATACATCCTTCGGAATATCGATGAGCACCGGACCTTTGCGTCCGCTGTTGGCGATGTGGAAAGCTTCATGAATGACGCGGGGCAGATCCTCCGCTTTGCGTACCAGATAGCTGTGCTTTGTAATCGGCATCGTAATGCCGACGATGTCGGCTTCCTGGAACGCGTCCGTGCCGATCAGGCTGGTCGCAACGTTGCCCGTAATGACCACAAGCGGCACCGAATCCATATAGGCGGTCGCGATTCCCGTGACGAGATTCGTCGCCCCCGGTCCCGAAGTCGCGATACAGACGCCTACTTTCCCCGTCGAGCGGGCATAGCCGTCGGCCGCGTGGATGGCGCCTTGCTCATGTCGGGTGAGCAAATGCTGGAAGTCGTCAAAGCCGTGCATCGCATCGTAGATATACAGCACCGCGCCGCCCGGATAACCGAAGACGCACTCGGCACCCTCCAGTAACAAGCTGCGAAGCAGCATTTCCGAACCGGTGATGACTTCCGGCTTGCTCCATTTTGCGATCAATTCTTCTTTGGATTTCATTGTCGTTTCTTGTGTGCTCATCTTTTTTCCTCCTTTCAACAAATCAAAAAAGCCTTCCATCCCAGCAGCCAATATGGCTGTCTTGGGACGAAAGACTATAGCTTCCGTGGTACCACCCGAGTTTGCCGCGCACCTCGCGATGACGGCCTTATCAAGTATGACGGCATACTGTCTCCGTTCATACTTCAAGCGCAATAACGTGCGCCACTCCGATTCTCCCTAATAGGTCTTGCGACGGTTCAGGGGAACAGCTCCGAGGAGACTTCGCTAACAGGGATTAAGGCATCGGTCTCAGCTAATCCGACGCTCTCTGAGCATAAGAGCCCTATTGCTTTATCCTCATCACGGCCATTGATTGTTCAATCGATTTAGCACTTATTATATGCTTCGCAAAGCCATTCGTCAATACACATCTTCGCCGTTTGCCGTTATGCTGTGATAATGTCACCCTATGGCTGTTCTGAGATCAGGACACCATGAGCCAGGAAACATTGACATTGAGCAGAGATGAAGAAGGCTGTCGTGGTGGAGAAAATCATTAGCGGACAGATGACGAATGCGGAAGGAGCAGCCGCACTCGGCCCGAGTCGAGTATGTGTTGGAAAAACATTTATTCCTCAGAGTCAGAGTTTGCACGCACGGAGGAGGTGAGGAGCGGAGTAGTGCTGCATAGTCGAACTAACGGCCAGCTCGGAGCAGGTGAGGAGAAGAGTAGTGCTGCAAAGTCGAACTAACGGCCAGCACGGAGGAGGTGTGGAGCAGAGTAGTGCTGCATAGTCGAACTAACGGTCAGCACGGAGCAGGTGAGGAGCAGAGTAGTGCTGCAAAGTCGAACTAACGGCCAGCTCGGAGCAGGTGAGGAGAGGAATAGTGCTGCAAAGTCGAACTAACGGTCAGCACGGAGCAGGTGAGGAGCAGAGTAGTGCCGCAAAGTCGAACTAACGGCCAGCACGGAGAAGGTGAGGAGCGGAATAGTGCTGCAAAGTCGAACTAACGACCAGCACGGAGCAGGTGAGGAGCGGAGTAGTGCTGCATAGTCGAACTAACGGCCAGCTCGGAGCAGGTGAGGAGCAGAATAGTGCTGCAAAGTCGAACTAACGACCAGCACGGAGCAGGTATAATCCAGCATACCACATGAACATGACATTTTCTTAGACGTTTGACATACACATCTTCGCCGTTCCCCTGCCAACGACTTGTTCATACGCTGTAAGCAGCACATTCGCTTACGCTTTCGGCTTCTGCCGGGAGAACAACGGGAGGTATCCCACTTGATTCGATGGAGACAACCGCGCGACGATAAAAGCATCGTAGAGCTTGTCCGCACGCAACTGGTCCCGATTTCCCCCTGGCAGCACCCCCGGGATCGCCGGCTGAATACCGAGATCGTCCGGCGAATTCGCAGAGGCGTAACTCTGGTCGCCGTCCCCTCCAGAAACAGCTCTCCCGTCGGCTTTATTCATCTCGAATTTCGGCATCCGGCGCTATTCATCGATCTGTTGGCCGTAGACTCCCGTTTCCAGAACAAACGGCTGGGAACGGAATTGATGCTACGGGCGGAGCGGCACGGCCTCAGCAAAGGCTGTACGATCTCCTGCGTCTTCGTCGACGAGGACAATACCCGGGCGCTTCGCTTCTATCACCGGCTCGGCTACTACACGACTCGAAGCTTCCCCGCGCTCAAGGTAATCGAGCTGGCCAAGTCGCTCATCCCCTGAACGCAAGAAGAGACGGACTGCTCCGGAAGGAACGATGTCTCCGCCTCTTCTTGCGCATGCCGGTTCGATTACTCCTCGGGCGACAGAGCTGGCTGCTCCGTCATTCCCCGGATTACCACCAGCCGCCGAAGCCGTCAAAGCCGAAGCCGCCAAAGCCGAAGCCGCCGTCCACCGTTCCGACCGCCAGCAAATCGAACAGCACGAGCGGAAAAATCGCTTTCGTCTGAACCTTCTTGCCCCTCGAATGCTCCATAATCAGCTTGCCGCCGGATATGCGTACAAGCTTGCCCGAAGCGACCGAGCCATCCTTGCGAACGGCATAAATGTGTTTTCCGACCAGCTTCTGCGCTTGCGAACGAGTAATCCTAGCCATCAGTAAACGCCTCCCTGGGCTCGCTCCATTAGTGCGCCATCGATCACGCGGCGCGAACGGCGAAGCAGTTGTCCTCCGTTGTCCTGTAGCTTATGTCCAGGGAGCCTGTCATGCTTGTACCTCTGTCCTTTTGCGCGAAAATTGGGGCGGCAAGGATATACCGCCGCATGGCTTCCGGCTTTAATTCGCCTCGAATTGCGTCATGGCGGCATCCAGCGCGGCTTGCCCCTCCGATTGCAGCGTCTTCATCATCGCGTCTAGGCTCTGACTTCCGCCAAGGACCGCCGACATCTCGCGGTTAATGATCGGAAACAACGTCTGCGACATGAAAAAAGGCGGGAATTGCGCCGGCTTGTTCACCTCCGTAAGCGATGGAGGGACGGTTAGCGAATCATAGAACGGGGCCAGGCTGCGCCCGTATCTTTCCGTTCCGACATCCGTTCGGCTGGGCAGTTGGGATACGGATTTCGAAAGCTGCTTCAGCGTAGCGGTCTGATTCATGTACGCGATGAATTGCCAAGCCGCCTCGGCGTTATCCGCATCCCGACGGATTGCGTAAATCGGACTCGGAAACGCGGGTATGCTTTTGCTGCGATCGATCGAGACCGGTCGGGAGACGATTCCCCACTCGAACGGCGCCTGACCGTTGTTGAGCTCTGCGATCAGTGCGGCTCCTGCGGACATCATCGCAACCCGGCCCTCTAGGAAAGGCGCTTCCCCGTTCGCTTCGGGATCGTCGAAGCGGATGTCCTCGTCCTTCGCCGCGAACGATACTTTGCCCTCCGAGAATACCTGCAGCAGACGCTCCGTTATGGAGCGCCACTCCGGCTTATCGAACGCCAATCGCGTTCCCTCAATCATAGAAAGCCCCTCGACGGATGCAAAATAATCCATATAATAAGCCGGCGTCGAAAAGGCGCGGTGATGGTAGCCGTAGATCGGCCTTCCGTCCTCTCCTTTGTTCGGAATCCGCGCCGCCGCTTGCAGCATTTCGGTCCACGTCATTCCGCTCTCCGGCAATGGAATTCCGCTTTTTTCAAACAACGTCTTGTTATAGTACAGTGCGGAAGGATCGAAGAACGGAGATAAGCCGAACAGCTCGGTCGTCTCTCCCGGATATTTCAGAATTTCCAGCACCGACGGCTCATACGTATCCAGATCGAAGCTATCCTTCCGAATCATTGGGCTCAAATCGAGCAGCAGACCGGCCGATACCAGCCTGTAATAATCGGATACGCCGGAAATGGCAATGACATCGGGCTTCTCAAGCTCCAGCAATTCAAGGTAGGCGTCCCAGTCGGCCGGAGGAATCCGTTCGCTCGAATTGACATAGGCCACCTCGTAGGTCGGATGCGTCTGCTCAAATAAGCTTCCCCCGTAAAGCACATTAAACGTTGATTTGTCAAAGCTGCTCAGCAGCTTGAAAGCTCCGGAATCCTCTTCTTCGCTATTGCCCGGAGAACAGCCCGTCAGCAGCACGATCAGCGTCAGCGCGACCGCAATCCATTTTCTCGTCTTCATTCTACCTACCTCCCCTGGTCAAGGACATGCGTCGCCGTGTTTCTGCCTTACAGCTCCCTCGTCAACCGGTATTAATCCTCGATAGCGTGAAAATGAAAGCTGCGCTTGATCCAGCCTTCGCTCGAAACGATATGGCCTCCATGCAAGGCTCGCAAAACGTGCTCTTGGTAATGAAGATCAGGTAATCCGTAATATAAGAATAGGGTCTCCATCGGCTTGATCCGAGCTCGGAATCCGGCAAGTCGTCCCCTGGCTCCACAGCCAACCGTTCCTTGATTTTAGAAATTTCCGATGCTCCGGCATGTCCATGGTCTTCCGTCCTCCTTCAGGATACTGACGCCGGGGACAGCGACCGATTGATTCCTCGATCGGACGCCGCGCCCTTCGTCAGACTAACAGCATCCAATGCACATGTAGCCGGATGCGGAGGTGTAGACGTTAGGATTCGAGTTGCTTCTGCACGCCAGCGTAACGAAAACCTTGCGTTGGTACCCTCCCCCTTGCGAGCAGCTGTTCCCATCGCAGAAGGAAGAGCCGCTGGAGGAGCCCACATTCGAATACCCGCTAGGACAGCTCACCGTACACATTCATCATTCACCCCCTTGTTTAGAAAACGTTTTAATTCGCCTATATCTTATCATATTTCCATAATTTTTATATTATTTTTCTTATTCGGGGTTCCTATTTTAATAGAAGAAAACGAAAAAAGCCGCATGATCCTCTGCCCGCGAGGGCAAAAAGATCATACGGCTTATCAGAAGCTGCTTACGCGTTGATTTTTTCCTTTGCTGCGCCGGCCAGCGAGTTAAACGCACCGATGTCGTTAACAGCCAGGTCGGCAAGCATTTTGCGGTTGACTTCGATGCCGGCCAATTTTAGGCCGTGCATCATCTTGCTGTAGGACAAGCCGTTCTGGCGAGCCGCAGCGTTAATACGCACGATCCACAATTTGCGGAAGTTCCGCTTTGTCTGGCGACGGTCGCGGTATGCGTACATCAAGGATTTCATTACTTGCTCTTTAGCTTTCTTAAACAGGCGGTGTTTCGCGCCCCAGTAACCTTTAGCTAACTTCAACATTCTATTGCGACGACGGCGTGTGACGAATCCGCCTTTGACTCTTGCCATGATTCATTACCTCCCGGAAGTGTTCGTATAGAAGTCGTTCAACCAGTCTGCTGCGAACGGCGGCGCCGAACCTGAACTGATCGAACTCGCGCTGGGCGATTTATTATTTCAGGTTTGCGATTTGTTGCTGCATACGGCGAACGTCGCCTTGAGCGACCAACGGTTGGCCGGCCAGCACGCGCTTCTGACGTCCCGATTTGTGGGAGAGCAAGTGGTTCTTGTAAGCTTTGAAGCGTTTGACTTTACCGGTTCCGGTAACTTTGAAACGGTCTTTCAAGCTGCTATGCGTTTTCATCTTAGGCATGGGTTGTTATCCTCCTGTCAGTGGGGTTTCGGAGCCAAAATCATAATCATGCTGCGGCCTTCCAGCTTAGGCATGCGCTCCACAATGCAAATATCGGTAACTTCGTTGGCGACCCGCTCCAGAATTTTCTGGCCGAGCTTGGCATGCGTAATTTCGCGACCGCGGAACCGCACGGAGCATTTCACCTTGTCGCCGTCTTTCAGAAATTTCACAACGTTGCGAAACTTTGTTTGGTAATCATGCTCTTCAATGTTCGCACGAAACCAGACTTCTTTGAGGTCGACGATTTTCTGATTCTTCCGGGCTTCCTTTTCCTTCTTCTGCTGCTCGTAACGGAATTTGCCGTAGTCCATAATGCGGCATACCGGCGGCTTCGCCTGAGGAGCCACATTGACCAAGTCAAGATTCGCGTCAATCGCCATCTGCATCGCTTCGCGAAAAGGTTTGATTCCGATCTGCTCGCCCTCTGGGCCGACCAGCCTGACTTCCTTCGCCCGAATATCCTCGTTGATTTGATGATCCTTGCTAATAATGTTCCACCTCCGAAATAGTGTGTAGGGGCATTACGCGCACAAACAAAAAAATACGAGTCGCATCGACCCGCATCCTAGTCCTAACGTCAACGCCTCCTGCTCGGGAACTTGCATTTCCGTGCATTCTCGTCTGTCGTCGGCTACGCTAACCCGTCAGCCAAAGCCGATCAGGTGAGAAGCGGGCGCTTCTGCTTGCGCGTGCTGATTAATTTTCATAAACAGTCACAACGAACACTATAGCACGCATCTGCCGGGATGTCAACGAGGACTCTCTCTTGACCGCAGTATCCGCCCGAGATTAAGATCGACTTAGCTTTATATGCTATAAATTGTCAGATCAACCTTGCGGAAGGAGGAGATCGTCGCATTACCTCAGCTTAACGCGAAATGAGATCAAAGGAGATGGATCATGACGTGTGGAAAAAATTAAAGGTGAGCGAGCCGCTCATCACCTCGCTGCCGAAGCACGCCAACCTGATGTCGATTCTGGCCGATCACCGCTGCTTCGCGGAATGGGCTTTCCTGAATCACAGCCAGCTCAGCTTCGTTCCCGATGCCAAAGGCGTCGGATGGCTGGACTTTCACAAGCCCCATTCCCGGCATCATTATCGGTTGACGCGAACGGAGTACTGGAGCAGGGAAACCGCCATGGCGAACCGGCTGGATATTGTCGACTTTCTGACTAATGCGATCGACCAAGACCGCTACGCCTATCTCATGCTGGACACGTACTGCATTCCCGCCTACAAGATGAATTATCAAACCTATCACATTTATCACGACTGCTTTATCCACGGTTACGATCTGAGGAACAAAACCTTCTACGCCTCGGATTTCTTCAACGTCAGCTACGGCCAGGAGTCTCTGCCCTTCGAGCAGGTGAAGTCGGCATTCTACAGCGCTCATCCGATGGACGATCCCTTTGACGGCTTTACCGGCGTGCAGCTGATTCGCGTGAACGAGGCGGAAACCTTTGTATACGACAGGGACTATTGCATCGAAAGGCTGAAGGATTATGCGGAATCCCGCCGGACGAACGACCGCTTTCGGTTTTTCGAGGAGACGTACGAGGCGTTATTCGGACTGGCCGCTTGCGAGGCGCAGATCGACGAGATCGAACGGAATCGGTCGCAGGACCATGCGCTCACTTGCTTGAAAGCGCTGCATATTCTGTACGATCACAAAAGGATCATGAGCTTCGGGGTCGGTTATCTTCTGCAGAACGGTCATATTCGTTCCCCCTTGCTGCTCCGCGAATTCAGCGAGATCGAGAAAGCGGCGCACGGCGCACGGCAGCAATACATGAAATTCTTAATGACAACGGACGAGCAGCGCAAGCGACAAGCTCTGGATGCGCATAGGGAAATTCTGCTGCTCGAGAAGAACGTGTACCCCCGCCTGATCGCGGAGCTCGGATAACCGCTGCCGACGCAAGAAGGATCGCCCCCGGTCGCATATGACCACAGGGCGATCCTTCACTTCTGTTACATCTGCTTGCCTTGCACTTCCTCAAGCCGGATGACCCGCGTATGCTGCGTGTGGCTCCAGGTTTTGTTGTTCTGCGTGAAGAAGGCGTAGAACGCGATCGGCCACCAGGACAGGAAGAAGACCGGGAACATCAGCAGCTTCACGTACATCTTCCAGTGAACCTTCTCCATTAGCATCGCAATCGGACACTGCAGATAACCGTACAGCACGATCGTCAGCGACAAGCCGAGCGGCATTTGCGCATAGATCGAGGTCAGATGCGGATCGCCCGGCAGCATGATATCGAACCACAGCGCCAACGTGACCAGAAATCCGATCAGATAAATAAACGCGTTAAAAATGTACAGCGCGGCGTCGATCTTCACGATGCTGCCCGTGCGAATCCCTTGCCAGAGCAATGGCAGCATGTAACGGCGCGATACGTCGAAGTGTCCTTGCATCCAGCGCAGGCGCTGGCGGGCCGAAGCGCGGAACGTAATCGGCTTCTCGTCGTAGACGCGCGCGTCGTAGTTGAATTTTGGATAGATGCCCCGCTGGATGCAGCGAACGGTAAATTCCAAATCCTCGACCAGGCTGGTTGCGCCCCATCCCATTTCCTTAAGCAGCTTCGTCTCGAAGCACATTCCCGTACCGCCGAGGAAGTTCGACAGCTTGAGGTTGTAACGCGGCAATTGCCAGAGCCGGTTGCAGAACCAGTACGTAATGCCGTTGGCTGCGCTGACCCAGGAATCATGCGGATTTTTCGTATCCAGATAGCCTTGGACAACGCGATAGCCGTTGCACATATCCTCGTTCATGTATTGTAGGAAGTTCGTCGCGACGAGATTGTCGGCGTCGAACATCACGATTCCGTCGTATTGGCGCGGATTTTTCCATAGCTCCTTGAGCATCCACTCGATGGCGAAGCCCTTGCCCCGCTCGTTCGGATTCGTCCTTTCGCAAGCGTACACGCCTTCGTATTTTCGTACGACATCCGCCGTTCCGTCCGTGCAATTGTCGCAAATTACGAAAATATCGAACAGCTCGCGCGGATAATCCATCTTCAGCAAATTCTCGATCAACGCTCCTACGACGGCTTCCTCGTTGTGCGCGGCGACGATCATCGCGAATGACTTGGTCGGCTTGTGCGTAATCCGCTCTTTCCGTCTGTACCAGCCGAAAAACGACAGCGCAATCTGATACAGTCCGATGCCCGCGGCGATCGCCTGAATGACCAGAAGAACATTGTTAAACATATTCAGTTGTACCCCCTAGATCCCTTTTTCTCTTTTTCTTTTTTCTCTTTGTCTGTTTGTTGTTGCCTTTGTTCTTTTTTCCCTCCGAAGAGACATTCTTGATTTTCTTTCGTTTGCGCCCTTTTGTCAAAAGGGGATTGCCCTCAAATTCGGCGGCTTTAGGCTAAGAAGCGGAATCTTGCCCGCAAAGGAGCGCAAGTGGAATTAATTGCTCCGCCTCATCCAGCCTTTTCATCCATTTGCATTCTTTTTCTATCCGAAGACCTACGCGCGATCCACAATAAAATTAACGAATGGTCGGGCGATTAGGTTGCAACGGCAAATCCTTCCTGGGAAATTATTATTCTCCATAGGAAGTGTACCCATCCCTCCCGGATCGTAAAACGAAAATATCGCCTCCATGAGCCAGGGGCTTACGCAGCCTTGAAATTGCGTTAATACTGGCGTGACATAGCTAAGGTATGCTGAATTCAGGTCGCTATTCGCGCAGATGAAGGAGAGGGTTTCTATGAGCCGACTTTACCGAATGCTTCAAAAAGTCGAAAGCCCGCTATTCCTGTTCGTCAATATCCGCTGGAACCGCTCGGCGTTGAACTGGCTTTTCCATGCGCTTTCGTTGATCGCAGGAGCAACCTTCAGCCTCTGTCTGTCCCTGATCGCCGGCTTGTTCGCGCCGCAGCCTTGGAGCCATGCGGGATGGCTGGCTTTCGCTTCCATCGTGCTCAGCCATATTCCCGTCGCAATTGCCAAGAGAAGCGCGCCCCGCCTGCGGCCGTATCAGGTGTTCCCGCAGACGAACACGAACCGTAGGCCGCTTAAGGACCCGTCCTTCCCTTCCGGCCACACGACGGCAGCCTTCGCCATGCTCACGCCCTGGATGATGGCCGAGCCGCGCCTGATCCCCGTCCTGCTCCCGGTCGGCATCGGTGTGGCGCTATCGAGAATTTACTTCGGGCTGCACTTCCCGAGCGATACCGTCGCCGGCGCGCTGCTCGGAACGTCAACCGCGCTGCTCCTGTCCCTCTGGCTGTAGAACGTCGTCGGTTCCCGGATCGATTGCTCCAACAAAATAACGTGCCCACCCCAATAAGGGAGAAGCACGCTATTCATAACGGCCGTACCTGGCTCTCACCCGGGTGCGGCCGTATTCTATTATTCCTCGTCTTCGGCGGGGCTCTCTTTACTTGCCCCTCTGCGAAGCTGCTCGGTCAGGTCCTCCGCGACCTTGCGGCGATGCTCCTCGACAATCTTGTCCCCGACAACCGCCTCCAGCCGGTAGATCGGCTTGCCCTGTCCGACAAACTTCGCCTCGTATTCCGTCAGGACCAGATCGTCCCGAACGCCGTTGCGATGCAAATCCAGCGAAATGGAGCGCATCTGGAGACGCGCGTCCGAGAAGCTGTTCAGCGAAAATTCAAACAGGCTGAGGGAGTCCGTCTTGAAATGGATTTCTCCAATCTCATTCAGCGCCTGCTTATATTTCGCCAAGAAGCGCGCATGAGTCAGTCTCCGCTTGCCATGCTTCGACTTCGGCCATGGATCGCTGAAGTTCAAATAGATGCGCTCCAGCTCGCCCTCCTCGAACATATCCAGCAAATCCTCGACATTGCCCCGAACCAGCGCCAGATTAGGCACCTGCTCGGAATTTTTCTCGCCTTTCCATAAGGCGCGAGCCTTCTCGCTGGCCCGGCTCAGCAGCTCATCGTACATATCCATGCCGATGAAGTTCACCTGCGGACGGTTTACGCTATGGCGGCTGATAAACTGTCCCTTGCCCATGCCGCATTCGATATGAATCGGGTTGTCGTTGCCGAAGAACTCGCTCCAGCGTCCTTTCCATTGCTGCGGCTCCAGAACGATCAGATCCTGCTGTCGTTCCAGATTCTCCTTAAAGCTTTTTCTACCGCGAAGTCTCATCTTCTATTCCTCCCGCAGCTTGCGGCTGCCCAAGCGTAAGTCAATGAATCCTATTGTGATCAAAGAGGACATCCTTGTAAAGGGGCTTTCGCACCCGCCGCCGTCTGTTTTCCCCGGAACGGAAAAGGGTATCCTAACAACAGCGCCGCCGTTCCGGCGCAATCCAGCAATCGCCTGCGTCTGCCCGGCAATTGAAGGGAAGCATATGGGCATATTAGGGTTAGGAAATACACATTTCAAGGAGGTCCATTACCCATGAAAAAAACAGCATCGTTATTCGCGCTTGCCTTGCTCGCTTTGGCTGTCGCTCTGAGCGGCTGCGGGAAAAAGAACAACGCCGCCTCTCCGTCGCCGTCCGTAAGCTCTCCGGCAGCAACCGAAACCGTGCCCGCCGAAGGAGGCGCAGGGGCTCACGAGGTGACGATCAAGGCCACTAACTGGAAATTCGAGCCCGCGGAAATTAAAGCCAAAGTCGGAGACACGATCAAATTGACGCTGAAAAACGAGCAGGGCGCGCACGGCATTGAAATCGCGGATCTTGGAGTCAAGCTCAAGAACAACGAAAGCGCTGAGGTCAAGCTTGATAAAGCAGGCTCTTACGAATATCATTGCTCGATCCAATGCGGACAAGGGCACGATGCCATGAAAGGCTTTATCGTAGTCGAATAGCCGACTGAACGGGAGCAATCGATCGGCGAAGCCTGTAGCCTAGACGCGGATCGCTTGCTCCCGCCGCTTGCTTGATGCTCAGCCGAGCCTTGCCTTGCTTGTCCGAACCGTTGTCCAGAAGTGCAGCGCTTCGATACATAAGCCCAGCCACACGCCGCTCGCCAAGTAGCCTCCGATAATGTCGCTCGGATAATGTACGCCCAAGTAAATTCGGCTCAAGCCGATACAAAGAATCACCAGCGAGCACAGGCCTATGAGAACAATTCGCCCTCCCCGATTGTCGACGTGCCTCCATAGCAGATAAGCCAGCGCGCCGTATAGCGCGAAAGCCGCCATGGAATGTCCGCTGGGAAAGCTGTAGCCCGTTTCCTCGATCAGCCTCATCAAGCTCGGACGCTCCCTCTGAAAGCCGGATTTCAATATCCCGTTCAGCAAAGCCGCTCCCCCGACCGAAGCGATGAACATGACCAGTTGCTTGCGATGTCCGAGTCTCAATCCCAAAAACAGCATAATAACGATGGAGATCGTCACGACGCCCACCGTAGAGCCAATCCAACTGAATGCTTTGGCAAGGCTGGTTAACGCCGCCGTCTCCCTGCCCTGCACCGCCCCGATGACCGCCGAATCGAACGACTCCGCTCTTTCCTTGAAGATCAGCCAGCTGACCCCGACGAATAGAACGGCGGCTGCGCTCGCCCATGCGTAGGCCTTGCGATGAAGCTCTCTTCTCACTTTCCCACTCCTTACCGATATTCCTGTTCCGATAATGCAGTGTAGCATATCGTTCCGAAAGAGGAAAACTTTGCTTGCGTTCCCTAAATAGACGGTTCGCCGGAATTGAGGATACCGCATCCGATATGGTATCATAGTAATATAAGAATGCAGAGGAGGGAAAGGATTGGAGAAAAGGTTACAGCCGTTTCGAAGCGTTTCGTTCGTCCTTTTCCTTCTTGTTGCATTTCTTCTGCTGTGCATGCCGACGGTCTCCATCGGCGATAATTTTATGACGTCGAGCAGCTCCTCCTTGTCTCACGACGTTCCCAACAGCGTCAAGGCTACGAAGAGGACTTCTCCTTCGCCAAGTTGCAAGCTTCTGTTTCTTGCGGCGCTTCTTCTGTATCTGTTTCATTTCCGTTTTTTGGCCTATCCCTCTTACCGCTTGCCTACGCGCAAGTGCGCTTTTCTACCCCTTCATTCCATCCGAATAAGAAAACTGCTGTTAATGCCCTTGAAGTTCACCACATCGTATGTGCGAGCCTAGGCACCCGTAATCCTACTGAGGATTTAACGGCTTGCTTGTCATATGTTCGCACCTAGATGTGAATCCTAACTTTAGGGGGTTTTAACACCATGAATATTCGCGAAAGTGATCTTCCCGGCATTGGAAAAAAGTTTCAAATGACAACTCGCAGCGGCGATAAGTTTGTCATTATCGTTCACGACGACGGACGTCGCGAATGCTACCACTTCGAATACGAAGACCCGGAGACCAGCATCTCCATGATCTCGCTTGAAGACGACGAAGCCAGAATGGTGGCGGCCATCATCGGGGGCATGACGTATAAGCCCAAGATGCTCGAAACGATCGAAGTGGCCATCGACGATCTGATTATCGAATGGTACAAGATCGACTCCAGCTATGCTTGCGTCGGCAAAACCATCGGAGAGCTCCACATCCGCAAAAATTCGGGCGCGACGATCATCGCGGTGCTTGGTCCCAACCATGCGAAGCACATTAATCCGGGGCCCGATTTCACCCTGTCTGCAGACACGACCCTCATCGTTGCCGGGGAGCGCGGGCAACACAAAGAGTTGAAGAAAATTCTCCTCCACGGGACTCCTTAACCGCCTATGGATCATATGGTTTTGGAGGTTGGCCTGGCGATCGCGCTCATCGCCCTGGCTGGTTTGTTGTCGGCAAAATTGCGGTTTTCGGTCATTCCGTTCTACATTCTGATCGGGATGGCCGTCGGTCCGCACTCGTTCGAGCTGTGGCATCTGGACTTCCGTTTTATCCAAAGCACCCCGTTGATCGAATTCATGGGGCGGATCGGCGTTCTATTCCTGCTCTTCTACCTTGGGCTGGAGTTTTCCGTCGGACGGCTTGTCAAATCAGGCAAATCCATCGCTGTCGGCGGTACGATCTATATCGCCATTAACTTTACGCTAGGCCTGGTATTCGGCTGGGCCTCCGGCTTCGGCCTTCAGGAAACGTTGGTCGCCGCGGGAATTACAACCATTTCCTCCAGCGCCATCGTAGCCAAGGTGCTCGTTGACCTGAAGCGAACCGCCAATCCGGAAACCGAGATGATTCTGGGGATCATCATGTTCGAGGACGTCTTCCTCGCCGTCTATATCTCCATTCTGTCGGGACTCGTGCTTAGCGGCTCCAGCTCGGTCGGCGGCGTAATCCTGTCCGCTGTGATCGCGCTCGTATTCATGCTGGGTCTGCTCATCATCGGGCGCAAATTGGTCCCCTGGCTGAACAAGGTGCTCGACATACGCTCCAATGAGCTGTTCGGGCTGGTCATATTCGCCACGCTGTTCCTCATTGCCGGATTTTCCGAGACGATCCACGTAGCCGAAGCGATCGGCGCCCTGCTCATCGGTCTCGTATTGGCAGAAACCGAGCATATGAAACGCATCGAGAAGCTGATTCTTCCGTTCCGCGATTTCTTCGGGGCAATCTTCTTCTTCAGCTTCGGTCTGACGATCGATCCAACTACGCTCGGGGGAGCGGTGTGGTTATCCATCGCAGCCGTCATTCTTACGCTCATCGGCAACTTTGCCGCGGGCATGCTCGCCGGACGCACTGCGGGATTATCTCCGAAGGCCTCGATCAATATCGGCTTGACCATCGTAGCCCGCGGCGAGTTTTCCATCATTATGGCCAACATCGCCAAGGCTGGCGGCTTGCTGCCGATCATTCAGCCGTTCGCGGCGCTGTATGTGCTCATCCTCGCGATCCTCGGTCCGCTTCTGACCAAGGAAACGAAGGCGATCTACAAAGGAATGAATTTCATCCTCGGAAAGTCAAAGAAAAAGCCCGAAGCTTCTTCCTGACCCAAGCAAAAACGCCTTCGGCGTCCTCCGACAGCCGGAGAAGCTTTGCGGAGACGATTCAGAGAAGGATATGCGTGAAACTTGTCAAACCTGTATCGTCAAGTAAAAACGGCTCCGCCGTCCTTGGGTACGGCGGCAGACGTTTTGTATCGAGCTATCAGATGGGATAAGAAGTACAAATGTTATACTTTCTGATATGGCAAGTAAAAACGGCTTCGCCGTCCTCGGGTACGGCGGCAGACGTTTTGTATCGAGCTATCAGATGGGATAAGAAGTACAAATGTTATACTTTCTGATATGGCAAGTAAAAACGGCTTCGCCGTCAGTAGGTAAGGCGGCAGACGTTTTGTATCGAGCTATCAGATCGGATAAGAAGTCCAAGTGTTATACTTTCTGATATGGCAAGAAAGGGAGTGAATGCCGTCATGACCAGCATGCGCTTCACCAACCGGCTTCTTTTCGTCTTGGTGGGCTCTCTTCTGTCAGCGGTTGGTCTAGAGCTGTTTCTCGTTCCGCACAAGATGATTGTCGGAGGCGTCACAGGCGTCTCCGCGATCTTCTCTTATCTCACGGAAATGCGATTAGGCTTGTTCCTGTTCCTGCTTAATCTGCCGTTCGTGCTGCTGCGTTACCGCAAGTTCGACTCCCAGACGCGTTTGATGACGCTTATGGGCTTGGCTGTTCTATCGCTTTCCGCCTTTTTCCTTCATCCGGCTCCGGCTCTGATGGACCACACGCTCGCATCTGCCGCCGCAGGCGGAATCGCCCTCGGCATCGGGATCGGGATGGTGCTGCGTTACGGAGGCTTCATCGATTCCGCCGACGGCGTGGCCATGCTGTCCAAAGCCTCGCCCGCGAGAACGTTAAAAATCATGTGGCTCGTGAACGGCGCGATTCTGCTGTCGGGAGGCTTTGTATTCGGATGGGACGAGGCGATGTACTCCATCGTAGCCTTCCTCCTTGCTTACCGGATGGCCGACTTCGCAATGAGCGGGTTTTCCATGACCAGGATGGTATGGATCAAAAGCGAGCATGGCGAGGAGATTCGCCAGGCGCTTCGCAGCAAATTCGGCAAAGAGGTCGTATTTCTGAACGACGGTCCCTCGGATGGGCAACAGGACGGAAGATTGATTCTGTGCACCGTGAGCCGTCTGGAGCAAGCCCGGGTCATGCGAGACATCAAAGCGCTGGATCCCAATTGTTCCATGGCGTTCCATGCGATTCATCGTTAAAGACATAGGGATAGGAAATGGCGTTGCCGGATTAACCCGGCAACGCCATTTCTTCGTTGTCGTACATAAGTTAGTTCGTTGCTTTGCGAAGCATCAGGTAGGCGGCTCCGGCGTAGAGAAGCGTCAGCAGGAAAGCCCCATTCGCCAGACTAATCACGGTCAGACCCGATACCCAGTCGGCAATCGCCTGCCATTTGTCGTAGAAGGTCACCAAATAGAACATACAGGTCAGGATCAGACCGAGCAGGATAAAAAAGGCGAAGGTGCCGTTGCGCCCGAACTTGCGATACAAGGCAGAAATCGCGAAGCCGCAAAAGAACAGATTAAGCAGGAGGGCAAACGATATCCAGAAGTCCTGAAGCAAGGGGCCTTCCAGAATGTAGGCCACTCGGAAAAAGTGCAATTTGCCTCCCCAATAGTTCGTCAGCTTCTCAAGCCATCCCATAGCAAGCAGGATGACCGTCGCCGCACCGCATGTCAGGACGACCGTAACGGCCGTTCCGAGAAAGAAGTCCTTCCTTCGAACACCGAATGCGATGAGAAACGGAAACATCTGCCCTACGCTGACAATTCCCAGCACGAGCATATAAATAAAGATCGATACCAGCCCTCCGGTTTTGATCTCTTCGCTGACTGTGCTTGCGATGACCAAATTGCAGAGAAAGCTTATGCCTAGAATAATCCAAGGCCATGCGAGCCAGGACCATCTATCCGCGAAATGCGTTCGTACTACCCCCGCTACCTTCATGCCGTCCCCTCCTTATTTCCGCTTGTTCTGGTCGTCAGATGAACGATCATCTGCTGCAGCGACACCGGGGTCAGCTCCAGACCCAGCTCCTCGGCATGGGAACGGTCCCTGGCCGTCAGAGCCCCCAATACCGTCGCAGACGTAAGTCCGCCTATAGCCTCGCGGTGAATCGTCTTCTTGTCCGCCAGAAACAGCTCGACCTTGGAAGCCGTTCCTACGACGTTCGAAGCCCTTCCCCTCAATGCCTCCGCTTCCTCATTCAGCAGAATTCGGCCCCGGTCGATGACCAGAACGTGCTCCAGAAGCTGACTTACTTCATCGATCAGGTGCGTGGACAACACAATCGTTCGCGGAAACTCCGCATAGTCGTTGAGCAGCCGGTTGTAGAATAGATTTCTGGACACGGCGTCCAGTCCCAGATAGGGCTCGTCGAATATCGACAGCGGCGCCCGACTGGCCAGACCGACGACGATTCCGACGGCCGATAGCATGCCCCTGGACAGCTTCTTCATCTTGCGCTTCAGCGGCAATTGAAAATCCTTGATCAAGGCATTGGCGAATTCCGCATCCCAGTTCGGAAAAAACTGCGGGGACAGCCTCAATACATCCGCGACGGTGAACGTATCCGGATACTTCTGACTTTCTTTAATAAAGCATACCCGGCTCAGCACCCGCTCGTTCTCGTACGGCTCCTCCCCGAACACTTTGATGCTGCCTGACGTCGGAAACAGCTGTGCCGTAAGCATGTGCATCACCGTCGTTTTGCCGGCGCCGTTGCTTCCCAATAAGCCGTATATTTTGCCTTCCTCCAGCTTGAAGCTGATGCTGTCTACGGCTTTGACCTTACCGTAGGCTTTCGTAAGATCGCTTACCTCTACGATAGTCGTCATTGTTCATTCGCTCCTCTTCTGATCATGTCGGACAATTGCTCCGCCGATATGCCCAGCCTTTCGGCTTCCTTCACCATCGCCACGACGTACTGCTCGTAAAATTGTTCCTTCCGCTTCTCGACAATTCGCTGTCTGACTCCCTCGGCCACGAACATGCCAATCCCCCTTTTCTTGTACAGAATGCCTTGATCGACAAGCAGATTGACGCCTTTCATCACAGTCGCGGGATTAATCTGATAGAAGGCGGCGAACTGATTGGTTGAGGGAACCTGCGATTCTTCCGGCAGCCTGCCCTCCAGAATGTCGTCTTCTATTCGCTCGGCAATCTGTACGAAGATGGGGCGGCCGTCATCCATAATCGTGCTCATGGTCTCTCCCCTCTCTTCCTTTAAGTTATTCGGTTAGTTACTCATGTAACTAACTATATGACCAAGAGCAATTTTTGTCAACGGCGGCTGACAAGAAAAAACACAGGCCTTGTCCCTCGGCGCGAGAACGCCAAAAAAACCGACCGCATCCCTTATAGGATCATGCGGTCGGTTCCACTTGGACCGTGACTATGAATAAGCATAAACCCATTAAATGGGTTAAAATCCTTTGAATGCGTATTCCTTATCGTCAGTGCGTTTGTTTGCCGTCTTCCATGTAGTGGCCCTGAATGACGCTGTTGAGCTTCTTCCTGGCGGAAATCTCGATTCCGTGGTTATTGGGGAACTTGGCACCGGCCAGCGCCAATACTTCCTTCACCGTCAGCTCGATCTTGACCGTATCGTCTCCTTGAGGAATGCGTACGTTTGTATTCATGACAATCACCTCTCCAATCGGATAGTTTAGGGTGGCGGCATCTAGCGTGCCCTAGATATGATAACGACATGAATTAGGCTGTGGATAATGCTGCGATGTCAGATATGTTTATTGATCTGTCGCATTTTTAATATAACATATCATGTTAGGTGTTGCAAGCCGCAGAAGCCGGAGGATCGATGTTTGTTTGGAATCGAACCCGGTCTCATTGATCGGAAATCGGAATGAAACCCGATGGAGTCCCTGTGCCGCACTCGCAATTTGGGCGGATATTCGCTACAATGATAGCGACTTCTGTAAAGGACGGATGCCCGATGGTTACGACCGACAAGGCGGAGCAAGCCCCGCTGCTCTGGACGGACAAAAGATTTCATACCTGGAATTACGAAATGCGCGAGACGTTCGGAGCCAAAATATTCAAGGTGATGCTCGATGCCGGCTTCACCTGTCCGAACCGCGACGGAAGCATCGCCGCCGGGGGCTGCACGTTCTGCAGCACGAGAGGCTCCGGCGACTTCGCCGGCAGCAGGCGGGACGATCTCGTATCGCAGTTCAATCATATTCGAGACCGCCAGCACCAGAAGTGGCCGGAAGCCAAATATATCGGTTATTTCCAGGCCTATACGAACACATATGCGCCGCTGGAGACGCTGCGCGAATACTACGAGGTCATTCTGCAGCAGCCGGGAGTCGTCGGCTTGTCCATCGCGACCCGGCCCGATTGCTTGCCGGACGATATCGTGGATTACCTGGCGGAGCTTAACGAACGCACGTATTTATGGATTGAGATGGGCTTACAGACGATTCACGAGTCCACCTCCCGGCTGATCAACCGCGCCCACGACACCGAGTGCTTCGTAGATGCGGTCAACCGGCTGAGAGCGCGAGGAATTCGAGTCTGCGCGCACATCATCCACGGCCTGCCCGGTGAGACGCGCGATATGATGCTGGATACCGTCAAGGCGGTATCCGCCATGGATGTCCAAGGGATCAAAATCCACCTGCTGCACCTGATGCGCAAAACTCCGATGGTCAGACAATGGAAGGAAGGCCTGCTTCGCTTCCTGGACATGGACGAATACGTCTCGCTGGTCGTCGACTCGCTGGAGCTGCTGCCTCCGGACATGATCGTCCATCGCCTGACCGGCGATGCGCCGAGAGATCTGCTGATCGGGCCGATGTGGAGCCTTCGGAAGTGGGAAGTGCTTAATGCCATCGATGACGAGCTGGTTCGCCGCAACAGCTGGCAGGGTAAGGCTTGGGGAGGAGATTCGCATGGGCTTCCTGTCCGTCCTTAGCCAGGCTCATCGCTGGGTGAAGGAGCGCGTCGGCCATGGCGATCACGTCGTGGATGCGACGGCCGGCAACGGCTCGGATACGCTGTTTCTGGCCCGTGCGGTCGGCCCGGGCGGACGGGTGTACGCATTCGACGTTCAGGCCGAGGCGCTGGACAGCACGGCGAACCGTCTCGCGCAGGAGCGCGAGCCCGAGACGCTCGCGCCTGTCGAGCTGCTGCTGGCAGGGCATGAGACGATGGAGAGCAGGCTCCCCCGCGTCGCGCATGGCCGGATTGCGGCGGTGATGTTCAACCTCGGCTACCTGCCGGGGGCATCCTCTTCGCTGATCACGAAGCCGGAGACGACGATTGCCGCGCTGGAAGGAGCGCTGAGGCTTCTGCGGGGCGGAGGCGCGCTTACCGTAGTGGTTTACCCCGGGCACGAAGGCGGGCAGGCGGAGGCCGAAGCGGTCGAGGCTTGGGCGGCCAGCCTGCCGCAGAGCATAGCCCAGGCCGTGCTCTATCGTTTTCCGCAAAAGCCGGCCTCTCCTTACCTGATTGCTTTGAGCAAGAAGGAATAGTCGTCAACCGGTTCCCATATGCCGGATGTTCATTTCTTAATCAAGCAGCGCAATTGCTCTATCTGCAGTCAACCTACCGAGGAGGCGTTATTTAAGATGAGTGTACAACCTTATCCTTTGCATTTTAAACCCGAGTTCAAGGAAAGAGTATGGGGCGGACGCGCGCTGGAAGCATTCGGCTTCGACGTTCCCGCCGGCGCGATCGGCGAAGGCTGGATGATCGCCGATCACCCGAACGGCGTGTCGCACGTCACCAACGGAGCCTTTGCGGGCCAAGGCCTGGATGACATTCGCCGTCAAGTCGGCGAAGCCTGGTTCGGGAAGAAAGGCGCGGCTTCGGCCAACGGACGTTTTCCTCTCCTGATCAAGCTGCTGGACTGCAACGACGACTTGTCCATCCAGGTGCACCCTAACGATACTTACGAGAAGCTCCCGCAGGGCGAGCTGGGCAAGACGGAAATGTGGTACGTGCTGGACGCCAAGCCGGACGCCAAAATCATCTACGGCTTGAAGCCGGGAGTCGATCGCGCAAGAATGGCCCAAGCGATCGAGGAAGGCCGGATTATGGATTGCCTCCAAGAGGTGTCCGTAAAAGCGGGCGACACCTTCTACATTCCCGCGGGCACCGTGCATGCGCTGTGCGCCGGCGTGCTCGTGGCGGAAATTCAGCAAAACTCGGATACGACCTACCGCTTGTACGACTACGATCGTCCGGGCCTTGACGGCAAACCGCGCGAGCTGCACATCGAGGACTCGTTGAACGTAACCGCTTATGAGGATTCGGGAGCCGAGCGTATGGATACGTCCGGCGCGACGGCCGGAGAATGGCTCACGCTTGCCAAGTCTCCCTATTTCAAGACGGACAAAGGCGTCGTTCGCGGCCCTTGGACGCTGTCTACTCACGCGGACAGCTTCGTCATTCTGATCGTCTGCGAAGGCAGCGGCACGATCGGCTGGGAAAGCGGTCTGGTCGACGCCAAAGCCGGCGACTGCTTCCTTCTTCCGGCCAACCTGGGCGCTTATACGCTCGACGGCTCGATGACCGTGCTGCGCAGTCTGTTGCCTTAATCCTAATTAGCACACTGCTTCCTATCCGTAGAAATCAGCTAAGAGGATTATGGGCGACTGCTGTCGAATGATAGAGAAAAACGTTGGCCAATACACAGAGGGTTGAAAGGAAGGGATGACCTTGCGGCAGGGTCTTATTTTAACGGGATTGGGAGTGGCGGTATGGGCCGTTCCCACCCTGTTCTTCCTGTTGTTCGGGGACTGGGTCGTGCTGGAGGTAGGCGATCCTTATTTCGGTTCCTCATTATTTCTGCTGGAAATGCTGTCCTTCCTGCTGCTGATCGGCCTCGCCCTGATCGTGAGGCTGCGGCTGCTGCGAGAACGCGGCTCCGCGACCCGCTTCGGGTTCGTGGCGGCAACAGTCGGGCTTGTGCTCAATACGTTCTCGATCTGGCATCGGGATTCGGTATTCCCGTCGTTCAGCGAAGGGCAGCATCATGCTTATTCGGTATGGATGACGCTGGCCTATGCGCTTACGCTGGTCGTTCCGGCCATCGTCGATCGCCTCATTCGGGACAATGCGACAGATCAGGGAGAAGCGGCAAGCGCCGCGAATCCGTCCGAGAGCGGTTCCTTGAGCTCCGCAGAAGAGAAGGGAAGCCTCCCTTCTTCTCCGGCAGGCTTCGGTCTCGGCAAGTCTAGCAGCGGACCGTCGGCTTCGGCCTCCGCAGCGGGGAGCGATCATTCGCAGAAGCCGGCTCCAGACCGGGAATAAAAGGCCGCAAGCAGCGGAGCCGCCCTTCGGACCACCGGGAAGCGGCTTCGCTTTTTTGCCGGCTTCATCAGGAAGAGGAGGTGATGGCGAATTGTCAGCTTCGACGGAACAGCATCGACGCGAAGCCCCTGCTCGGGTCGCTTGCGCCATTCTCACCGTCTCCGACACCCGCACGCCGGAGACCGACAAGAGCGGACAGCTGATTCGGCGGCTGCTGGAGGACGCCGGGCACACGGTCGCCGAGTATGCCATTGTGAAGGACGATTACGAGGGCATCGCCGAATTGCTGCGCGCTGCCGCCGCCAACCCGCTTGTAGAAGCGGTGCTGCTTAATGGCGGCACGGGCATTGCGGGCCGCGATACGACCTATGAGGCGGTACGCGATCAATTGCACAAGGAAATGCCCGGCTTCGGAGAAATCTTTCGTTACTTGAGCTTCACCGAAGACATCGGGTCCGCCGCCATTCTGTCGCGCGCGATTGCCGGAACGATCGGCACGACCGCCGTCTTCTCTATGCCGGGCTCCACCGCTGCGGTTCGTCTTGCGATGACTCGGCTGGTCGTGCCCGAGCTCGGGCATGTCATGAGAGAGTTATACAAGGATCGCTGATCGAGCCCGGACACAAGCTCTCCTCTCTCGCTTTCCGGCTGGCCCTAGTTCAATGCGGGCCTTGACGCAATGCATAAACGCCCCTCGCTCCTCCGACAAGCCGGATTAGCGAGGGGCGTTTATGCGGTTCGTCATGCGGAGCTATCCATGTACAGTCAGCTTGCTTGCTGCCGCCGAGCGCGGTCTGGGCTCCGGAATAGCGTCCGGATAGCCGATGTGCAGAACGCCGACCACCTTCTCGCCGTCCCCGACTCCGACGGCTTCACGAAACCGGAGGGAGAAGATATAGGAATTGGTCTTCCATACGACGCCTACTCCCCGCTCCCATGCGGCAAGCTGAAAGCTTTGAATCCAGCTGCACACCGCGCCGAAATCCTCCTCCCATTGCTTCTGGCGCGGGTCCTCCTTCATGGCGACGATCAGATGACAGGGAATCGTCGCATAATCCTTGGCGCGTTGTTCTCCGTACTTCGCCACCTCTTCCGCAGACATGGCTCGAAGCACGGCTTTCGTGAAGGCTTCGCGCGCTTCTTCCCGGTACAGAATGTACCTCCATGGCTCGCGAAGCCCGTGATTGGGCGCCCAATTGGCAATCTCGATCAATTCCATCAGCAAGGCGAGAGGTATCGGGTCGTCCTTGAACTGCCTGACCGTTCTTCGCTTCCTTATCAGATCGGCAACCGGATAATGGCTGTCGGGCATGGAGAAAGTCCCCCCTCGGCTTATTGATTTCGTTTCTTGAACAGCAGGTAAATCATATACGGAGCGCCAATGACGGCAATAAGAATTCCGCAAGGGATTTCCAGAGGCGTGACAAGCGTGCGTCCCAGCAGATCGGCTGTATTCACGAGCAGACCGCCCGTCAGGATCGCGACGGGCACCATTCGAATCGATCTGGAGCCGACCATGTACCTGGCCAGATGAGGCGCCATCAAGCCGACGAAGCTGATCGTTCCGGCCATCGCCACCGCAGCTCCGGCAGAGGCGACCGCTACGACGAGCAGCAACGCTCTCGTCCTCTCCAGCCGCATACCGAGGCCCGCGGCAATCGGGTCTCCCAATTGAAGCACGTCCAGCCTTCGGGCCAGCAGGAGCACGATGACGACAGCGCCAACCTGCCACGGGAGCATCGGCCAGAAGTGCTCCCAGCTCCTTCCGTACACGCTGCCGGACATCCAGATGACCGCCCGCTTCGCCTGGGTCAAGTCGCTGAATGTCAGCAGGAAGCTGACGATGGCGCCCGCCGATGCCGCAATTCCGACTCCGACGAGCACGAGTCTGACGGGCGACAGCCCCCTTCGCCAAGCCAGCAGATAGGACAGCAGCCCGGCGGCGAAAGCGCCCGCAAAAGCCGCGAGAGGCAGCAGTGCGACAGGAATGGAGGGAAACAGCACCGTGCAGGATACCGTCACCAACGCCGCCCCGGAGTTCAGCCCCAGCACGCCAGGCGAGGCGAGCGGATTGCGCGTGACGCCCTGCAGAATCGCGCCGGACAGCGCGAGACCCGCTCCCGCCAGGAAGGCAACCAGCGCGCGCGGGAAGCGGAAGCGGTTCACAACCAGATCGAACCGCTCGCTCCCGCCCCCGGCAATGGCCTTCAGCGCCTCCGCTACGGGAATCGGAAAGTCTCCCTTGATGATCTGTAGAAACAACACAAGGACATTAAGGATGCCAAGGACCAGCAGGAAGAGAAGAAACGGGCTTCTGCCCTTCATCATGGAGATCGCCATGTTCTATTCTCTCCTTTGCGCCAGGTAGATCAGGAATGGCGCGCCCAGCAACGCCGTAATGACCCCGGCCGAGATTTCCTGGGACGGGATGACGAATCTCGCCGCGATATCCGCCAGCAAGAGAAGGATGGCTCCGAAAATAGCCGCGTAAGGCAGCACCCATCGATAATCCTGCCCGACGAGATAACGGGTCACATGCGGCACAGCCAGACCCACAAAGCCGATCGGCCCCGCCAGCGCGACGGAAGAACCGGCCAGCAGGATGACCGCGACCAATGCCAGTCCCTTCACCCAGCCGTTGCGCAGGCCGAGTCCTTGCGCCGTCTCTTCGCCGAGGCTCAGCAGATTGATCTGTCTGCCCATCGTCAGGGCGATGACGACTCCCGCAATCATGAAGGGAGCGGCCTGTTCAAGAACCGCGGAGCTTCTACCCGTCAGAGAACCGGCGAGCCAGAACCTCATCGTGTCGAGCGATTGCTCGTCAAACACCAAGATTCCCTGGGTTAACGCGCCCAGCAGCAGATTAATCGTCGAGCCGGCCAGAATCAGCTTAAGCGGTGTTAAGCCGCTGGAGCCGATCGTCCCCATCATATAGACAAGCGCACCCGCCGCGCCGGCGCCGATGAAGGCATAAGCGATGGACTGCGAGCCCGAGAGGCTGCCCACGAGATAAAGCTGGATCACAATGAGGAAGGCGGCTCCCTGGTTGACTCCGAACAGCTCCGGTCCGGCCAGACCGTTGCGCGTAACGGCCTGCATGATCGCCCCGGCCATGGACAGGCAGGCTCCGACGGCCATCGCGATCAACGCTCTCGGAATACGTACGGTCTGTACGATCAGATGCTCTCTGGAGCCGTCGAAATGAACGAAGGACCGGTAAACCTCCGAGAGAGGGATAGCCTGCTTGCCTAACGCGATGCTAGCGCCCAGGAGCGCAAGCACCAGGAGCAGGCCTACCCCGATTCCCGTCAGTCGTATGACCACGTCAGTCCTCCTTTATTGACCGAGGAAGAAGGTGTTCAGATCGTCAAGGATCAGATTGGCAGCCTGGATGCCCTGACCGCTCAGCCAAATTTCCCAGTTGACCATATGAACCTCGTTGTTCTTAACGGCCGCAAGCGTGTTCCACAGAGGGTTTTTCAAGATTTGATTGTTGAAATAATCCGCTTCGCTCTCGCGTCCGAACGAGATCAGCACCTCCGCGTCCATATCGCCGATTTGCTCCTCGGTAATCTTGATATGGATTTCTTCCACCCCCTGCTGCTTGGCAGGGCGAACCAATCCCGCTTCCTTCACGATGGAGCCGGCAAAGGAGTTCTCGGTATAAATCCGAATATGATCCTCCCGAGGACGAATCAGGGTCACCGTCTTGGTCGCCGCTGTATCGCCCATATCCGTCTTGAACTTGGCGATATTAGCATCGAATTGCTCGATCAGCTTTTCCGCCTCGGCCAGCTTGTTGACGGCATCAGCCTGATCGCGGAACAGTCCCTTCCAATCGTTCGATACTCTCTCGGACAGGAAGACCGGCGCGATGCGCTTCAGATCCTCGTAGATCGCTTCGTGCGTGTCCCTTTGTCCGATGATCAGATCAGGGTTCAGCTTGGCGATCGTCTCCAGATTCGGCTGATCCGTCGTTCCCGTGTTCTCGATTCCTTCCGTCTTATCGACCAGATAGGCGAAGAAGTTGGCATTCACGGACACGCTGTACGGAGCTCCGATCGGCTTGACGTCCAGCGCAAGCAGATTGTCCAATCCGGAGGAAGACAGTACGATGACCCGTTGCGGGTTCGCCGGTACGGTCACCTCTCCGAACGCATCCTTAACCGTGCGAACGTCGGCGGCGCTTGCGGATGGGGAGGCGGTCGGAGTTGCCGCGGCCGATGCCGGCGGAGAAGACTCGGCGGATGCCGAAGGCTGCGCGTTGCCTGAATTGCCGTTGTTCCCGCAAGCTGCTATAAATAACATAAGCAACAGGCCTATAATTGCAACGCTTGCTTGTTTTTTCACTCGTGTCTGAACCATTAGTAGAAGTCCCCCTCAAAATAGTTGGTGATAATGAGAATCCTTATCAATTATAATGAGGGTATATTTCTTTGTACATGACCGATTATGTCCAGAATCGATGACTTTTTTTATCTCACACCCGTGCAGGAGGCGATCCTTTGGCTATCCCATCCACCTTGCCCAACACGCTGCCGCTCATGCTGCTCTCCTCCGTCTACCGTCGCTATATGGGAAGAATGTCGTCCGCCCGCCGATTTCGCGCTCCCGTCCGGCTTCTTTGCTACGTCGCCAAGGGCGAAGGCATCGTGCAGATCGGGGATTCGCAGTACAACGTCAAGCCTCACACGCTATTCCACGCCGCTCCCGGAACGAAGGTCGAGTTTATTCGCCGGGGAGACCATGCGGAGCTCTATCTGTTATGGATAGAAAGCCCGACGCTGATAAAAAGCCGAGGGGCATGGGACACGCTCTCGCGTGGGGACTCCCCCGACGAGCCGATCTGGCCCAATGGGGAAATCGCGATCAGCCAGCCGCTAGCCGTCCTCGACAAGATAAAGGAAGCGTATCGTCTGTACACGCACCACCCGTACGATCGCTTCCGCTTGCAGGTGCTGTTCTATGGGCTGCTGCAGGAGGTGCTCCCGAACGATTCGCTGCCTCGCGAGAGCCGGTCGATCGAGCAAGGCATCGGTCAGAGCCTTGTTTATATTCGCCAGCACTACAGCGAGAAGATCAAGCTGGAGACGCTAAGCGAAATCTCCGGGTTCACCCCGACGTCGTACTCCCGGGAATTCAAGCGAATTCATGGCGTGTCGCCGATCGATTACCTGAACGGCTATCGGGTCGAGCAAGCAAAGCGCATGCTCGCCGAAAGACGAAGCGGCTCCGTCAAGGATGTGTCCGCAGCCAGCGGCTTCGGGAACGAGTTTTATTTCAGCCGAATGTTCAAGCGTCAGGTGGGACTCTCTCCGACCCAATACCTACGAAGAACGAATCTGCGGGTGGCCGTCGTGTCCGCCCTTCGCTTCAACGATATTCTGCTTACGCTGGGCACCTCTCCGGTCTATTCGACCAATTGCCACAAGGACAAGACCATGGATAAGGATGCCTATCACGCGGTAGTCGCCGGACGAATCGAGGAGCTTCGAAGCTCCGCGCCGGACCTGATTGTGTGCGACGACTACCAGAAGCCTTTCCTCGATCAGTTCGAGAGCATCGCTCCAACCGTTATTCTCGCCCAGAGCATGGACTGGCGGGCTAATTACGAGCGGTTGGCGGAGATTGTCGGAAGAGAGGACGCGGCGATGCGCAATTTCAAGCAACTGGACCGCAAGCTTGAGCTCAGCCGCAAACAGCTAAGGTCGCGATACGGCGACCAATCGTTGACCATCATGAGGGTCATCCATAAGCTGATTCGAATACAAGGAATGTCGGCCCACCCGCTTAACGAATTGATCTATGAGGAGCTTGAGCTGAAGCCGGGCTTCTGCGTGCCCGTCAACGTGATGAGCGTCGAGTTCTCGCCGGATAAGTACCCGGATATCGAAACGGACCACCTGTTCGTACAGGACCTGTTCTTCCATCCGGACGATCGCGCCATCTTCTCGGAAATAAGAAAAAGCCCGAAATGGAACGCCATTCGGGCGGTGCAAAACAATCAGCTTCACATGACTCCCAATTGGGTCGGCATGAGTTGGTCTCCGGCGGGCAGAATGCAGATCATGGACGAGCTACTTCAGTAGCCGGGAGGCAATGAAGTCGCAGGCCTGGCGATTCTGTCCGCCCGTAACCGCATGACCGGTAAACGGAAATACGGAAATGCTCTTGTCTCCTTCGATCCGGTTGTACGCGGCATAGATCGTCTCCGGCATCGTGACCGGATCCTTCAGCCCTACCGTGACGAAGATCGGAATGCGAATGCGATGAGCGAGATTCAGATTATCATAATAGCTGAGCGTGCGAGTCACCGTCTCCAGATGCTCGGGGAACCGCTCCACGAATGCGGACGCTTCCGTCAGGGAGCTGGTCGAATTCAGCATTCCGAAGTCCATATAGCACATATTGGGAATGTGGGCCACGGCAATCGCCAGCTTATCCGACAGAGCCGCCGCGATCATCGCCAAGCCTCCGCCCTGACTGCCGCCCATCGCGCAGATGCGGGCGGGGTCGATTTCCGGCTGCTCGCCGACCCAATCGAGCGCCTTGAGCGCGTCGATCGTAATCGCCTTGTAGTAGCACGTATCGCGGTCGAGAATGCCTTGCGTAATCCAGCCCCTCACCATGCCGTAATCCTGCGGCATGAGATTGCCTGTCTCCCCGGACTGGCCGCGCACGTCGATCGCCAGCACGGCCATGCCCATCATCACATAAGAGGCGTAATCCTCCGGGTACCCCTTGCTTCCGCTATAGCCGTGATAGATCACGAGACAGGGCAGCTTCTTGTCGCGTCCGAGACGGGGGAGCAAATACCAGCCCTGAATCCGAGTGTCATCGAAGCCCTCGTACTCGACCCTGAACACCTCCATCTCGCGGAAAGGCGTCTCGACCGGCGTTCTTGCCGCGTTCAGCGGCTTGGCGGCATACTTGCGCAGCGTGTCCTCCCAATACTCGTCCAAATCCGGCTGCGCCGTTAGCGGGACCGTCAGTTTCTCCAATTCCTCAATGCGTCTGGAAATCGCGTTGCCCATTCTGCTCACCCTTATTTCAAAATCGTTTCAATGCGCGCCAGCTCGTCCGACGAGAAGTCCAGACCCTTAAGCATCGCAACGTTGTCGTCAAGCTGTTCGACCTTGCTCGCGCCGATCAGAACGCTGGTGACGCGTTCGCCTCGCAGCACCCAGGCCAGCGCCATCTGCGCCAGCGATTGGCCTCGGGCCTCGGCCAGGTTGTTCAGCTCGCGCACCTTGTCCAGCTTGTCGGCTGTAATGTTGCTCTGATTCAGGAACACCGATGCGCCGGCCGCGCGGGAATCCTGGGGAATTCCGTTCAGATAGCGGTTCGTCAGCAAGCCCTGCGCAAGCGGCGAGAAGACGATCGAGCCGGCTCCGCCCTCCTCCAGCACATCAAGCAAACCCTCTTCGATCCAGCGGTCGAACAGGTTGTAATTCGGCTGGTGAATGAGCAGCGGCGTGCCGAGCTCCCGCAGAATCCGAATCGCTTCCTTCGCCTGCGGCGCGCGATAGTTGGATATGCCGACATACATCGCTTTGCCGGAGCGAACGGCGTAATCGAGCGCCGTCATCGTCTCTTCCAGCGGCGTATCCGGGTCCGGCCTGTGATGATAGAAAATATCGACGTAATCCAGCCCCATGCGCTTCAAGCTCTGGTCGAGGCTGGAGATCAAATATTTGCGCGAGCCCCATTCTCCGTAAGGGCCCTCCCACATACGATAGCCTGCTTTGGTGGCAATCACCAGCTCATCCCGATAGGGCTTGAGATCGGTTGCGAGAAGCTGCCCGAACATCGTCTCCGCAGATCCGGGAGGCGGCCCGTAGTTGTTGGCCAAGTCGAAATGCGTAATGCCGAGATCGAAGGCGCGGCGCACGAGAGCTCGCCCGTTCTCGAAGGAGTCGATGCCTCCGAAGTTATGCCACAGGCCCAGCGAGACCGCCGGAATCTTCAGACCCGAACGCCCCACGCGATTGTATTTCATCGTGCCGTAACGCTCAGGGTTTGCTTGATAGACCATGAATCCGTCACCTCTCTGCTTTTATTTAACTGCCGCGCGCCCCTCCGGCTGCGGCAGCGCGACCATCTGCGGTCCCGCCTCTTCCCCCGAATACAGGAATACGAGCGTCGAAGGGGCGCCCCGGTCAATCCGTCCTTCCTCCACCCATGCGCCGTAATCGAACGGAAGACGGTCGAACGCCGCTTTCTTCTGCAGCTCCCGCTCATCCATGCCGAGCTTGTCGGCGGCGTGTTTCTGAGCGGCGCTCCATTCCTTCTTCTCCAGCCGATCCTCCCACCAGAGCTTGCGGGGCTTGTACTTGTGCTGCAGGTAGTAGTCGATCTTCAGCAGCGCGAAGGCGATATCGCGGTCCAGCTCCGGACGCGCGTCGTGCTCCAGGAACGCCCACAGTCGGGAGAATAGATCCTCCAGCTGATGACCGATCCGGCTCCACCCCCGCCCCTCCCAGTAGTCTCCGAACACCTGGAAAAAATCGAACGGGGAAGGATAGGCCCTCTCGATCAAATATTCCATCGTCCGATCCATGCGGTGCGCGTTCCAGTACTTTTCCAGCACGTCCTCCACCCGCTTGATTCTGACGATGTCTCCGAACGGCATCAGATCGTTGCCCAGCATCTCGTACGGAGCCCGCTCCGAGAAGACGTAGCCGTATTTTGCGGCATTGATGCGCAAGCCCGTTCCCCGAAGCATCTTCAGGAAGCCGAGCTGCAATTCTTCCGGCCGCAGCGCGAACACGTCGTTGAACGTCTTGCGGAACGTATCGTAGTCCTCGTGGGGCAATCCCGCGATGAGATCCAGATGCTGGTCGATCTTCCCGCTGTCCTTGACCTTCACGACCGTGCGCGTCAGTTTGGCGAAATTCTGGCGGCGCTGCACCTCCAGATTCGTCGGATCGTTCGTCGATTGTACGCCGATCTCGAAGCGGAAGATGCCCGGCGGGGCATGCTCGGCAAGAAAATCAAGCACCTCCGGCCTCATGATGTCGGCTGTAATCTCGAATTGAAACACGCAGCCCCGATGGTTGTCGATCAGAAATTGAAAGATTTCCATGGCATAGTCGCGCTTGATATTAAACGTCCGGTCCACGAACTTGATCAGCTTCGCGCCATTGTCGATCAGATAGGTCAGCTCCGCCTTCACCCGTTCCATATCGAAATAGCGGACGCCGACCTCGATGCTGGACAAGCAGAATTGGCAGCTGAACGGACAGCCCCGGCTCGTCTCGAAATAGACGACGCGATTGCGCATCGAATCCAGATCAGCTTCGAAGCGATGCGGAGACGGAATCGCGTTCAGATCCAGCTTCGGACGCGGCGGCGTAATGACGACCTGCTCTCCCTTGCGATAGGCCATTCCGAATACGAAGTGATACTTCTGTTCCCCCGCGATTTGCCGCAGAAGGTCCCGGAACGTTTCCTCCCCCTCGCCCATGACGATAAAGTCGACGGAGGACAGCCGATTCATCCAGAACTCCGTATCGTAGGACACCTCCGGGCCTCCGAGCATGATTTTCGTCTCGGGCAGAACCTTCCTGAGCATATCCACGACGACGATCGTTTCTTCGATGTTCCAGATGTAGCACGAGAATCCGATGACGTCCGGTTGTTTGGAAAACAAATCGGAGGCGATCCCCATCGCGGGGTCTTTAATCGTATATTCGGCAATCTCCACCTCGAACTCGTCCCCGGCATACGCTTTCAAATATCTCAGGGCAAGCGAGGTATGAATGTACTTGGCGTTTAACGTCGCTAAGACGACTTTCATAGGCCTTATCCTCTTTCGGTATGAGACATCGCCTCCATTGTAACGTATAATCCCCGAGGATGACAAAGCAATCGACGCTTTGACTAAGCTCGCAAACCTATTTGCCGAATAACTGTAACTCTTTCGGAGGCTTGTACGAATAAGGGATAGAGGACAACGCGAGGGGAGGCGATTGGGACGAACTGGAACAAAGGAAAGGTCGCGGGCGTTGCGGTAGAGGAAGCGGCCGTGCTGCTTCGGTTTCGGCAAGGGGAGCGGGACGCCTTTGAATGGCTGGTCCGGCAATACCTTCAGTCCGCCGTGAGGTTCGCCTACCATCTGACCGGGGATTACCACGCAGCCGAGGATCTGGCTCAGGACTGCTTCGCCTATCTGCTCGTCTACCCGGACAAGTACGATTATCGCGCCTCATTTAAGACGTATTTGTTCACGATCCTCCGCAACAAAAGCATCGATGCCTTGCGGAAAAAGCAGCGGAGTCCCGCGAGCGGAGCGGGGCTTCTCGGCCGGAGCTTCTACCCTGGCCTCGATGAGGACTCCGAGCGGGATCGAACGGACGGGAGCCGTGCCGCGCCCGGCGACGCGAATGATCCGGAGCGGGCGGCGATCGTGCGCGAGGAGGATCGGGAATGGCGGCGGCGTCTGCTGGAGCTGAAGCCGGATTACCGCCATGCGGTGTACCTCGTCGATATGGAGCAGCTGTCGTATGCGCAGGCGGCAGCCATCATGCGGAGAAATACGGTGACCTTCAAGGTTCTGCTGCACAGAGCCCGCAAGAAGCTGAGACAGATCTACGAGAAGGAGGAGAGAAACGGTGAAGCCAACCGAGCGGGAGCAAGCGTTTCTGGATGAGGTGTACCGAAAGGCCCGGGAGCTGGAATACGACAGGAGCCAAGCGGAAAAGGTGCGGCGCAACACCCGGCTGCTAGCGCGGCAACGCTATGCCAAGGCGGCTTCCGTCGCGGCGGCGGCAGGGGCCGTCTTCCTGATGATCCGGCTCGGCAAGATCGATCAAGGCCTGTGCGTGACGCTGTCTCTCCTTCTGATCGGGGCCGGGGTAACGGCGGAAAGAACGGAGTGGCTGTGGAGCGCGGATAAGGACAAGGAATAGCTAGACGAGACTGTAGGAGGCTGTCATCATAATGGAGCTTATAATCGAGCAATTGACCAAAACTTATGGGGACAAGCATGCCCTGAATCAGATCAGCTTCCGGGTGGGCGAAGGAATACATGGGCTGCTAGGGCCTAACGGAGCAGGCAAAACGACGCTGATGCGGCTGCTCGCCACCCTGCTTGCGCCAACCTCCGGCAAAGCCTCGATAGCGGGCGTGCAGCTGTCGGAAAAAGCGCACATCCGCCGGCTTGTCGGCTATTTGCCGCAGGACTTCTCCTTCTACCCGGGGATGTCGGTGCTGGAGGCGATGGATTATCTCGCTCTGTTGTCCGGCGTTAAGGGCCGCGCGGAGCGTAAGCGGCGAATCGACGACCTGCTGGAGCGGGTCAACCTGACCGAGCAGCGCCGAACCAAGGTGAAGGCGCTGTCCGGTGGAATGAAGCGGCGGCTCGGCGTCGCCCAGGCGATGGTACACGAGCCGAAGCTGCTGATCGTCGACGAGCCCACCGCAGGGCTTGATCCGGAGGAGCGGATTCGCTTTCGGAGGCTGCTGGGGAGATTCGCCGAGGGCCGCATCGTGCTGCTGTCCACGCACGTCGTCGAGGATGTGGAATCGACCTGCGAGCGCATGACCGTGCTGCAGAAGGGCAACTTGCGCTATCACGGCAAGATCGGCGACTTAACGAAGGCCGCCGAAGGGCGCGTCTGGACGGCGGAGCTGGACCGGACGGAGTGGGAGCGGGACCGCGACCGGTTTCCCGTGCTGTCCGCCGTGCCCGAGGGGAGCGGCATGCGGGTTCGCATTCTGGCCGACGAGCGGCCTTATGCCGGAGCGCAGCAAGCCTCGCCTTCTATCGAGGATGCCTACCTGTGCTTGATGCGCAAGGAGGAGTCGCTCGCATGATGGCTCTCATCGCCAAGGAAATGCGCATGACGATGCGCAGTCTTGTTTTCTACGTGTTCATCCTCGTCACCTGCTTCTTCTATTTCACCTCGTATGCGACGGAAGAAACCTGGGGGGAACTATCCCCTCCTTCCGTAACCGAGCCGCAAAATATGGGAAGCGAGGAGCATCCCTATTATGGCTGGAAGAAGCCGGAGAATACCTTCGAATTAGCGACGAGTATGCGGTCGGTCGTGGGCGGGGATCTCGATGGAGGAACCATCGAGAAGCTGAGATTGGGCTTCCTGGTCAACGTCAAGCTGAACGAGAGGGAGAAGGACGCCCTTTCGGCGGCCCTATCCAGATTGGACGAGATTCTGCGGAAGCCGGACAACCATGCGATGGAGGAGGTCTTCAAGGTTGCCGACGAGTTGAACTCGGAGCTCGGCGGGAACAGCATGTATAGAAGAGGAATGAACGAATTCGGGCTGCCTATCGAAACCTATGATGAAGCGGTAAAAGCGCAGGAGCAGAACCGAATGCGCTACCTGGAGAAGGTCGAGGCGGGGCAGCTATTGCCGGGAGCGGCTCGCTACTTCAGCGATTACCTGTCGCTGCCCGCCGGCATTTTCCCCGTCTTCCTGTCCGCCTTCCTGCTGCTCCGCGACCGTTCCAGCCGCATGAGCGAACTGATCTACAGCCGCCGGGTTTCCTGCTGGACCTATGTCTTCTCCAAGTTCATCGCGCTCGGCGTCATGCTATCCCTCGTGTACCTTGCGCTGGCCTGCCTTGGCGCCTGGACAACCGTCCGCACACTGGAACTGGACGGGCAGACGGGAACGGCGATAGCCAGATTCCTCGAATACACGGCCTGGTGGATTCTGCCTACGATATGGTTTTCCGTCGCCTTCGGGTTGTTCGGGTCCATGCTGTTCCGCCGGGGAATCGCGCCTGTCGCTCTGCAGATCGTCTGGTGGTTCGTGTCCGTTCTGCCGCTCATGGGCTCCTACGGGCTGTATCGGCTGTTCATTCGTTTCAACTCGCCGGACGATTACGATTTGTACAACGCGTGGGCGGATGACATCGCGCTTAACCGCGGCTTCTATCTGATCTTGGCGGTGCTGCTGACGGCAGGCGCAGCGTGGCTATGGGAAAGAAACCGCAGCCGGGAGGCTTCCGGCATGTCGTTCCGAAGAGCGTCGGCCCGTAAAGCCTCCGCGACGGAGGCCGCCCGATGACAGGTCAAACCCTTCGCATGCTCGGCTGGTACAACCTCAAGCTGACGGCGCATGTCTCCTGGCCCCTGTCGGCGGCTCTGCTGGCTGTGGCTCCCCTCTTCATGAGCCCGGAGCTGATGGACCGGGGATACGTCGCCGGAATCGGCGAATTGCTGGTCAGCTTGATCGGTCTGATGGTATTTCCCCACCTGGCTCTGTTGGAGAACGGGGGGATCGGCGAGACGCTGTACGCCAAGAAGGTGCGCCACTCTCCTGTTTTTCTTTTCCGCTGGCTGGTCACGATTGTCTACGCCTTCGGAGTCATTGCCGCCTTTCTCGCCTGTCTGCATTGGCGCGGAGCCGGCTTTGACCTTGCGCCGATGATCGCCGGGGTAACGATGACCGCCGTGGCGATCGGAACCTGCGGTATGACAGTCGCGCTTCTCCTTCGCAGCCCGTCTGCCGGATATATTGCGGGGTTTGCGTGGTACCTTCTGGACTTCACCACCAAAGGCAAGCTGACCGGGCCGTTCTATCTGTTTGGCCTGCTGAAGAGCGATTGGGACCCCGACAAATGGCTGCTGGCCGGACTGTCTCTCGCCCTCGCCGCGCTGTGCGCCTTCCTGCTGCCGCGCGGGAGACTGGACTGAGGCGCGTCTGTGAACACGGAAGCCATTCCATATCAAGTGAACAGCTTAGCGCGTTTAAAATAAGAAAGCCGTCCCCAAAGTCTGCAGCAGACTTGGAGACGGCCTTCTTCTCTATCCCCTATCGCAGGGGATGGATTAGGCTTCGAACCCGTTGTTGCGGATGACATCCTGGATGAAGTAGTAGCTGTCCTTCGGATGGCGCTCCAGCGTCTCGTAGTTCGTATAGACGATCCCGAACCGCTTCAGATAGCCCTCGGCCCATTCGAAGTTATCCAGCAGCGACCAGGCGAAGTACCCTTTCAGAGGTACGCCGGACTCGATCAGACGCTCGCATTGGATAAAATGCTTCCTGTAGTACGCCGTACGCAGCACGTCGTGAACCTTGTTCTCCGCCGTTAGCGTATCCTCGTAGCAAGCGCCGTTCTCCGTAATGTAGATCGGAGTATCTCCGTATTCCTCATGCACCCAGCTCAGTACCTTGTACAAGCCGTCCGGGTATACATTCCAGTCCATATAGGTTTTGTCGAAGCCGAGCTGCACCTGCTCGCAATCGAACAGGCCCTCATCCTTCTTGTATCGACCGAAGCCCCCGCTATAATAGTTAACCCCGATGAAGTCGATCTTCTGGGAGATCGTCTCCATGTCTCCGGGCAGGACCGGAACCTCTGCTCCCTTGGACTTGAACCAGTCTACCATGAACTGCGGATAGCTTCCCTTGAAGGTAGGCTCCATGAACCATTCATTGGTATAGGCACGATGGCGGTGAGCCGCAGCCTGATCCTCCGGCGAAGTCGAGTACGGCTCCAGCCAAGACAGGTTATGCGTCGTGCCGATCTCGCCCTGAACGCCCAGCTCGCGGAATATCTTCACGGCTTCGCCGTGCGCCACCATACAATGGTGAGCGACATTAACCGCCAATTGAAGATCCGTATTCCCCGGCGCATGCGCGCCGATATAGTTGGACAGGAACGACACGCACCACGTCTCGTTAAACGTAATCCACTGCTTGATTTTGCCGTCGAAAGCCTTGAATATGACTTCCGCATACTTGACGAACGCCTGAATCGTATCGCGATTGTCCCAGCCGCCCTTGTCCTGAAGGGCTTGCGGCAGGTCCCAGTGATACAGCGTCACGCAAGGCTCGATCCCCGCTGCCAGCAGCGCGTCGACGACTTTGGTGTAATACGCGAGTCCCTTCTCATTCACCTCGCCCGTCCCGTTCGGGAAAATACGCGGCCATGCGATGGAGAAACGGTACGCCTTCACGCCCAGCTTCTTAAGCAGGGCAACATCCTCTTCATAGCGATGGTAGCTGTCGCATGCGACGTTGCCGTTATCGTTATTAACGACTTTCCCCGGGGTATGGGAGAACGTGTCCCAGATCGACAGACCTCGTCCGTCTTCCTGATACGCCCCTTCAATCTGATAAGATGCCGTTGCTGTTCCCCATACGAAATCCTTCGGAAAATGAATGCGAGCCAAAAGTAATCCCTCCAAGAACCTGATGTCAGAAAACGATTTCTGTCCCTTACTGAAATTCGCCATCCTCATCCGATATCCTGTATGCGATTTTGGCTTCTATTTATTTGATTTTATGGCAGGGAGCTTGGACCGAGCCGCGGATTCCAGCTGGTCGCGGAAAGTCTTCATCTCTGGAATGTCCGTCTGCTCTCCTTTTTTGTCTTTCGTGAACACTTGATCGTTCGTTTCCTTCAAGATGTCCAGCAGCTCCTGAGCCAGCTTACCCGTAATCGTGCCCGAATGGGCGGAGGCCAGCTGTTCGAATTGCCGCTTGACATCAGGCTCTACGAGAAAGGTGTCGTAATCGAAGATCGGCGTATTGTTGAGTCCCGTGAACAGCAGGTTCAGATATTGCAAATAGCGCTCCTCGACCTTCGCCCTCTCCGGCGTATCGGGGAAGTTCAGAACGTAGCTCTCGGAGGCGAGCGTTCTTGCCGCCAGATCGTCCAACGTAATGACAATGCCCCCGTCCATCGCAACCATCGCGTCGGATTCCGTCGCCATCAGCTCCAGGTAGGCTTTCATCGGGATTGACGCTTGATGGCCGAAGGACAACAGCTTGCCGTAATCCACAATCGGGAAAATATAGCCCTCCACCGATTCCAGCTTGTAGCCGCCGGTCAACGTCCGTTCGACCAGTTCCCGAATCTCGTCGTCCTTCAGCTTGGTGGCTTCGGCTGCAGTAATGGGCCATTCCAGCTCGTAGAGCGCCTGCTGCACCTCGTTGGGCTCATAAGGCGCGTCAATCGCATCCAATTGTTTGTCATAATAGGCATCCAGCGCTCTGACTAGGTCATCGGCCTGTGCGGGATGCTGAATCTTATTCATAGCTAGCTTAAAGGCCGTATAGACCTGATCAGCCGGGGCGCCCGCGACCGCCTCATCCCGGAACGTCTTCACTACAAGCTCGTCAGGCTCATCGGTCGGCTCGGCCGATGCGGTCTCGCTCGGCACGGGCTCGGTTGCCGTTGGCTGCGCGGTCGGCGAAGGGCCGCCCGTTCCGCTCGAATCGGATGCGCATGCGCTTAGGGCGACGGACAGGATCAGGATAGACAGGCTCACTTTTAATCGAGTTGCTTTCATGGCAATAGACCTCCCGGTGGACTTTCATCGTCTCTCCTATCAACGAGTTTCCGCTAACGGAAGTTGCAGGGGCGATGGATTGGGGGTGGGGGGAAGCTCTGCGTTAGGATGGACTTGCTAAGTCTTTCTGCTATATGATGGAAAGTAAGGATGTGAGCTTGGTGCGAACCCCAAGCTCACATGACTTTCCTGGGAGGTTCGCACCACACGCTGTGTAAGGCTTCCCGGGAATTCAGAGCCCAGTTAATGCTATATTCAGCATGCTGAATAGGCGGTTCGCGAAAAAAGCCCGAAATTCCTTGCCCTGTAAGGGGAAAAAGGTAGTACAGTCGCTCCTCTCGTGGGAGCGTGGGTTGAAACGCTTCGTCGAGCAGCGCTTGGCATTGTGCCATTAGTCGCTCCTCTCGTGGGAGCGTGGGTTGAAACTTGAATACCGCGAGTACCGGATGATGAGTTATAGTCGCTCCTCTCGTGGGAGCGTGGGTTGAAACAACGAATATCCGTCATTAACCGTAAACCAATTGCAGGTCGCTCCTCTCGTGGGAGCGTGGGTTGAAACAGCGTGAGTACGAGCGTCATGGCAAAAGCCTGGCGTCGCTCCTCTCGTGGGAGCGTGGGTTGAAACATTGATTTGCGATTGTTGCTCATCTGATCGCTTGGGTCGCTCCTCTCGTGGGAGCGTGGGTTGAAACATCGCGTTTTCGTTCAAGCCACATCCTCCCTTCGGGTCGCTCCTCTCGTGGGAGCGTGGGTTGAAACCACATTGTAGTGACGATGAAAAAAAAGCAATTATGTCGCTCCTCTCGTGGGAGCGTGGGTTGAAACTGGCTATGGTAACCACCTCCCATCATACATACCTGGTCGCTCCTCTCGTGGGAGCGTGGGTTGAAACTGCTATTCGGCTTTGCCTTCGATGACGACCCGGGTCGCTCCTCTCGTGGGAGCGTGGGTTGAAACTTCCTTCTCGCGAAGTCGAAAAGCTATTATTTCGGTCGCTCCTCTCGTGGGAGCGTGGGTTGAAACTCAAACTCCGATACAAACCATTTCGGCGGCTCGACGTCGCTCCTCTCGTGGGAGCGTGGGTTGAAACTCGGTACGGGTACGGTGACCGCAACAGGACAAAAGTCGCTCCTCTCGTGGGAGCGTGGGTTGAAACGTACCTATCGGCACAACCTCCAGCTGCTTAAGAAGGTCGCTCCTCTCGTGGGAGCGTGGGTTGAAACTTGGCATCCGGCGTATGCTCCTTGACCCTCTCATGTCGCTCCTCTCGTGGGAGCGTGGGTTGAAACAAAACAACCCCGCGGCTTATGGTAGCCGCAAGGAGTCGCTCCTCTCGTGGGAGCGTGGGTTGAAACGCTATTTATTATTCGTTAGGAAAAGGAGCAGGATGTCGCTCCTCTCGTGGGAGCGTGGGTTGAAACACCACTCTTGACCTTGCTGTTATACTCAAGTACCGTCGCTCCTCTCGTGGGAGCGTGGGTTGAAACGTTTGACCAGTACGATTCAAAATCGTTGTACTCTGTCGCTCCTCTCGTGGGAGCGTGGGTTGAAACGATGCTTTGATATGAATGGTCTTCTTCCGCTTGTGTCGCTCCTCTCGTGGGAGCGTGGGTTGAAACTCCTTTATCGGGGACGTGATTGGGACAATCATTGGGTCGCTCCTCTCGTGGGAGCGTGGGTTGAAACACGGAGCACCGCAGCCGAACGGTCGAATACGGCGTCGCTCCTCTCATGGGAGCGTGGGTTGAAACTCCAATAGCTATTTCGTGTCCGGTTTTCAACGAGTCGCTCCTCTCGCGGGAGCGTGGGTTGAAACCTATTGTCAGAGATTTCAAATACGTTAGCGGCGGTCGCTCCTCTCGCGGGAGCGTGGGTTGAAACAATGGCTGCTCCAGCATGGCATTTATTGGCTGTGTGTCGCTCCTCTCGCGGGAGCGTGGGTTGAAACGATCTAGTCCCAGCAGCTCGTCGAGAGTTATGTTGTCGCTCCTCTCGCGGGAGCGTGGGTTGAAACACAATTTCCATAACAATCAAGGTTCCAGCGCAAGTCGCTCCTCTCGCGGGAGCGTGGGTTGAAACTATGAGAAGGGCAGCGAAAACGTAAAGCTTTCCGTCGCTCCTCTCGCGGGAGCGTGGGTTGAAACTCCGTTGGTTTCGTCGTCGTACAAAAATTTGAATGTCGCTCCTCTCGCGGGAGCGTGGGTTGAAACCGACCACGAAGACATCATCAACCCATTCAAGCTCGTCGCTCCTCTCGTGGGAGCGTGGATTGAAACAGCGTGGTCGTTTTGTTACCGAGCCAGCGCGTCCCGGTCGCTCCTCTCGTGGGAGCGTGGATTGAAACCCGGATAAAGTCTACATGCCCCGGCCAGACGACAAGTCGCTCCTCTCGTAGGAGCGTGGATTGAAACGCGATGAACTGCGCCTTAGTTAGCTTTGCCACCGGGTCGCTCCTCTCGTGGGAGTGTGGATTGAAACCAGCCGGAGCCCGGAGAGCGGCTATTAGAGGAAGATTGCTCTCTGTTCGGGAGCGTGGATCGAAACGATATGATACTCAACAGGGATGCCTTAATGTAGTATCTGGAAACCGAACCGCCGATGAGCTTGATTGGCAGATGCTGCAACACAATCAACTATAAAAATGAGCAGCGACAAGATCGATTTGAGTGAATTATCGGGAAGGAAACAGCGCCCTCGTGTCCGTGATGGATCGGCTATCATCTGACAAGTGTATGGGCGAGGGCGTGATTCCCTTCCCTGTTCAATCCAGTGACTTGGATGACTCATGCTGCCTCTGTTCCGCTTCCGGCTTCTCTGTTTTCGCTGAGCCTTGTTCGTTCACAGGTGCGCAGCAATCGGACAGTAACGCCATGATCAGATTTGCTCCGTCGCGCATCCCCTGCAGATATAACCGTTCATTTTCCCAGGCCCGCATGTAATGATGCTTGTCCTCCCACTCCGCAAACTCGGGACAACCCGTTGTCTCCTTATGGGAGAACAGCGCCTCGAAAGCCTTCTTCTCCTCGGCGCGATGCTGGCTCATCCTCGAATCGTACTGGATTCGGGCGGTTGCGTCGTCAAGCCTCTCCTGAATCGCGCTTTGGAACCATGACGGCCATTGCATGGCTTATTCCCTCCTTGAAAGCCTACTTTATCCATTCCCCTGCTCTTTCTCGGATACTTTCTGATGATAAAACGAATGACCAACTCATCTACTTTCCGACTCTGAGCCTGAACCGCTTCATTCCTTGCTAGCGAAATTCCCTGTTCAATCGATTGTTGACCAATCACATTTAATCGCAACTTTTCATCCTCGTATTTCCGCAGCAGTTCTTTCATCTGTTGGCCCGCTTCCCTTCTGACTGGGCATAGATTCGAAGTTTTAATGCGATTATCGGTTTATTTTATTTTAATGCGGATATCGAATTAAAACAATACTATCCTCGCATACAATTTGCTTAAAATGTGAGGTGACAGGCCATGAAGCACCGAAAGGAGCCGCCAGGCGATAAAAACATCATCGGTACCCGGGTTGTCGCAATTAGGAAAGCCAAACGAATGAAGCAGAAGGAGTTTCTTGCCAAACTGCAAACCTTTGGACTGGATATCAGTCCTACCAGCCTATCCAGACTAGAAGGTCAGTATAGACTTGTACAGGATTATGAGGTCGTCGCAATTGCCAAAGCGCTAGACATTTCCGTTGAGGAGTTGTTGGAAGGAAAATCAGAATAAAGAATCGAAATTATCATCGAAAAGATCACAACGAGGAGCGTTCCCAACGTTGTTAGATAGGTAAAATTCGATGTAACAGGTTAGGACTTGACCCATGTGAGATAGATGAATGGAGAGTTAGAAGAAAAGTTACGAACTGTGTAGAATAGTTGAAGAACTCCTAAGTCAAAAAGCCGTTAACCAGTTTTGAATCTGGAACGGCTTTTCTATACGATATTCGCAGCCTTATCTTCATTTTCAAATGATGATTGAATTCCGATCCAACTTCCGTATTTCCCCAAGCAAAGTTTATAATAGAATTGAATAGTCATATGACTTGGTGCGAACCCCAAGCTCACATGATTTTCCCGGGAGGTTCGCACCATGCGCTGTACAAGACTTCCGGGGAATTCAGGGCTTAGTCATGCCTTATTTAACTGTGCCGAACAGGAGGTTCGCGAAAAAAGCCTGAAATCCCTTGCCCTGTAAGGGGAAAATGGTAGTACAGTCGCTCCCTGTACGGGAGCGTGGCTTGAAACCCAAAAGCACTAAATACGGCGATTTTGATGATCTGTCGCTCCCTGTACGGGAGCGTGGCTTGAAACATTGGCCGGAAATTAGCGAGAACGGCGCTGCCTCGTCGCTCCCTGTACGGGAGCGTGGCTTGAAACAGCTCCATCGCATTCTACGGGTTTTGTGAAATAGGTCGCTCCCTGTACGGGAGCGTGGCTTGAAACATAACAGGATGTGTGGCGAATGGATAGCGATTTGGTCGCTCCCTGTACGGGAGCGTGGCTTGAAACGCATGATAAGCGCATAGCTCATCGATAGCAGCATAGTCGCTCCCTGTACGGGAGCGTGGCTTGAAACGTATGATCCAGGAGAGCCAACAGCAATTTGAGAGGTCGCTCCCTGTACGGGAGCGTGGCTTGAAACTGGAAGTAAGAGGGAAAAGCGTACTACTCAACTCGTCGCTCCCTGTACGGGAGCGTGGCTTGAAACCTCGCCGCCTTACGTCAATCATGAAGCCGAGCGAGGTCGCTCCCTGTACGGGAGCGTGGCTTGAAACTGCTTTGCTCTACAATATCAAGCAAATTAATCAGTCGCTCCCTGTACGGGAGCGTGGCTTGAAACAATAGAATGCTATCAGAGAGTATTAGTCTTGCGGTCGCTCCCTGTACGGGAGCGTGGCTTGAAACAGCCAGGCGATCCAGTACAGCTTCGATGTCATCTGTCGCTCCCTGTACGGGAGCGTGGCTTGAAACCGACACCCTGCTCTGCGGCCGCAAGCTGGACTCGTCGCTCCCTGTACGGGAGCGTGGCTTGAAACTCTTTAGCCATGAATACTTTGATAGCTTATTTAGGTCGCTCCCTGTACGGGAGCGTGGCTTGAAACCGCACCTATCGGCACAACCTCCAGCTGCTGAAGAAGTCGCTCCCTGTACGGGAGCGTGGCTTGAAACCTTCATTTCCTTGTTTAATGATTCAAGGGCCGCTCGTCGCTCCCTGTACGGGAGCGTGGCTTGAAACATGGTCTACCTCCTCAGGATACAAACTCTATATTGTCGCTCCCTGTACGGGAGCGTGGCTTGAAACTTTCCCCATACCTGAATGACAACATAGTCGCTAGTCGCTCCCTGTACGGGAGCGTGGCTTGAAACAGAACCTTGCGAATGCTCCGGCTAACTGCAAGTAGTCGCTCCCTGTACGGGAGCGTGGCTTGAAACTCGATCAGCGTATTAAACTTTTTCGTTGGAACAGGTCGCTCCCTGTACGGGAGCGTGGCTTGAAACCCGGCCCAGCTGACATGCTACGCGATGAGGACAAGTCGCTCCCTGTACGGGAGCGTGGCTTGAAACTTCCGCGTCACCTTCTCAAGCGATGGCGACTCTTCGTCGCTCCCTGTACGGGAGCGTGGCTTGAAACAGCCGCCCGCGCCCGCCTGCATCAAATACGCTCAGTCGCTCCCTGTACGGGAGCGTGGCTTGAAACTTCACTCGTCTTCACCTCCCCTAAACGGTAATGAGTCGCTCCCTGTACGGGAGCGTGGCTTGAAACGTGATGGAGTGTATCCAGCACCTCAATCCGGCGGGTCGCTCCCTGTACGGGAGCGTGGCTTGAAACGTTGCTCAGGCCGATGACCTTGAGCATGCCGAACGTCGCTCCCTGTACGGGAGCGTGGCTTGAAACAGCGCTCCTTTGATTTGATTATTTGGTTTTACTGGTCGCTCCCTGTACGGGAGCGTGGCTTGAAACTCTTCCAGTAGGGCGCGGAGGATATCAGGCATCCGTCGCTCCCTGTACGGGAGCGTGGCTTGAAACGTCTCCACGAATGATTTCAACCGCTCATCGTCCGCGTCGCTCCCTGTACGGGAGCGTGGCTTGAAACGTCTCCACGAATGATTTCAACCGCTCATCGTCCGCGTCGCTCCCTGTACGGGAGCGTGGGTTGAAACACGAGCGTATGGACTGTTACATCGTCTGCGACGAGTCGCTCCCTGTACGGGAGCGTGGATTGAAACAACTTGGTGAGGTACTCAACACATGGATAGCGGCTGTCGCTCCCTGTACGGGAGCGTGGATTGAAACCTGTAAGAAATAGCAGGTGATTGCGGTCATTGGGTCGCTCCCTGTACGGGAGCGTGGATTGAAACTCCTCTCCTTCTCGTTTCCGGTCAAGGTAGATGGTCGCTCCCTGTACGGGAGCGTGGATTGAAACCCGGATCGTTGTTATGAAATTCGGATGCCTGCGCGTCGCTCCCTGTACGGGAGCGTGGATTGAAACATGACGTCTCTCGGGATTCGCGACGCCCAACTAGGTCGCTCCCTGTACGGGAGCGTGGATTGAAACGCCAACAAACCAACGGGGCCGGAAATCTTGCAGTGTCGCTCCCTGTACGGGAGCGTGGATTGAAACATCGATTTGCGGGTGTTTGTCACGCAAATCTGCCGTCGCTCCCTGTACGGGAGCGTGGATTGAAACCTATCTACGATTGGGGACTACGGTTGCGAAATCGAGTCGCTCCCTGTACGGGAGCGTGGATTGAAACATGGAAGTAAACAATCCGCAGTTTGAGGATGGGATGTCGCTCCCTGTACGGGAGCGTGGATTGAAACACCACAAGCCGGGACTGGCAAACGAACATCAGCTGTCGCTCCCTGTACGGGAGCGTGGATTGAAACGTTGCCCGACTGGTCAACAGCTGTGACGGCAAATGTCGCTCCCTGTACGGGAGCGTGGATTGAAACACTCATACTACCGGGATTTAAGAGATAACGGCAGGGTCGCTCCCTGTACGGGAGCGTGGATTGAAACAAGCTAGAGGAAGACGTAACGACCATCGAAAACTGTCGCTCCCTGTACGGGAGCGTGGATTGAAACCTCAATCTGCTTGTCGCGGTCGGATACGTCTTTGTCGTCGCTCCCTGTACGGGAGCGTGGATTGAAACAAGCTAGAGGAAGACGTAACGACCATCGAAAACTGTCGCTCCCCGTACGGGAGCCTGGATTGAAACTTGTTGCTCAGGGCTGTTGCCAGCCTTGAGCGTGGGTTGAAACACTGATATTAGGGGTACTCACCCCCATACCTTTTTCGCTCCTCTCGCGGAGCGTGAATTGAAACATGGCGTCCTCGGATGTTATCCCGAACTGGCACAGTCGCTCCCCGTAGAAGAAGAATCAAACATTAATCCCTTCATCTAACCCGGCTCATTAGAGGCGGTTTTTTTCTCTACCATAAAACTTACAAAATGTATCATAAATAAAATGATGGAAAAAAAGGATTCTTAACCCTTTATTCCGAATAGTTACTCTGGAACTACTTACAAAGAACTACTTTCTTCTCCAGCATTTCTCATAATTCAACTGTAAATGCTGTCGTCTGGGGGGATAATCGTGTACTACGCTCATCGTACTGAATCTAATGATCGCAATGAATGGCAAACTCTCATCGACCATCTGAATGGCGTCGGAGAGCTGGCATCTGTATTTGCCTCCTACTTCAATGCAGCTTCTTGGGGAAGGCTTGCAGGGCTTCTGCACGATGCGGGGAAATTTTCGGGTGAATTTCAACGCCGTTTAGCCGGGGCGCCAATCCCTGTCGACCATGCCACAGCCGGAGCCAAGTTTATTACAGCCGCCTGGGGAGAGAAGAACAAGATTTCTCGGATTCTTGCCTACATCATCGCCGGTCATCACGCGGGCTTGGCGGATTTCGGCAGTTCGTCAGCAGCAGATGACAGCACTTTAGCCAGAAGACTGGTCAAAGTAATCCCACCTTATGAGGAAATGTTCGATGAATACATGCCCGATGCAGCAGGCCAGCCCCTATTTCCTCCCCTGCAAAAAAGCCTTCACGCTGGCATGCAATTCTCCATGTTTATTCGAATGCTCTATTCCTGTCTGGTCGATGCAGATTCTTTGGACACTGAGCACTATGCCGACCAGAAGCAATCCAAGTTAAGAAAAAACAACACGTCGATCTCCGAGCTTTGGGTCAACTATCAGCAGCATATGTCTGACAAATTCCCTGCTGCATCGGCTACGGGCCTGTCTCGCATCCGCGCCGAATTATTGATGGAAGTACTGGATCAGGCCGCCGAGCCGCCCGGCTTTAAGTCCCTAACCCTGCCTACCGGAAGCGGCAAGACGCTGCTCTCTCTGGGGTTTGCTTTAAAACATGCCGAGACTCACAACCTTAGACGAATTATCTTCGTTATCCCGTACACCAACATAATTGAACAAAATGCCCAGGTGTTTCGCGATGCAGTCGGAGCCGAACATGTATTGGAGCATCATTCCAATGCCCAATTGGATAGTGATGAAGATACCGAAATGAAAGACGAGCTTCGTAAGCTGAACAAGAAGCTATCGCTTGCCACAGAGAATTGGGATTATCCCATTGTCGTCACGACGAATGTACAATTTTTTGAATCCTTGTTTTCCAACAAGCGCTCCCGCTGCCGGAAGCTGCATAATCTATCCCAAAGCGTCATCGTGCTGGATGAAGCCCAGATGATGAACGGAGAATTTTATAAGCCTTCTCTCTATGCTCTCGAAGAATTAACGCGCAATTACGGCTCTACCGTTGTCTTGAGTACGGCCACACAGCCGGACATTAGGAAGCGCTTTGATCATCCTGTTGAAATAAAGGAACTCATTTCGAACCTGGCTAAACGTTTTGACCCATTTCAGCGTGTGCGCCTAGAGCAGTTGGGCCTGGTAGACAACGATTATCTACGTGAGCAACTGGTAGCACAGTCTCAAGCCTTGTGCATTGTGAATACCCGAAGCGCTGCCCGAAATCTATTTACGGAAGTCAAAGAACGCCTAGGAAAAGAGATCGTATTTCATCTGAGCGCTCGCATGTGTCCCGCTCATCGAACCAAGAAACTAAAAGCAATTCGTCAAAGACTGAAAGATAAGCTGCCTTGTATCCTTATCAGTACCCAATTAATCGAATGTGGAGTCGATGTCGATTTTCCCGTCGTATATCGCGAACTGGCTGGACTGGATTCCATCGCACAAGCAGCAGGTCGTTGTAATCGGGAGGGCAAGCTGCCTGAGCGCGGTAAGACCTTCGTCTTCGAGACAAAAGAAACGCCAACCAGCGGCTGGTTCGGGCTTACGACAGCCGCTGCAAAAACCGTCATGAACAGGTTCGTCTCAGATCCTTTGTCTCTGGAAGCTCTCCAAGCTTACTTCGATGAACTCTACTTCTATCAGACCGGCGGGGGCGGAAATCCGTCGGCCGACAAAACAGACAAGCATCAGATCCTGTCTCTTCTTGCGGAGGAAGCCAGCCAATTGAGCTTTCCATTCGCTACAGTCTCGGACAAGTTCGAGCTGATACAGACTGCTACTCGCCCCGTCATTGTCAGTTACGATGAGGATGCTCATAAGCACCTTGAATCGCTGCGATATGCGGAGAAGATCGGCAACATACTACGTAAGCTTCAACCCTATATCGTGCAAATTTATCCGCAAGAGTTTAACGCTTTCCGTCAGGCGGGAGAAATCATTGAGGTTCGGGAACAAGTTTTCCAGTTCCAACATCCTGATCGCTGGTACAAGGATGACATTGGTATTCAACCATTCACAGAGGAATACCATGCTCAGGAGGTTTATGTTTTTTAGCTTTATTAAACAAAGGAGGCCGCCCATGGCATACGGAATCAAGCTTCATGTTTGGGGAGATTACGCTTGCTTCACACGTCCTGAGATGAAGGTGGAACGAGTCAGCTACGATGTCATTACGCCTTCTGCCGCCCGGGGCATATTGGATGCGATTCATTGGAAGCCTGCCATTCGTTGGGTGGTGGACCGTATTCAGGTACTGAATGAAATCCGCTTTGAGAACATCCGACGTAATGAGATTGAGAACAAAATCGCAGTCTCCGCGATAAAAAACGCCATGGCTGGCAAATCTGCCGTGCTTGAACAAGTTATCACGGAAGAGCGGCAACAACGCGCGACATTGATGCTGAAAAACCCTGCTTACATTATCCATGCTCATTTTGAGATGACAGCCGCCGCCGGAGCCGAAGATAGCCCCGAGAAGCACTACAACATTTTTCTGCGTCGAGCGCGGCAAGGACAGTGCTTCCATCGACCCTATCTCGGTTGTAGAGAGTTTGCCGCACAGTTCGCTCTCATAGAAGACGGTCAAGACTCCCCAATTCAGTCCGAGCATTATGCGGATTCAGGAGAAAAAGATTTGGGCTGGATGCTTCACGACATCGACTTCTCGGATGGCATGACCCCCCGATTCTTCCGAGCGTCTATGCGTAACGGCTTCATTGAAGTCCCTGAAATGCCCGAAAGGAAGTGAATGTCCCTTGATCATTCAGGCACTCTATCAGCGCTATCTCGACTTGGCGAATGACCCTGATTCCGGAATTAGCCCGCTTTATTTTAGCTCAGGTAAGGTCACGTATTTGTTGGAGATAGACGAATCGGGAGAACTGGTCGGAGTTAGAGACATCCGCAATGAGTCGGGCAAGAAAAAAGTTCCGTTGACGATGAACTTGCCCGAACAAGCCAGCCGTTCCAGCGGTGTCTTCCCCTATTTTCTCTCTGACAAAGCGGAATACATTCTGGGCTACTACCCGAATCTTGCTACAGAGAAAGAAACTCTTAAAAAGTCATCTGACGCGCTTCGTAAACACGAGGCCTCACACAAATTAGCTCGCCTTGTGCTTGAAGGCATGGATGATCCAGCCGCACAAGCCGTACTGCTCTTTTATGAGAAATGGAATACGGAACAGGTTAGGGAACATCCATTGTTGCTTACTTTACGGGAAGAATTGGACAAGGGCATCGATACGAATATGATCTTTCGTCTGAATACTCAGAACGCCTATATCCACGATTCTCCGGCAATTAAAGCGGCTTGGATCAAGTACCGTGAGCAAGCTGATGCCGCGACCGAATTCGAAGGTCAATGTCTGTTAACCGGCGAAAATAACGCCCCCATTGCCAGAACGCACGACAAAATTAAAGGGGTACGCGGAGCGCAGGCTGCCGGTGCCTCCCTTATCTCCTTTAATTTTAGGTCAGCCGAATCTTATGGCAAAGACAGCATGCAGAGCTATAACTCACCCGTTAGCAAAACAGCCATGTTCGGCTACACAACGGCCCTTAACCATCTTCTGTCGTCTTCGCGAAACCGAACGTGGATCGGTGATATGACCTTGGTGTTCTGGTCGGGGAAACCAGCCGTGGCCGAGGAGATCGAGCCCTTTCTAGCCGCCTACTTCGACCCGGCTACGGACAAGGGGGAAGATGTCGGCCTTACCGGACAATTGAAGGGTATTCTTGACCGTGCAAGAGAGGGCAAACGACTGGATATGTCCATGATTCCTCATTCCGAGGTGCCATTCTATGTGCTCGGTCTATCGCCTAACAATGCAAGAGCGGCCGTTCGCTTTTTCTGGCAAGGCAACTTCGGGGATCTTGTTCTCAGGCTGGGACAGCATGCGGCCGATTTTGCACTTAAAGGCTACACGGAACGCGATGACGAAACGCCGACGATCTATCGTATCCTGTCCGAGACGATGAGGGTTGGCGGTGACGGCAAGAACGGACCTCCCCCTTCGCTCGGCGGTCAATTGTTTCGCGCGGTAATCGAAGGAAAAGCCTATCCCTACTCCCTGTTTGTCCAAATTATCAACCGAATACGTGCCGACGGGATCATAAATCCCCTCAGGACTGCCATCATCAAAGCCTATCTGCTCCGCTATAACCGAATTCAACTGAAAGATCGATTCGAGGAGGAACTGAGTGTGAACGTAAACCCGCAAGCGAATGAACCCGCCTATCGTCTGGGACGTCTGTTCGCCGTATTGGAGAGAGCGCAGCAAGACGCCTCTGGAGGAGCCGGACGCCTGAATTCCACCATCAAAGACCGTTACTTCAATACAGCAGCTTCCAATCCTGCAGCCGTATTTCCTATTTTACTCAAGCTTTCGCAGCACCATATGAGCAAATCTCGTTACGGAGACTTCCGGGATCGGGAAATTCAAAGCATTTTGCTTGAGGTGCAGGCTTTTCCAATCAGCCTCGATCTGAATCAACAGGGGATATTTATCCTCGGCTATTATCATCAGAAGCATGAATTCTATGTCCAGATCAAAGCTGCTTCAGAAGCCAAGCAAGAAGCGGCTACTGCCGTTGAACAGTAGAAGAGCCTGTGTTGCCCGATCGACAAACCGATTATCCATTCCTTTACGAAAGGCGAGATGAATCATGACCTTAATCACTAATCCACAAGCGGAGCAAGCCGCAACTGAGACCGTATTAACGAAAAGAGTTGAGTTTTCCTTATTTTTCGAGGTTCGCAACGGAAATCCTAACGGAGACCCCGATGCGGGCAACATGCCGAGAATCGATCCGGAAACCGGATTCGGCATTGTTACGGATGTGTGCTTAAAGCGCAAAGTACGTAATTACATTGAACTTACGCGTGAAAGCGAAGAAGGTTTTAATATCTACGTTACGGAGGGGGGCGTATTAAATGAACAGCATCGCAAAGCTTATCGCGCGCTACGTCCCTCCGATGCCGACAGCAAGGAACTGAAACCCAAAGATGCTCAAGAAGCAGCGTTGCTGACTAACTGGATGTGCAGTAACTTTTACGACATCCGTACCTTCGGTGCAGTCATGACCACGAAGGTAAATACGGGGCAAGTGAGAGGCCCAGTTCAGTTCACTTTTGCTCGCAGCATTGATCCGATCTTCTCCCAAGAAGTGACCATTACTCGCCAAGCCGTTACGCAAGAGGGGGCGGACAAGGATCGCGAGATGGGTCGCAAACACGTTATTCCTTACGCCTTATACCGCATGGACGGCTACATCTCCGCATACTTGGCCGAGAAGACGGGGTTCACCGAATCAGACCTGGATGTTTTGCTGGAGGCGCTCACGAATCTGTTCGAGCATGATCGTTCGGCTTCTCGCGGTCAAATGGCGGTTCGCAAGCTGGTGATTTTCGAGCATTCCTCCAAGCTGGGCAATGCACCTGCTCATCGTCTGTTGGACCTCGTGAAGGTTAAGAAAACAACCGATGGAATCGTGCGGTCTATCGAAGACTACGCCTTCACCATTGATCGGGATAACGTTCCCGAAGGCGTTACTCTGATTGAGCGTGAGTAGCTATGAATTCTGAAGGTAATCCCCGCTACGAAGAAGATGAGCTGCTTATGATCTCCGGCATTCAGCACTATGCTTTCTGCCGGAGACAGTGGGGCCTGATCCACTTGGAGCAGCAATGGGCGGAGAACGTGCTGACCTTCGAGGGAAGACAAATGCATCGACGCGCAGACGATCCTTATTTCAGCGAAACCCGGGGGGATGTGCTCGTATCCAGAGCCATGCCCCTTGTTTCATCTCGGCTTGGCCTGTATGGCGTTGCCGACGTTGTGGAATTCCACGCCGTTGTCGGAGCGTTGGAGACGAACAAAGTCAGGCTAACCGGTCGCAAAGGCTGGTGGCTGCCCTATCCCGTCGAATACAAACGCGGCAATCGCAAGGATGGCGACTATGATGAAGTGCAGCTATGCGCACAGGCCATTGCATTGGAAGATATGCTGGGCGTAACGGTGGAAGAAGGCGCCCTGTACTACGGAGAACGAGAACGAAGAGTCGGCGTCCGATTCGATATACCTCTGCGTGAACGCGTCTATGGACTAGCTGCCGAGATGCATCGCGACTTCAGCAGCGGAATAACAGCCAAAGCATTATACGAGCCGAAATGTGGAAGCTGCTCTTTGGAGGCTCTATGCAAACCCAAGATGAGCGTGACCGCAACCTCTCGTTATCTTAAAGATTATCTCCATGACGAGGCGGAATGAGGAGGTGCAGACGATATCCGAAAGCTGCTGAACACGATCTATATTACGGCTGCGGACAGCTATCTGACCAGAGATGGGGAAAATGTTGTCGTTCGCAAGGAAGAACAAGTTGCGCTTCGCATTCCTATTCATAACCTCGAAAGCATCGTCATGTTCGGTTATGCCGGTGCGAGCCCTTCTCTTATGCACTTGTGTATGGAGAGAGGCGTAAGCCTGTCCTTCCTGCAAGAGAGCGGTCGATTTCTTGGCAGCGTCGTCGGTAACGTTAAGGGCAACGTGCTATTGCGCCGTAAACAGTATCGGATGGCCGATGGTCCTGATGCCGCAAATTTTGCCGGACGATTTATATTTGGGAAGATCGCCAACGCCCGGGCTGTTCTAAGAAGAGGCCTGAGAGATCATGAAGAGACCATCGTCTCCGAGAAGGTCGACCGGGAAAGCGAATTTCTCAATCGTTATATGAGACGCGTACTACGTGAAGCTAAGCTTGATGACCTGCGAGGAATCGAGGGAGAAGCAGCCCGCCGATATTTTTCGGCATTTAATGAACTGATACTTGTCAATAAAGAACACTTCTATATGCGTGGGCGGAATCGCCGACCGCCGTTAGACCGCGTCAATGCCATGTTATCGTACCTGTATGCCCTACTGAGAACAGACTGTCAATCCGCGCTTGAGACCGTTGGTCTTGATCCGGCGGTCGGATTTCTCCATCGAGACAGACCGGGTCGCCAGAGCCTCGCGCTGGATCTCATGGAGGAGCTTCGCTGCTATATGGTGGATCGTCTCGTTCTCTCAATGATTAACCGTAAACAGGTAGGCGCGAAGGATTTTTTATTCAAGGAAAATGGCGCTGTCATGCTCAAGCCCGAATTAAAAAAGGAGCTTATAACCGCCTGGCAGAAACGAAAACATGAAGAAATCCGACATCCCTTTTTGAAAGAAAAGATTTCTCTTGGCCTTCTCCCTTACGCTCAGGCACTATTGTTGGCTAGAACGATCAGAGGAGATTTGGACGGTTATCCACCTTTCTTATGGAAATAAAGGAGTCTGGACAGTATGATGGTTCTCGTGACTTACGACGTGGAAACAACGACCCTAGCCGGAAAAAGGCGCCTGCGCCAAGTCGCAAAATCTTGTTTAAACTGTGGCCAACGGGTTCAGAACTCGGTATTCGAATGTCTGGTTGATCCGGTTCAATTCAAGCAGCTAAAAAGCAGATTGGAGAAGATTATTGATCCTGACAAAGATAGCTTGAGATACTATATGCTAGGTAACAATTGGAAAAATAGAGTTGAGCATGTAGGAGCAAAAGCAGCTTACGATCCTGAAGGTCTGTTGCTTATTGATTAGCAGTTGACATCAGTGCGAACCCCAAGCTCACATGATTTTCCTGGGAGGTTCGCACCCTTAGCGTGGTAAGGCTTTGAGGGATTATTACCTCATTGAATGGATTATTTGGGGTACTCGTAGTAGAGGTTCGCACAAAAAGCCCCGAATCCCTTGTCCCATAAGGACTCTTTTAGTATACAGTCGCTCCCCGTGCGGGAGCGTGGATTGAAACTTGGCTTGGAGGGCGAACAAGTAGTCCTGTTCCGGGGTCGCTCCCCGTGCGGGAGCGTGGATTGAAACTGGCGGCGATTGGCCTTAAGCAATTTGCCGCAGACGTCGCTCCCCGTGCGGGAGCGTGGATTGAAACAAATGAAAGATGCGGAAACTTGCTAAGGAGCTTGTCGCTCCCCGTGCGGGAGCGTGGATTGAAACTGCTCGACAATATCAAGACGCGCTTGGGCAAGTGGTCGCTCCCCGTGCGGGAGCGTGGATTGAAACGCGATCAGATGATGCGTGGCGATCTTGTCGTCAACGTCGCTCCCCGTGCGGGAGCGTGGATTGAAACTTCGCTGCCAGGCCACATCTGGATAAAATGAGAAGTCGCTCCCCGTGCGGGAGCGTGGATTGAAACTGCAGAGACTACGGAAACAGTTACGGATACACAAGGTCGCTCCCCGTGCGGGAGCGTGGATTGAAACTGGCGTTTACATTGATAACACGACTTACTTTGTGTCGCTCCCCGTGCGGGAGCGTGGATTGAAACAGCCCGTTTGACTACGGGGAGCTGATTTTTGATGGTCGCTCCCCGTGCGGGAGCGTGGATTGAAACGATGCAACTGGACGGCAGTCAGCTGGAGGGCATTAGTCGCTCCCCGTGCGGGAGCGTGGATTGAAACTGCGGGAATACGACGTCATGTCCTTCGATAAGCGTCGCTCCCCGTGCGGGAGCGTGGATTGAAACATCCCGTTTTGGGAATTGCTCATGAAAGCCGGTTTGTCGCTCCCCGTGCGGGAGCGTGGATTGAAACGCCATCCATCCAGCGTATAAGGATGACTTGGATAAGTCGCTCCCCGTGCGGGAGCGTGGATTGAAACGACAAGTCTACGACGATGCAACCAAGCGCCACCTGGTCGCTCCCCGTGCGGGAGCGTGGATTGAAACACGGATATAAGCCGAAGTAAGTTCGCCTTCACCGTCGCTCCCCGTGCGGGAGCGTGGATTGAAACGTGCTTATCGCTGTTGACGACAAGGGTTTGAGCAGTCGCTCCCCGTGCGGGAGCGTGGATTGAAACTGGAGGAAGCTGTTAGAGAGTGGAGAAAGAACAAGTCGCTCCCCGTGCGGGAGCGTGGATTGAAACCGTGTCGGCTGGAGCTAGGTCCGTGACGATTTCGTCGCTCCCCGTGCGGGAGCGTGGATTGAAACGTTGGAGTTATTCTCACCACAGCAAGCTTGGTGCGTCGCTCCCCGTGCGGGAGCGTGGATTGAAACTCCGTATACGGCGGAACTTGTTTCAAATGCGGGGGTCGCTCCCCGTGCGGGAGCGTGGATTGAAACAAGTGATGCGTTCGGCACATCAAATTTTCGGACAAGTCGCTCCCCGTGCGGGAGCGTGGATTGAAACGGCGATGTACTCCGGATCGCTGATCATGGCACCTAGAGTCGCTCCCCGTGCGGGAGCGTGGGTTGAAACGTGTTGCGAATGTTGTCCTGGATACGCCTAATCGTAGCTCCCCGCACGGGAGCGTGGGTTGAAACCAACAACATGGCGATTGTCTTAAGTGTCGTCACGGTCGCTCCTCTCGCGGGAGCATGAATTCAACCATCTATCCGAACACGAAGCCCCCACCCCACCCGCAAAAAAACAAGGACGAGACGGGAATCTCCTCCCGACCTCGCCCTTGTTTGTTATTCACGAGCCCCAGTTAGGCTCTTATATAATCCAATTGTACGAGGCTCCGGGTCCGCACTTACCTCTTCCATAAGTCTTGCCGCGAAGGCTTCATAGTGCAATCGAACGGCCGAAAGATCCTGAGCATCCGCGCAGGCTTGGAGAATGGCCCGACAAATCTCGTCCGAATACGGCTCCTTCTCCTGCAGCTCAAGCAGGCGCTTGAAGGCCCTCTCCGGGCTGCCTCCCTTGAGCTCATATTTGGCCGCCTGCAATACCAGCGACTGATAACGCAGCTTAAGATCTACCCTTCTGGCCTCCGCCCAGCGAAAATCATGCTCCTCCAGGTAATCTCCCCGATAGAGCGCAATCAGACTTAGCGCATGCTTGAACTGCTCTTCCGTGACAATCTCAGCGCCGACGGCTTCCCGCTCCATCAGGTCGACATCCGTCTCCAAGCCTTGCCACTTAAGACGATAGCTGTCCAAGGCAAATTCGACCTTCGCTTCGACTCCCCACCCCTTCAGAATTTTCCTGATCTGGGATATCGCAGTATGCAGATGGGGGATCGCACGGTCGTATTCGTAATCCGGCCATAGCTCCTCCAGCATCCGCTCCTTCGGAATCCATTGTCCCTGCTGAGCAACGAGATAGGCGAACAGCTCCTGCGCCTTCAGCGTCCTCCATTTCTGCTTGTTGCCCGCGCTTATCCCCTCGCTGAGCGAGAGCCGCTTAAACAGCATGACCTGCGGATTGTCGGCCACCGGAGTTTGCGGAGCTCGCCCCATCGTTCTCCGCACCTTCTCGATCCGATCGACCGTCTTGACGAACCTAGCGAAGCTGACCGGCTTCAGCAAGTAGTCTAGCGCGTATAGCTCGAAGGCTTCGATTGCATACTCCGAGTTCGCTGTAATATATACGATCAGAATATCGCGGCCCAGCTGTTGAATGGCGTCCGCCGCTTCCAGCCCGTTCATGCCCGGCATCCCGATGTCCAGAAACACGATAGGCACCGGCTCCTCGGAGAGGAACGCAATGCCCTCCTGGGCGGAGGTGAATTTGCCAACGATCCGTATTCGTTGATCCTGCTCTACGAGCCGCTCCATTTGCATTAAAGCCAGCGGCTCATCATCAATTAGAATAGCGTTCATAGTTGTCTATCCGTCCTCATCGTTAAATTCCTCTTGCGGGCGAACCAATGGCACGCTGAAGCTGACGCTCGTCCCCTTCTCCCGTTCGCTCTCCACCTGCAGGCCGCTTCCGAATAATCGGCTTAAGCGCCAGTGAATGTTTTTCAGACCTACTCTTCCTGTTGGCTTATCGGCGAGAAGCACGGCCAGCTTGTCGGGCGGAATCCCTTCGCCGTCATCCTGCACCTCAATGCGAACCGCTCCATCCGTCTCCAAGATGCGAAGCTGGACCGTTCCTCCGTCAGGCTTCTTCATGACGCCATGATTGACGGCGTTCTCGACGATCGGTTGGATCGTAAGCGGGGGAATGAGCATATTCATGCTGCCGTTCTCCTGAATGTCCACCTTCAGCCGTTCCCCGAAGCGAACCTGCTCGAGCGCCAGATAGGACCTTACAAGTCCCATCTCCTTGTCCAGCGTAATCAACCTGTCCCGATTATGGAATTCAAAGCTGCCGCGCAAATATTGACTCAACTCGATCAGCAGATCCATTGCCTGCAGCGGATTGACGGGACAGATCGCAATAATCGAATTCAAAGCGTTGTACAGAAAATGGGGCTTGATCTGCGCTTGCAGAAACGCCATCTCGGTCTCGACGACCGATCGTACGGATTGACGCAGCTCCAGCAGCGTTCGAACGCGGGCCTTCAGCTCCTCCGAGTCCACCGGCTTGCTGAGGAAATCGTTGATCCCCGCATCGAATCCCGTGCGGATATCCTCCGAACCGCTTCTGGCGGTCAGCAGAAGCACCGGCATCTCGGACAGCAGGAATTTCTTGCGAATCAAGCGGCACAGCTCCAGCCCGGACATCTCCGGCATCATCCAGTCGGTAATGACAAGATCGATATTCGGGTTGTAGATCACTTCCTCCAGCGCATCCTTGCCATTATCGAAGGCGAGGACGGCATGTCCTTCAAGCGTCAGCAAATTAATGAGCACCTGAAGATTAACGGGATCGTCGTCCACGATAGCCACCGTATAGCGGGAGACCGGCCCCTTGGCGAGGCTTTCCCGGCTTGTGCGGCCGGACTCGACGGGAAAGCTCTGATCGCTCTCGGCCTGCGCGGACGAATCGTTCTTGACCGACGAAGCGGCTGCGGGAATCGTAAAATGAAATTGAGAGCCCGCGCCGAACTCGGATTCCGCCCAGATTCGGCCTCCATGCAGCTCCACCAGCTTCTTCGCGATATTTAACCCCAGCCCCGTCCCGTGAAACTCCCCAGTATCGGGCTCGCCGAACTGTTCGTAGGCTTGAAACAAGTAGGGGATTTCCTCGGGCTGGATGCCTCTTCCGGTGTCGGAGACCGTTATGCGGACGAATCCGCCCTCCGTGCGGGCGCGAATTCGAATCTCGCCCTTGGCTGTGAACTTCGCGGCATTCCCCAGCAGATTATAGAGCACCTGGCGCAGCCGCTCCTCATCCGATTGGAGCAGCGGCAAGCCTTCCGGCCAGCTTAGGACGAGGCGGATATCCTTGCCCCGAAGCATATGCTTGATGACCTCCGCGACAGACTCGGCGACCGCCCGTCCATCCACCGCACGGACATGAAGCTTAATCTCGCCGCCCTTCAGCCGCGTAAAATCGAGAATGTCGTTGATCAGGAAGGAAAGCTGCTTCCCTGCCGTGACAATCATCGCAAGGTGCTTGCCCTGCTTCTCGTTCGCAGTACCGGCCGCGCCTTCCAGCAGCGACTGGGCAATATTGATCATTCCGTGAAGCGGCGTGCGAAGCTCGTGAGAGGTGGTCGCCATGAATTCGTCCTTCAAGCCGTCCAGCGTAAGCAGCCTCTTGGAGAGCTGATCCACCTCCTCGAACGAGCGAGCGAACCTTTTGGCCAGCAGCAAGGCTTGAGCCATGACGAAGATAAACAGCTCGATTGGAACGATAAGCTGATTCTCCAGATAACCGAGCACATTCATGATTTTCGCAATTACAACGAAAAAAATGCTCTGCATGCTCAGCAAGATCAATAGCGCGTCTTCATTGCGCTGACGAATTCCCTTGGTCAATACGTACAGAACGTAGCTGATGTTAACAAAACCGTAGGCAAAGAAGAAGATTTCCGCCTTCGAGAAGACGACTGGAGGAATGGTAGCGCTGCTGATTAACAGGATGACGATAGCCGCCTGCGCAACTTTCAGATACTTGGGATTAATGACGTTTTTCACCGATACGGACACGTAGGAGAGCAATGCAAAATGAATCGCTGTCGAAGAGACCATCTGCAATCGCAGCACGGCATCGTAGGACAGCCCGGGCAGCACCATCCCGATCAGCTTCTCCCCTTGTGTCAGCACGTAAAACAGTGCGGATACGCAGAATAGACACATGTAGAGCAGCGACGGCTCATTGCGTCTCATCCGGTAGAGAAAGAGGAAGTAAGCCGCAGGGATAGCAAAGCCCGCAATCGTCATAAAATCCGCGAAGAGCTTCAATTCCCGGCCGCTTACAATCGAGGCGTAATCGCCGAATTCGATGGCATAGATCATTCCGCCCGAAGCGTAGCTGTAATTGGCCACCTGTACAAGCACATCCACCTGGCTGCCGGATACGGAGGCGAAGCTTGCGTAGGGGATATTGCCAGATTTGCTTTCTTTGGCCGACTTGCCCGGAAGCCCGCTGGCCCCAACCTCTTGCCCGTTCAGGAATATCCGGTTGGCCGTGCGTATATTGTTCGTATGGATACCGTAGACTTGCTGCTCGGATTCCGCAAGCCGGATACGCAATCGATAGGTCCCGAAGCCTACAGCAGCGGATTCTCCAGAGCCTGATAGGTACTCGTTCCATTTTCCCGGAATCTCCACAAGACTCGGCTGCGAAACCCTAACTTGCGCGCTGCCGTCCCGCTCCAGATCCTTCGGAGTCAGCAGCTCGTTGCGATAAAATTCCCATTGCCCGTTAAGCTCCACGCTGCCGTCCTTGGAGAAATTCCATCCGGTTAAATCCATGAAGCCGCTTTGGGCCTGAGGCGCGTGGGGTTTGTCCTGAATCATCGCGAACAGCCAATAAGCAGGTACTGCGAAAATGACCAGAACGATAACGGCAGCTTGCGCAAGCTTTCTATTCATGTCCATATCTCCGATTGAATGCTAGTCTCTATATATTCGAAATCGGATGGCCGATATCCTGTCGAAACGAAGCAGAAAATTGTCGAGATTGCCCCGAACGCGCGAATAGCCCCCCGCTTCGCCGAATCGGGGGGCTTGCCAATATGATTTATAAGATTAAATCAGAGAAATTCGCTCCCGCTTGTGCGCCGACTCCAGACATGCCTCTACCAGCTTCATGTTGGCAACCGCGTCCTGCGCAGGGTACGCGGGCTCCTCTTGCCCCCATACGACTCTGGCGAACTGATCGGCTTGCGCCACGTAGGCATCCACGGCATAAGGCTTTTCTTCCCTAAGCAGATCCCCGACCTGCACCGTAATGCCGTCGTTGTGCTTGTTCGGGAGAAAGGACGGCTTCAGCGTAATGCTGCCTTTCGTTCCGACGATCTCCAATTCATTGCGAAAGGACGCCCACATTCCGCAATCGAAGGTTAACGCTACGCCTCCGGCAAACTCGACCAGACCGGATGCCATCATGTCCACATTGTCGTGTTCGGGCGAAAATAACGCTTGCACGGTGACCGCCTCAGGCTCGGCTCCGGTAATCCAGCGCGCGGCGCTGAGCGGATACACCCCGACGTCGTATAACCCTCCGCCGCCCCAAGCCTTCACTTGGCGGATATCTCCCTTCGATTCTGCTCCGTTGTAAGTAAACGCGCCGCGTATCGCCCGGAGCTCTCCGATCTCTCCGGAGGCGATTATTTCCTTGACCCTGGCAATGCGCGGATGATGCCTGTACATGAAGGCTTCGGCTAGATGAACGCCCGCCTCCTTGCAGTAATCTACCATGCGTTGAGCCTCTTCCGCATTAAGCGCCAACGGCTTCTCGCACAAAATATGCTTGCCCGCTTTCGCGGCGGCCAGCGTCCACTCCAGGTGAAGATGATTCGGAAGCGGAATGTATACGGCATCGATATCCGCGTCCGCCAATAACGCCTCATAGCTGTCATAGTGCTTCGGTATGGCGAATTGCTCTGCCTTTTCCTTCGCTTTGCCCGCGCTTCGGCTCGCAATACCAACCAGTTCTCCTGTCTCCGACGCCTGAATCGCGGGAATTACGGCACGGTCTGCAATCGCGGCGCAGCCGAGAATCCCCCAACGCAAACGTTTCATCGTCCAGTCCCCCTTCGTTATCCCTCACCCAGTCATTATAGCATGCTCGGGTGTCTTTTCGACCACGTCGATATCGGTTACAATGGGACAATAGCTGCTAGACAGAAGGAGAGAGACAGATGCCCTACCGTTTGATTGCCATGGATCTCGACGATACGCTGTTGACCGACGAATTGACGGTGACGGAAGGAACCCGTCAAGCCATGAACGAAGCCATCGCTCAAGGCGCGCACCTGACCATCGCCACGGGCAGGATGTTCGATTCCGCCCAGAAGATCGCCCGCCAGGTCGGCCTGAACGTTCCTATCATTACGTACCAAGGCTCGCTGATCAAAAACCTGCTGGACGAAGAAGTGCTCTACGAGCGCTCTATCCCGGTTGAGGTCGCTCGCGAGCTTTACGAATACTGCCAGACTCACGGCTTGCACCTGCAAAGCTACATCGACGATAAGCTCTACGTGTCCGAGGACAACGAGAAGATCGTCGCCTATGCGAAGCAATCCAATATTCCTTATATCGTGGAGCCTGATTTCTCCCGCATCATCGAGCATCCCAAGCAGACCAAGATGCTCATTATCGACGACCCCGCCAAGCTGGACGCCCTGCTTCCGGAGCTGAAGGCCGCCTTGGGATCGAAGGTGCATCTGACCAAGTCCAAGCCGAACTATCTGGAGTTCCTTCACCTGGAAGGCACCAAGGGGCATGCGCTTCGCTTCCTGGCCTCCCATTACGGCATTCCGCTGGAGGAGACGATCGCCATGGGCGATGCGATGAACGACCACGAGATGGTGGAAGCCGCAGGTCTGGGCGTCGCCATGGCCAACGCCGTTCCCGCGTTGAAGGAAATCGCCGATTTCATCACGCTCAGCAACAACGATGAAGGCGTCAAGCACGTTCTGGAGAAATTCGTCCTGAATTCATAAGCTTGTCTACAAGCTAAAAGTCTGTATCGTTCAAAAAACGGAGCCGTCGTCGGCTCCGTTTTTTGAACTCGTTTTTCGCGTGCGGAAGGTAGACGCGCATGTTCGGCATGCTGCCGTCCTCCGGCTTTAGTTGCTCACGGCTTGAACGACATACCGCTTGCCCGCTGTCGCCTTCCAGGATACGCCCCGATCTCCCGCAGTCGTCGCTTGAACCTCCTGACCCTCACAGAAGACCTTCGCCGGAACGTCGGTGCGCAAGCGGCATTCGCCATCCAACGAAGGCTCCAGCACGGCTTCCGTCAGTTTGCCGTCTTGCCAGGCGATTGCCGCCTGCCAGCCTCCCCGCGCCTTAAGCCCGCTCACGGAGCCTTCCGACCACGCCTTAGGCAATGCCGGCAGCAATCGAATTTCTCCTGCCTGGCTTTGCAGCAGCATCTCGGCGATGCCCGCTGTACCGCCGAAGTTTCCGTCTATCTGGAACGGAGGGTGCGCATCCCACAGATTGTCATACGTCGAACGGCGGAGCAAAGTCATGACATAATCATACGCCTTGTCGCCTTCTCCCAATCTGGCCCAAAGGTTGATAATCCAGGCGCAGCTCCATCCGGTATGGCCTCCCCCGCAGGCCAATCTGCGCTCAAGCGAGTTGCGGCATGCCTGTACCCACTCCTCATCCCGGCCGGATACGAATTCGTCTCCCGGGAATAGACCGTACAGATGAGACAAATGGCGGTGTCCGGGGTCCTTCTCCTCGAAGTCCTCGCACCATTCAAGAAGCTGCTCGAATTTCCCCGTCCGGTACGGAAGGAATTTCTCCAGCCGCGCGGACAGCTCGTTGCGGAAATCGGCATCGATGTCTAGCGTCTCCCCCGCTTCGATGCAATGCTTGAACAGCTCGCGAATGAGCGTCATATCCATCGTAGAACCGTACGCCACGCTGCAATCCTCGCCCTGCGCGGTAACGAAGTCGTTCTCGGGGGAGGTAGAAGGGCAGGTTACCCAGAAGCCGTCCGGGCTTTGGACCAGCCAATCGAGGGCGAACTCCGCTGCGCCCTTCAATGCCGGATACACCCGCTCCGCCAGAAACTCCCGGTCCCGGGTATATTCGTAGCGATTCCACAGATGCCAGCAGAACCACGCCGCTCCCATCGGCCAATAGGCCCACTGGGCATTGCCGCCTACTGCGGTCGGCGTTCTCCATAGGTCGACATTATGATTGACGGTCCATCCTTTGGCGCCGTAGTTGACTTGCGCCGCTCTCTCCCCGGTGCTCCTCAATCCGTCGATCAGGTCGAACAGCGGCTCATGGCACTCGCTCAGGTTGCAGCTTTCCGCCAGCCAGTAGTTCATCTCCGCATTGATATTCGTCGTCCAGTTGCTGCTCCAGGGCGCCTGCACATGCGGATTCCATATGCCCTGCAGGTTCGCGGGCTGACTTCCCGGCCTGGAGCTGGCAATCAGCAAGTACCGCCCATAGTCAAAATAGAGGGCCGTGAGCGCGGCGTCCTCCGAGCCTTCCTTCACGCGCGCCAGCCGTTCGTCCGTAGGCAGCGCGCTTGTCGCCGCATCCGGTTCTCCGCCAAGCCTCAGGGATACCCGGTGGAACAACGCTTGATAATCCTTAAGGTGCGCGGCAAGCAGATCCTCGTAGCTGCGTCCCTCAGTAGAAGCCAGCATTCCCGAGCACATCTCCGCAGGATTCGCGCCATCCTTGGCCGGATCGCGTTCGAAGCCGTTATAGCTTGTCGCCCCGACCACCTTCAGCAGCACCTCGTCCGCGCCCTCGATCAAAATCCTGCTTCCGGACTCCGTTACCGTACCGCCTTTGCTCTCTACGGCAACCCGAACTTCAAACGAGATGCCCCGGCCCTCCTCGAAGACAATCTGATTCGCCTCGTCGGCGTAGCCGGGCGCTACGTGGCAGGGCGCTTGTCCTTGAAGACGAAGCGTCGCTCCCTTCTCGCTAATCGTCGTATGCGGCAATACGCTGTCCAGACCGACGGCTAACGAGATTGCTCCCGCTTGATCGGCTCCCAGCCGAACAATCAGCGTCTGATCGGGAGCCGAGCAGAAGGCTTCCCTCGCATACGTCACTCCGTCAAGGACGTAGCTGACCTTGCCCACCGCCGTATTCAGATCAAGCTCGCGCGAATAAGCCTCTACCTGATCCTCTGTTAGCGCACATTTGCCCGAGTTGGACCATTGCATCACCAGATCGCCCATTGGCAGGTACGATTGGTTCCACGGCCCGAGCATCTCGCGCTCCAATAAGTCCTGCGCCTTGCGGTATTCTCCCGCGAAGACCAGACTGCGCACTTCCTCAAGCGCCGCGGCGGCGGGATTCGTCGTATTCCGAGGCTCGCCCGACCATAGCGTATCGTCGTTGAGCAGCATCCGGTCCTCTCCAAGAACGCCGAACATCATCGCTCCCAATCGGCCGTTGCCTAGCGGCAAAGCCTCCTTTTCCCAATTCGTCGCGGGTTTCTTATACCAGAGCTTGCGAGATATAGGCTGTGTCATCAGTGTCCATCCTTACTTGGTTAATTTTCGAAAACGATTTCCAGTCGGCCTTCAACAGCTCTCTGCCGTCACTCGATTTCATTCTATATAATGCGTCCGGTTCGCACCATATAATAATCAGACAATTCAATATGAAAAAACGGCCTGCGCGATTGAACAACACCGCACAGGCCATGCTTGATTTGGTACTATTCCCAGAGCTTCTTCTCCAGCGTCAGCGCTTTGACCGTGCCTGCCGGACGAACGATCAGCTCCTGATCGGTCACCTCGTAGCCCATGTTCTGGTAGAGGACAAGATTGTTCTGCACCGATTGCCGAACCTTGCAGCGGCTGATCTTAAGCCCCTTGGTCACTCCTTGCTTCTCGATCCACTTGACCAATTGTCTCGCGTACCCTCTCCGGCGCCGATGCGGCACAACCGACAAACGGAAGAAATAGATCGCGTCGCCGTCGTATTGATAACGGACCATTGCCGTTGCCGTATCTTCCTCGAACAGAATGACGGCGAATTGGCTTTGATCGGCTAGAGCCTCCTGAATGGACTCCTCGGTCTCGTCCAGCGCGCTGGAAGGCGGCGTTGCCGTACGATACTCCTCGAAGGCCATTCTCATGAGGGCGTACACCGTATTCGCATCCTCCGGGGTAGCTTCGCGAATCGTGATCTCGGGATCCTTCTTCAGCTTGGCCAGCGGTCTTTCGGGCGCTTCGTCCGGCTCCTTCAGCGCAGCCTTGACCGCATCCTCGCCTTCGGACGCTTCGCCTTCTCCGGCAGCCCGGCTCTTCGACGTATCTGCGAAGGTTTCTCCACGGAAGTAATCTCTTGTTTGTTTTAGGAAATACATCAGAACAATAATAATGGACAGCATAAACTGAATTTGATCTATAGAAAACCATAAAACAACAAACAAGACGATAAGCGAAGGAAAATGCTTCCTCCTGTTAATCAACCAGAGCAGAACTAACATCGAAATAATAGGAATCGTAATATTGAACACAATGATTAATATTTTGTTGGCCGTAAAGTCGGAGTAGTCCTTGGTGTTAATAAAGGACATTGTCATTACGAATACAAATAAGACTAGCTTCAATAACAAGATAAACCGCATGATACGAACTGGGGTTGGCGCTTTTGGCAAATGTGAGTCCTCCCTATGAGCTGTCCAGCGAGAAATGAATTCCAACGTAAACGGGACAATCCCGTACTAAGCCCTAATTATAACAAAAAAAACAGCTTCGCGGGGAATAGCTTTCCCACAAAAGCTGTAATTTACCAACATCGGCGCTTGTTATTTTCCTGCCAGCACCTGATACCAGACGCCTCGCTTGGAATACAGCGTGTCTCGGACCTCGTCCCAGCCGCCGAGATAGTCAATCGTGAACAGCTCGGGCGGCTGCGGGAATTGCGCTTTCATCCCCTCGGCCAATGTCTCGTCCACCGGCCGAAAGCCGTGCTTGGCGAAGAGCTTCTGAGCCTCCTCCGTGTACAGGTAGCTCACGAATGCCTCGGCCACCTCCCGCACGCCGTGCCGATCCGCGTTCCGGTCGATCACCGCGACCGGATTCTCGATCAGAATCGTGCTTGGCGGCACTACGATATCGTAGTCGACGCCTTTGGCGATTCGGGCCAGCAGCTCGTTCTCATAGGTTACGATCACGTCGCCGACCCCGTATTCGAATGCCGCCATGGAGGCCCGGCCGCTTTTGTCCATCGATTCGATATTGCGATGAACGTCCTCCAGAAACCGCTTGGCCGCTGCGGCATCCTTCGTGCCCGTCTGCCGCTCGGACTTCATCAAGCCCGCGCCGTAGATGGCGTTGATGTCCCACTGGGCGCCTCCGGAAGTCTTCGGGTTCGGGTACAGCACCTTCACGCCGGGTTTCGTCAGATCCTCGAAGTCCTTGATTCCCAGCGGATTGCCTGCTCTCGTCCCCAATACAACGATGGAACGCGTGATCATTCCCCGGTTGGCGGATGCATTCCAGCTGGAGGACACCAGCCCGGCGGATTCCAGCTTATCCATGTCCCCTTCCAGCGCCAGCAGCGTCACGTCGGCATCGAACCCGCCGATGATCGAGCGCGCTTGCGTACCGGAAGCCTCATACGATTCCTGGAACGAGACGCTTTGCCCCGTGCTTTCCTTCCAGTGCTTCTGGAATGCCGGAACGATCTCCTGCAGCGCATCCTTGGCTACGGAATAAGCGCCCAGCACCAATGTAACGTCTCCGGCCGGAGCCGAAGCTCCCGGCGATGCCTCGCCTTCTCCGCCATTGCTTCCGCAAGCGGAAAGCAGAAGCAAGATGCATAACAGAGCAGCCGCGCCGGATAACGCCAAGCGGCTTAACTCGCGGATTCCCGTCCTCATGACTAACCTCCCGGTGCCTGCGTAGGCTCCCTTCCGGCCATTTAAATGTGCACCGGCATTGGATCTTCCTTCAATTTGTTCTCCATGACCCAGCTATCGTTATCGTTAAACAGGTAAGCCCTATGGATCAGCACCTGCACTTCGTCTCCCGGATGTAAAATCTGCTTCTCCAGCGAGCGGTAAGTAACCAACTTAGTCGCTCCGATCTCGACCTCGACCAGCCATTCGCTTCCGCGGAAATGCACGTGACGAACGCGCCCCGTCTCCGTCGCGGACAACAGCTCGAAGTCCGAGGACTTGCCGATCTCCACGTATTCCGGACGAATCAGCGCTTTCGTTCCCGGCGCGCCCGATGCGCTGCCGAAGCCGCGCAAGGCCGCTACGTCCTCCACGATGGTCGACTCGCCGATGAAGCTGGCTACGAAAGGCGATTCCGGATCTTTGTAGATTTCCCACGGCGTGCCCTTCTGCTCCAGCCGCCCTTTGTTGATAATCATGATCTGATCGGCTACCTCAATCGCTTCGTCCTGATCGTGCGTCACGAAAATCGAGGTAATGCCGAGGCGATCGATCATCTCGCGAAGCCAGGAGCGCAGCTCGTGGCGAATCTTCGCGTCGATCGCGGCGAACGGCTCGTCAAGCAGCAGCAGCTGCGGCTCGGGAGCGAGCGCCCTGGCGAAAGCGACGCGCTGGCGCTGACCGCCGGACAATTGATGCGGGTAACGCTTCTCGAAGCCGGACAGGCCGGTCAGCTCGACCAGCTCGGCAACCCGCTCCTTGATCTTCGGCTTCGGCCATTTCTTCACTTCCAGACCGAAAGCGATGTTGTCCGTCACGGTCATATGTTTAAACAGGGCATAGTTCTGAAACACGAAGCCGATTCCCCGCTCCTGTGGAGGAAGCTCGTTCACGCGCTTGCCGTGAAACAGAATATCTCCTTCATCGACGGATTCCAATCCGGCCAGCATGCGCAGGATCGACGTTTTGCCGCCGCCGCTCGGGCCCAGCAGGCCGATGAGCTGCCCTTTCTCAATCTCGAAGTTCACGTCCGATACCGCTTGAAAATCGCCGAACTTCTTTTTTAACCCGCGAACCTCGATATGCATTTCAATGCACTTCCCTTCTCGATTTGGCCCACTCCATGAACAAGAGCAACGTAACCGAAGCCGCTGCCAGCACCAGGGCGATGGAATTCGCGGCGGTGAGATTAAAGTTCTCGACATCCTGATAGACGAGCGTCGTCGCCGTCTGGGTCTTGAATAGAATATTGCCGGATACGACAAGCACCGCTCCGAATTCGCCAAGCGAGCGGGCGACCGTCAGGACGACGCCGTATACGACGCTCCAGCGAATCGATGGCCAGGTCACTCTCCAGAAGGTCGTCCAGGCGCCCGCTCCCAGCGTGGAGGCGGCTTCTTCCTGCGCGTGGCCGATTTCCTGAAGAACAGGCATCACCTCGCGGACGACAAGAGGGAATGTAACGAACAGCGTTGCGATAATCATGCCGGGAAGCGCGTAGACAATGTCGATGCCGGCTTTGTTGAACAGCGCTCCGAGCGCCGTCTCCGGGCCGAGCAGCAGCACGATCATCAGTCCCCCGATAACGGGCGATACGGCAAACGGCAGATCCACGATGCTGTTAAGCAGCTGCTTGAGCTTGCGGCCAAGCCAGGAGGCCCTGACAAGGTATAGCGACAGCATTACGCCGAATAAGGTGTTCACCAGAGTGACGATGACGACAATCAATCCCGTCATATAAAGCGCATGCAGCGTCTCAGGCCGAGCCAGTCCGTCCGCAAAGCCGCCGAAGCCTTCATTAAAGGCACCCATGGCGATACGGATCACCGGGATGATCAGCAGCAGGCTGAAGACGATAACGGTCAAGCTGATCCATAATCTTCTCATCCGTTCTTCCTCCTCATCTGCACGTAATTCACAGTCCACAGAATCAGGAAGGAGAACGTCAGCAGCAGCACGCTGACCGCCGTAGCTCCGATCGTATTGTCGCTTTCGATCTCTCCAAAGATATATACCGAGGCGATCAGCGTCTTGCCCGGAATATTGCCCGCCACGAGCACGACCGCGCCGAACTCCGCAAGCGCTCTGGAGAAGGCCAGCATCGCGCCGCTTAGAATGCCCGAGAGCATATTCGGCAGAACCACTCGCCAGAAGGTCTTCGCCTTCGTCGCGCCCAGCGTATACGCCGCCTCTTCCTCGGAATTATCCATCTCTTCGAGCAATGGTTGCACGGCTCGGATGACGAAAGGAAAAGTAACGAATACCATCGCGATGACAATGGCCGGCTGGTGGAACAGAATCGTGAAGCCCAGACGCTCCGCCCACTCCCCGACGAAGCTGCGGGGGCCGAGCAGCAGCAGGATCATCAGTCCCGCTACGGCGGTCGGAAGCGCGAACGGCAGATCAACCAGACTGTTCAGCAGCCGCCGTCCCGGGAACCGATAGCGAATCAGCACCCAGGCCGACATCGTGCCGACCAGCATATTGATCACCGTGGCCACCAGCGCCAGCTTGACTGTGAGTATGACCGCCTTCCAGGCCAGCGGCTCCGTAATATTTTCGGCGAAAGCCGCCCATCCCGAAGAAAAGGATTGACCGTAGATACCCAAGATCGGAAAGATGATCAGAATGACGAAATAGAGCATGACGGCGCTGCGAAATCCCCAGCTCCACCAGCGACCCTGCAGCATGGAACTCACGTTGACGTGTACCTCCCGCAGCTTTGAGAGCTGTATACAATATAATTCCTATTAATTTAGTAGGTATTGTTACTTTACCAGAAAACGACTTCTCCCGTCAATCAGGAATGACCGGGATAAACGCCTTTTTATTAAAAAAACTAATGTAACCTATTCGAGGGCCTTATGAGTGGTGAAACGCAAATGGGGGATCTGGTGAAGACGTGGTATAATCGGGGGAAAACGGGAGGGCTGTCTATGCTGCTCAAGGAAACGCTGAGGACGTCGCGCCGCGACGAAATAATCGATATTACCCGGGAGGTGGCGGCTACCGTAAGGGAACAAGGCATCTTCGAGGGCATCGCGATTGTCTACTGCCCGCACACGACGGCCGGGATCGCCATTAACGAGAATGCCGATCCCGACGTGAAGAGGGACGTGCTGATGCGTCTGGACGAGGTGTATCCCTGGGAGCATCCCCAGTATCGGCATGCGGAGGGAAATACGGCCGCTCACCTCAAGGCGATTACGACAGGGACATCGCAGACCGTGGTCATTGCCGATGGAAAGCTGGTTCTGGGCCGGTGGCAGGGGATCTATTTCTGCGAATTCGACGGCCCCCGGCAGCGGGAGTATCGGATCAAGCTCATTGCGGGCTAGCCCGTTCATTCGCCTTCTATGAAGTATCTCTCCTCTCCGGTCTCGATCGCCGCTTGACCCTGCGTCAGGTCGGTGATCCAGTCCCGGAACCTCTCCGCCTCGCCCGCTTCGGGAAGACATTGGACGCGCACGCGATCCGTGAACGCCACGTCTCCGACCCGGAAGCCTCTGCCTCTTAACTCGTTCTCCAGCTTGCCGTACCAGGTGTAATCGACATCCACGATCACTTCCCGGTGCAGCACGTTCACGATCGGCTCGGCGGCATCGATGCCGACAACCGCTCCATCCGTATAAGCCCGGACCAGTCCGCCTGCCCCCAGCATGATTCCGCCAAAATATCGGGTCACGACGACAACGACGTTTTTCAGACCGCGATTGCGGATGACCTCCAGAATCGGCCGCCCTGCCGTTCCGCTCGGTTCTCCGTCGTCCAGCGCTTTCTGGAACTGGTCGCGCTCTCCGATGAGATATGCGGAGCAGTTGTGCGTAGCATCCCAATACTTCTTCTTAAGCTCCTCGATAAAAGCGACCGCCTCTTCCTCGGATTCCGCGGGTTTCGCATGACCGATAAAGCGCGATTTCTTGATGACGACCTCGGCTGAGCCGAATTGCCTTACGGTGCTGTATTTGGAGAGCATGAATACCTCCGTATTGAATTTAATGAACGATCAGATCCCCTAGCAGCGCCACGATAAGGCCTGTCAGTCCGGCGCATACGAGGACCAGAAGCAGTAACACTGCATAGTAAATCACCTTCACGCGGCCAATGAGCCATGCGATTAACGCAATCACGGCACCGGACAGCCAGACATAAGGAATAAGCAGGAAAAGCCTCCATCCCGTCGCCCATTCCCAGTCGCCAATCAGCCCATAAAAAATCACGTAGAGGAGCAGCAAAACGGTGTGCGCAATGAGGAAGGCATTGCGGAGGATTGTCCATCCCCTCGGCGAAGCTTTCCGCTTCTCGGTCACGGATATCGCAGACTCCACGCTGCTCGCGACAACCATAAGATTTGCTTGCGCCAGCGCAGCAATCAAGCCCAACGTCAGCCCCGCCGGGACATTACCTGAACTGCCCGCCATAATCGCGCCCACATGCAGGCTTCCGCTGACGGCAGCGCTGTTCCAGATCCTCCTGTTACGGCTTGTAATCCTCCATGCCTTCCCTAGAATTCTTCCCGGACTGGAGCCCATCCCCGCAACAGCCGAAGGAATTGCCGACGCCAGCAGCCACACGGCCAATCCCGCAGCGATGACCAGAAACAGACCTATGCAATAGACCAAGGCATACTTGGGAGCCGTCTGCACGTGACTCGAGCCTTCCTCTACGAGATACGCCGCCCCTTGCAAGCAAGCCGCCGCCAGAATTAGACCGACAATCGAATATCCCGCTTCCCTGAAGCTAATCTCGCCTCTGATTTTTCGCGCGAGCGTCCACGTCAGCCCCACGATCCCCCAGCATAGCAGCGTGATCGTCCATAACTCTATGGAAGCTGACCATGTCGCAGCTATCGCAATGGCGGCCGCTCCCCACGCCGCTCCGCCTTTCCGACCTTTCGTCTCCAGCTTGACCAACCGACTCTCTCCCGTTATCTGTACTCGTAAGAGCAACACACGTTTTGTATTGCGCAATCAGATGAGAATAAAGGAGGTCTGAAGCTTATCCTTTCTGATCGTACAAAAAAAGAGTGCGTTACGCACCCTTCCTCTGTTTTGCGCATTGCCGAGCGTCTTCCGCCGCAACACAGCGGCGGAGCGCCCGGCTGCCAGCGTTCGCGCCTTACAGGCGAGCTTCCAGCTCTTTCTTCTGCTCTTCGAAGCCCGGCTTGCCGAGCAAGGCGAACATGTTCTTCTTGTACGCTTCTACGCCCGGCTGATCGAATGGGTTAACGCCCAGCAGATAACCGCTGACGCCGCATGCGATCTCGAAGAAGTAAACCATGTACCCGAACGTGTGCGGGCTCATGTCCGGCAGATTCAGGATCAGGTTCGGCACATTGCCGTCCGTGTGCGCCAGCAGCGTGCCCAGGAACGCTTTCTTGTTGACGAAGTCCAGCGTCTGTCCGGCCAGGAAGTTCAACCCGTCCAGGTCGTCCTTGCTGCTCTCGATCGTGATCTGCTCCTCGACCTTGCCGACCTGAAGCACCGTTTCGAATATAATCCGGTTGCCCTCCTGGACGAATTGACCCATCGAGTGCAAATCCGTGGAGAAGTCTACGGATGCCGGATAGATGCCTTTGTAATCCTTGCCTTCGCTTTCGCCATAGAGCTGCTTCCACCATTCGGAGACGAAATGCAGGCCAGGCTCGTAGTTTACAAGAATTTCAATGGCTTTGCCCTTGCGGTAAAGCGCGTTGCGGACAGCCGCGTACTGGTACGCCTGGTTCTCGCTCAAGTTCGGATTATTGTAAGCTTTGGCGGCGTCTTGCGCGCCTTTCATCATCGCTTCGATATCGATTCCGGCAGTCGCGATCGGCAGCAAGCCGACGGCTGTCAGAACGGAGTAGCGGCCTCCGACATCGTCCGGAATGACGAACGATTCGTAGCCTTCCTCGGTAGCCAGCACCTTCAAGGCGCCGCGAGCCTTGTCGGTCGTCGCATAGATGCGTTTGCGGGCTTCTTCCTTGCCGTATTTATGCTCCAGAGCCTCGCGGAAAATACGGAAGGCGATCGCCGGCTCCGTCGTCGTTCCCGACTTGGAGATGACGTTGATCGACCAGTCCTTCCCCTCCAGCGCTTGCAGCAGGTGCGTCACATAGGTCGAGCTGATATTGTTACCCGCGTAGAAAATTTGCGGCGTCTTGCGTTGCTCTTTGGAGAGCGTGTTGTAGAAGGAGTGCTGCAGCATTTCAATCGCGGCGCGAGCGCCCAGATATGAGCCACCGATGCCGATTACGATCAGCGCGTCGGAATCGGACTGGATTTTGCTTGCGGAGCTTTGGATGCGTGCGAATTCTTCCTTGTCGTAATCGAAAGGAAGGTTGATCCAGCCCAGGTAGTCGGAGCCTGCGCCGGTACCGTTATGTAATTGCTCGTGAGCCAGCTTGACGGCCGGCGCCAGGTTGTCGATCTCATGCTGGCCGACGAATTGCAGCGCCTTGGAATAATCGAATTGAATCGTATTGCTCATTGCCATCTCCCTTTCTATTTGGACCTCGTGCGGTCAGTTCATTAAACATTAGATATAGAATACTGAATAAAGCGGTCCGGCACAAGCAAGCTTCGATGAAAGTTTGATGAAGATTGCGGAAAAACGGTGAACGGACGCTATCCGGCTTCCTTGGCGGGTTTGTCCATTTCCCATTCCTCTAGTGGTATACTAGAAGGAAAAGCACATTGGATCGGAGGATTCTCATGACACCAACAATCGGCTTTATCGGATTGGGCACAATGGGCGAGCCTATGGCCGCCAATCTCTTGCGCAAGGGTTACGCGCTGCTCGTATACAATCGCACGCCGGGTAAAGCGGACAGACTCGTCGAGCTGAGCGCGGAAGTCGCGTCCTCTCCAACGGACATCGCTGCCCGGACGGATGTCATATTCACGATGATCAGCAACGATCAGGCGATTGAGGAGGTTTATTTCGGCGAGGACGGCCTGTTCTCATCGCTCAAGCCCGGGACGGTCATCATCGACAGCAGCACCATCTCCCCTGAGCTGGCGAGAAGACTAGCCGCCGCATCCGCAGAGCGGGGCGCGGAGTTCATCGATGCGCCTGTAACCGGCAGCAAGCCGGCCGCCATCGACGGAACGCTGCTCTTCATGGCCGGCGGGCAGGCGCAGACGATTGAGACCCATCGGGATATCCTGCTCGCGATGGGCCGCGAGGTCGTTCATATGGGACCGAGCGGAAGCGGCGCGAACGCCAAGCTGGCCCACAACACAATCGTCGGCATTAACGCCGCCGGATTGATCGAGGGGATGGCCATCGCCGCGAAAAGCGGAATCGACGCTTCCGCCTTCCTGCGGATCGTTCAGGGCGGCGGCGCCGCGAGCAAACAGGCGGAGCTGAAGGGGCAGAAGATTATCGACGGAGACTACAGCGTGCAATTTTCGCTTGCGCTGATGCTCAAGGATCTTAAGCTTTCCTCCGTCCTGACCGATACCCTCGGCGTCTCCACTCCGATGCTCGAATCCGCCAAAAGCCTGTTTCAGCTCGGACAGGCGGCAGGCTGGGGCGAGCTGGACTTGGCCGCTCTCGCTAAGGTCTACGAAAGCTCGATTGGCAAAACTATCGGGGGTTCCGAGGCGGACGCAGCCAAGGCTCCCTGACGCTGCAAAAGCAAAAGAAGAGGCCGGGGTGGCCTCTTCTTTTGCTTTTGGCTATTTCGACAATTCGATAAAGCCTTCGCCGAACACATCGCGTACGTCATGAATCGTTATGAACGCGTTCTTGTCGCTGGACTTCACGATTTTCTTCAGCATGCTGAGCTCCTGCTTGCTGATTACGATGTACAGAATCTCTTGCTGCGCTTTCGTGTAATAACCGTGTCCATGCAGTACCGTCACGCCTCTGTCCATCAGGGTGTTGACCTGATCGGCGATTCTCGCATGCTCCTTGGAGATGATGGTTACGGCTTTCTTCGGATTCAGCCCCTCGATGATGAAATCCATGACCTTGGTAGCGATGTACAGCATCACGATGGTCAGCATAACGGCTTGCGCGCCAATGATAAAGTAGGATGCGAATACGACGATCAGATCGAAGAACAGCAGCGCGTAGCTGACATTCCAGTCAAAGTACTTGTTCATGATGCGGGCAAGAATGGTGGACCCTGCCGTCGTTCCTCCGGCCCGAATGATGATTCCGATCCCAGCCCCTCCGAAGAGCCCGCCGAACACGGCATTGACGGTGATCTCCTCCGATGCGATGCGCCAGTCCTTGGTCACCTGCAAGAACAGCGACAGGAGCAGCAGAGTCACGATCGTGTAAGCCACCGCAGTCCGATCCAGAAATTTGTATCCGATCGCCATGAGGATGGCATTCAGAACCAGGCTGACCAAGCCCGGAGACCATTCGTACAAATAGTACATAATAATCGTAATCCCCATTACGCCGCCTTCGCCGAATTCGTTCGGAATCGCGAACAGATTGATCGACAGCGCGAACAGCAACGCTCCCACCGCAAGCATAGCAAACTCCGTCAGCCTCTTTTTCATCGTGGAACCCCCTTGGCCCTACGCCGAGGTATCCGTCCCCAAGCAAAACAACCACCGCCGATTGCATAGAGGCAGTGGTTGTTCGACTCTGTCTGGATACGATTAGTCGAGATACGAGCAGATATAATCCGTGACCGTCTTCACCTTCAGCTTAAAGCTGGCATTAGCCGGCACTTCAAATTTCGTAGGCTCGGAGATCTCCAGCCATTCGTCGTTGCCCGGAAGCAGAACGGAAAGCTCTCCCGCCTGGATGTCCATGATTTCCTTCTGCGAGGTACCGAATTCGTACTCGCCCGGAAGCATAATGCCCAGCGTTACTTTCGTACCGTCGGCGAAAATAACCATGCGGCTTGTCACGTTGCCTTCGAAGTATACGTTGGCTTTTTTCACTACGGATACATTGTTGAATTGCGGCATCGTTTCTCTCCAGCTCCCCTGTGTGGATTACACCAGCTTCTTGAATTGGGCGACGACATTGTCGACCGTAAAGCCGTATTCCTTGATCACGCGGTCTCCCGGCGCGGAAGCGCCGAATGTGGAGATGCCGATAATCGCGCCGTTGTCGCCGACATAACGCTCCCATCCGAACGGATGAGCCATCTCGATCGCCAGACGCGCTTTGATCGCCTTAGGCAGGACGCTTTCCTTGTAGCTCGCGTCTTGCTTCTCGAACAGATCGAAGCTCGGCAGGCTGACTACGCGCACATGAATGCCTTGTTCCGCCAGCGTTTGCTGCGAAGCAACCGCCAGTTGCACCTCGGAGCCCGTTGCGATCAGTATGCCTTGAGGCTGGCCGTTAGCCGCTTCGGATACCACGTATCCGCCCTTCGCGATGTCCTCGCGAGCGGAGGACGTGCCTGCGAGGATCGGCAGGTTTTGGCGCGTCAGGACCAGCGCAACCGGATTGTCTTTATTCTCCAGCGCATAGGCCCATGCAGCGGAAGTTTCATTGCCGTCAGCCGGACGGATGACCGTCAGGTTCGGGATAATGCGGATCGAAGCAAGCTGCTCGATCGGCTCATGCGTCGGGCCGTCTTCGCCGACCGCGATGCTGTCGTGCGTAAGCACGTATACGACCGGAAGACCCATCAACGCAGCCAGACGAACAGCCGGACGCAGGTAATCGGTGAAGACGAAGAACGTACCTCCGAATACCTTCAGACCGCCATGCAGCATAATTCCGTTCATGGCTGCGGCCATCGCGAATTCACGGATGCCGAAGTAGATGTTGCGGCCTTCGTAGTTGCCCGGTTTATAGATCGATAGACCCTTCAGATGCGTCATCGTAGAGCTTTCGAGGTCAGCCGAACCGCCTACGAGGAACGGAACGTTGCCCGCCAAGCCATTCAGGGCGTTGCCCGATGCCACACGCGTGGAAAGCGGTTTGTCCTCCGTCGTGTAGGACGGCAGATCCGCATCCCAGCCTTCAGGCAATTTGCCGGCCAAGGCATTCTCGAATTGAGCGGCAAGCTCGGGATGAGCGGCTTTGTATTTCGCGAACAGCGCTTGCCAAGCCTCGTAGGCTTGCTCTCCCGATTTCTTGATGTCTGCGAAGTGCGCGCGCACTTCTTCCGGAACGTGGAACTCTTCGTGCGGCCATTCATAGAACGCCTTGGTCAGCTTCGCTTCATCCGCTCCGAGAGGGGAACCGTGCGGGCCTGCATGGCCGCCCTTGCCGCCTTTGTTCGGAGAGCCGTAGCCGATCACCGTTTTGACCTCGATCAGTGTCGGCTTGCCGCCTTCCGCTTGACCGGCTTCAATCGCTTTAGCCAACGCGTCGAGGTCGTTGCCGTCCTCTACGCGAAGATATTGCCAGCCGTAAGCTTCGAAGCGCTGTCCGACATTCTCGGAGAAGGACAGGCTTAGCTCGCCGTCGAGGGAGATATCGTTGGAATCGTAAAGAAGGATCAGCTTGCCGAGCTTCATGTGGCCAGCCATCGAAGCGGCTTCCGAAGCAACGCCCTCGGACAGGTCGCCGTCTCCGCAGATCGCGTAAGTAAAGTGGTTAATGACATTGAAGCCGTCACGGTTGTAAGTCGCGGACAATTGCGCTTCCGCCATCGCCATGCCGACTGCCATAGCGATCCCTTGTCCGAGCGGTCCTGTCGTCGCATCTACGCCGGCAGTATGGCCGAACTCCGGATGGCCCGGAGTCAGAGAGCCCCATTGACGGAAGTTTTTCAGCTCCTCGATCGGCAGATCGTAACCGCTCAGGTGGAGCAAGGAATATAACAGCATCGAGCCGTGTCCTGCGGACAGCACGAAACGGTCGCGGTCGATCCACGACGGCTGCGACGGATTATGCTTCATGGATTTGGCAAACAGTTGGTAGCCCATTGGAGCAGCGCCCATCGGCATGCCCGGGTGGCCCGATTTCGCTTTCTCGATGGCATCGATGGAAAGCGTTCGGATAGCCGTTACGGATAATTGATCGATTGTTTTCGTGCTGACAGTCATGAATCAAAACCCTCCTCAATTCTAATCACGTACGTTTCCGGTGGTTTCACCGCAAATCGTACAGCTATTACTCATTTTTTTCATTGTAACATGCTCTTTGATCGATTGCTATAACATGTCCGTACAAGTTGCACACTGCGCACAGCCGGTATTTCCTCATACAAACGCAACGGTTTTATTTTGGAAGACGAGCAGTCTGTCCTCGACATGCCATTTCACTGCGCGAGCCAGCACGATCCGTTCGATGTGGCGTCCGATGCGCTTCAGCTCCGTTACATTGTCGCGATGGCTGACACGCTGGATGTCCTGCTCGATAATCGGACCCCCGTCCAGCTCCTCGGTAACGTAGTGGGCCGTCGCTCCGATCAGCTTAACCCCGCGATTGTAGGCTTGCTGGTAAGGCTTGCCCCCGACAAACGCCGGCAGGAACGAATGATGAATGTTAATAATCCGGTTGTGAAACTGCTCGATGAACTTCGGAGATACGATCTGCATATAGCGTGCGAGCACGATCAGATCCACCTTGCCCGCAATCAATTCCCGCTGCTTCTGCTCGGCTTCCGCTTTCGTCTCGGCCGTGACAGGCACATGATGATAAGGAATTCCGAACGATTCGACCAGCCCCCGCATATCGTCGTGGTTGCTGATGACCATGCTGATCTCCGCATCAAGGTCGCCCGCTTGCCATTGCCAGAGCAGCTCCAGCAGACAGTGGTCCTCCTTCGACACGAACACCGCGATTCTTTTGCGCCGGGACGCGCGGTATATGCTCCATCTCATGGAGAATCGATCCGCGACGCGGGTAAAATCCTCCTGCAAGGCGGGGAGGCGTTGCTCCAGCTCCTGCAGGTCGAATTCGATACGCATGAAAAACATGCCGCCTTCAGGGTCCATCGTATATTGATCGGATTGCACGATATTCGCGCCCTGCTCGTACAGAAACTGCGACACAGCGGCGACGATTCCCGCTTTGTCCGGGCAGGAGATCAGCATGCGCGCCCGAACGTGCTTGTCCTCGATGCGTTTGCTCTCCTGCGGCTGATAGCTCTGGCTCATCTTCCTTCTTCTTCCTTTCTATATCGACAATGCTCTCAAGCATGCATGATTCATTATTGGTTGGACAACCACTGTTCTCCGGCCAGATAGGCGAGCAGGCGATGGTTGATCGCTTCTTCGCTGTATTCCTCCGGCAGCACGCGGTGCTCCATCAGCATATCGTACAGGCGCTCCATCGGCTCGCGGGGGTCCGCTTTCCTCGCCTTGGCGTCCGCCTTCAGAACCTCCCAGGTGTTCAGAACATACAGTCGGGAATCGATGCCCACCTTGTCGTAAAAATGATGCAGCCGCTCGACGTCCACCATGAATTCGCCGCCGAAGCGCTCCTCCGCGTCTCCTCTGAGCATGGCGATCTCCGCTTCGTACATCGGACGCTCGTTCTTGCCGATCCAAGGCGTCTCAAGGATAAACGGCTTGTCCTTCAACAGCTCATGGCCGACAACGCCCGCAATGCCGTCATACCCGATCCAGCCGGAGCCGATCGGAGCGTGACGGTCCTTGCCTGCGCCAACCGGATTTTTGCTGTCGTTCACGTGTACGACGGCAATTCTGTTCAAGCCGACGATCTCGTCGAATTTGCGCAGGACGCCGTCGATGTCTCCGACAATATCGTAGCCCGCATCGTGAATGTGACATGTATCCATGCATACCGTCAGACGTTCGTTCAGACGCACCTTTTCGATAATCTGCGCCAGCTCCTCGAACGTACGGCCGATTTCCGTGCCCTTGCCCGCCATCGTCTCCAGCGCAATGTTCACATTCGTTTCCCTTGTGCCCTCCAGCACCTCGTTAAGCCCTTCGGCGATCCGGGCGATTCCGTATTCCGCATCCTTATCCGTATACGCGCCGGGGTGGAGCACGATGTTCCTGACGCCGATGCTGTGCGTCCGGCGAATTTCCTCTTGCAGGAAATCGACCGCCAGCTTGAACGTGTCTTCCTTATAAGAACCGAGATTGACGATATAAGGCGCATGGACGACGATCTCGCCGATCTCGCCCGCCGCCATCGCTTCTTTGCCTTCTGGAATATAGAGATCCTCAATCGGCTTTCTCCGCGTATTCTGCGGCGCTCCCGTATAGATCATAAACGTGCTTGCCCCGTAAGAGATCGCTTCCTTAGTAGCTGTCAACAGCCCCTTGTCCGAAAAAGAAACATGAGATCCGATTTTTAACATGCGACGGCTCCTCTCGCCTATCATTCCGCCCTCCGCAGCGTTCCGGGGGCTTGTTCGCGCAATTATTTCCCTATTGTATCGCGAACGTCGAAATAAATCTAGAAATGAGCTATAATTTCAAGATGAGGTGATTGTCATGGGTGAGACGCCCGAATGGTTCATTTATTTCATCGGCTTCTGGACGGTCGTCCTCGTTCTGTTCATGAGCGTCGGCGGTTTTTTCATGTTCCGCAAATTTCTGAAGGTATTGCCCCAACGGGATGGTAAATCCAAGCTCGATTGGCAAAACTATTGGGTGGAACGCAGCCGCGATCTCTGGACCGAGGAATCCAAGGAAATGCTGCAAACGCTCGTTTCGCCGGTACCAGGCCCCTTCCGGGACATCGCCAGCCACTCTATTGCCGCCAAAATCGGACAGCTCGCAGTGGAAAGCGGCGCTTCTGAGGTCACTAAGGATCATTGCATCGAAGGATACATACGCGCGACTCCGGCTCGCGACCATCGCAGCCTGATCAGCTTTCTGGAGAAGAAGCAGATCGATTATTCCGCGTACCGCCATCTGCTTAAGTGAACCTTCTGTAAAGTTCATTTGAGCGAAAAACGAAACCTTTGCCGCTTGCGTTCGTTTAACCTCTTTAGGAGGTGCTAGTCACATATGAAAAAACGGAATAAAACAGCCCTGACCCTTGGCGCAGCTTTGCTTACGGTGGTATTGATGAGTACGGCCTGCAGCAATCAACAGACTACAGGCTCGTCTCCTTCCCCCACTTCCTCCGCTTCGGCCAGCAGCGCGCCGGAGACGACTACTCCAAGTCCTTCCGCTTCGGCGGAAACGATCTCGGGTACGGGGAAATACGTAGGCATGCAAGACAACCATTCGATTGAGATCACAACGGCTGAAGGACCGACGGCCTTTCAGATCAGCCCGGAGGTTGCCGAGAAAATCGGAGAATGGGAAGAGAATACGTCCGTCAAATTTCAATATACGGTAGAAAAGCTGGAAACGGACAACGGATCGGTCGAGCAGAAAACGATCATTTCGATAGAGAAGGAATAACCGTATGCGAAGGGGGAGCGCATCATGCGCTTGTTGCTGTGCGGAGGTACGGGGTTCATCGGCAAAGCTCTGACTCACGCGTTGTTGTCGCGCGGGGATGAAGTGTGGATCGTAACGAGAAATAAGCCTTCCGCCACAGCCTACGACAGCACTCTCCCTCACCCTCGATTCGTAACCTGGGCCGAGTGGGCGGCGGATCCGGATCGTTTGTCCGGCTTCGACGGCATCGTCAATCTGACCGGTGAATCTATTAACCAGCGTTGGACCGGGAAGGCGAAGCAACGAATACAGAATTCTCGCATCGAGGCGGCCGACCGGATAGCCGAGCATGTGAAGCGAATGCGATATCCGCCGGCTGTCGTCGTGAACGCCTCCGGGATCTCCCTGTACGGTCACTCGGGGGAGCAGATATTTGACGAGTCTTCCCCGGTGCAGCCGGCGGACTTTCTCGGAGCCACCGTCGTGCTGTGGGAGGAGGCGGCTGACCGGATTCCTGCGGGACGGTTAGTCAAGCTTCGCATCGGATTGGTATGTGCCCGCGAAGGCGGCGCCTTTCCTCTTATTCGTCTTCCGTACAGATTGTTCGGGGGAGGAAGAATCGGCGACGGCAAACAGGGACTTCCCTGGATTCACCTTCAAGATATGGTTTCGCTCATTTTGTTCTGTCTGGATTGCCCTGAAATCAGCGGCCCTGTCAATGCGGTAGCGCCTAAACCCGTCACGAACGATGAATTTGGCAGAGTGCTGGGCAAAGTTGCGAGAAGACCTCACTGGTTCCCGGTCCCGGGCTCTCTGTTGAGACTGGTGCTTGGCGAGATGAGTACGCTTGTCCTGACTGGACAGAAAGCGATGCCTCGCAAGCTTCTCGACCACGGCTTTAAATTCGCTTTTCCCAAGCTGGAAGAAGCCCTGCGGGACATTACCCGTTAGGGCTTTATTACATATAGAATAAGTCACACTCGACGGTTGAAACTTGAACAAATACTTAAGAATAATCCACGATCTAAGCAGGGGGAATAGCTGGATGTTTTACGATCTGCAAGGTGAAGACAATATGTCGCCAATTGTCGGAATGCTATATTCCGCAGTGAAAGAAAATAACCAACGATTGCAGTCCATCACAGCAGGAATGTCGCAAGAAGAAGTAGACTACAAAGGCCCCAATAACAGCTTAAATAGTACTGCCCAGCTGATAAAGCATCTCATGTATGTCGATCTGAATTGGGTCTATCGATTAAAGAGACAACCGCTGCCTCTTTCTTTGAAAGAACAATATGGCCCCATGATAGATGCAAACAATAGGCTTCCGATGATCAAGGACAAGTCACTGAACTCCCTGTTATCCGACTATGAGGGTGTGATGCAAATGTTGAAAGAAACCTGCACCCAATTAAACGATGCCGATTTAGATAGGGTCGTTACTTTCGGCCATGAGAACGAGAAGCAAGCAACCATTCGCTGGGGACTATGGCATATAGCGGACCATAGCCGCTATCATCAGGCGAATATTAATCTACTAAGAAAATGGTACGGTGAAAATTCGCTTGCAAAGTAAAAGGGATGACCGTTCAATGTCGAAGACGTTTTTAAGCTCCCGAATGCGATAAGAGTGCTTATCACGAATCTTCACAAGGGCTTCATCTCTCCATCTGTTCGAAGCAATACTGGGAATCGGCGAGCGACAAGCAATCTCCTGTTTGTAACGCATACAGCTCATAGGGGGCCATAGGCTGATCGTTCAGCTTGGTTCCATTCCTGGACCCTAAATCCTTGATCTTCCACTGCTCCGATATTCTAATGAGTTCAACGTGCGCGCGGGAAATGCCGACCGTATCGTCTACGTGCTGTGCGACCTCAGCCGACCGACCGATAACAAGCGAGTCTCCCTGCAAAGCGATACGGCTTTCCCTTCCATTTGATTTCCAAATGAGGCAATACGGCTGCGATAAGGATGAGCTGCGCTGAGCCAACAAAGCGGTAGGATTGTCCTCCGCAGCCATCCATATCGTCTCCGCAGGTCCCGAATCTCGCTCAACCCCCTCCGACCTCCGGTCTGGCAATTTAGCCGCAGACACTAGTCCAGGGGGCGACCACCGCTCAAATTCCGAATCGTCCTCATGGGCTGAAGAAGATCTAAACGATTGTTCAATTTCCCGGTCGCTCGGATCGTCTTCCGACCTTTCTCTTTTTCCCAGCCATCCCGGCGGACCGTTCCAGAGCAGCATTACCGCAGCTCCCAAAACCAGCGTTAAGCACAGGCATAACAATAAGCTTTGTTGGCCTGGTCGGCTCAAGTAGACGAATTTCCAGCCTATCGCTGCCGCGAACAGGGCGATGCAGGCTATGATAATACGCCAACGCCCCCGATCCATCCCCGCCTTCTCGCTTTGCAGGCGCGTGGCTTCCGTACCAGCAAGCAAGCGATCGATACGTTCGTTCGCCTCATTCGCATCCCCCCATAATTCGGACACCGATTGCGGGGCGCTCGATACGGGCTGAAGCAGCTCCCATGAGCGCGAAGGCTTATCGGGCTTGGATACGCTGTTTGCCATTGCCTGATCAATTGGACGCGGGAATTCCGGCGGCGCTGCGGCTTGAAGCTTCACTCCTCCAATAGCTTCAGATAAGTATCGTCTGGCATATCGGCTAAGAGCCGAAGGCGCAAAGCCAGGGCTGGAGACAATCCGCAGAATCTGCTGCAAGACCTGTCCTTCCGGCTCTTTTACGCGCATCATCCATCTCACGATTAGCCGTTCAAGGTCGTCCGAGCGATAGAGCGTCGGCATATCAATGGGCACATAGGTCAGCTTTAGCTCCTGCCCGTTCTCTCCCATAAAAATAAACTCGTCCTGCAATCTGATTCGATCGGCATCAAGCAGATACAAGCGACATTCCTCAAGCGTCTCGGCAAGTCTGCATAAGGCTCCCATCATTTGGCTCATCGACCAATGCGACGCTCGCATGACCTCGGACAGCATACGCGTTCCGGCCAATCCATAGCGCAAGATGAGCTTTCCGTCGCATTCTTCAAGCTCTACTGGGAGTAGGCCGGGAACATCGCAGCGCTTGAGCATGCGATACTGCGTCTCGTTGACCTCTCCTCTTGTGAGCGGAGGATTGCGCTCCAGGATCATATAATGGCCTCTACGTTGCTCGAACCTCACGATTAAAGAATCCATTCCAATCTACCCTTTCCCCAATAATGTAACAAACCCGGGAGCCACCGCCAGCATAAAAGGAAACTTTACGTTTCTCCCTCCGCTGACCGGATGCTGGCCCCATGGCCATCGCATTTTACGACCCAGGACCCGCACACCCGGAAGACGAAGCGCCAGTAGCGAGCAGGCTATCCCTCCACCGAATAGGATCGATAAGAGCAGTAAACTGAAGGTCGGCGATGGTCCCGCCCAAGCTCCAAAAGCCGCAAACCACTTGACATCGCCTCCTCCGATGCCCCCTAATCTGTGCATGATATACAAGGGAATCAAGCCGCACAGCATTCCGCCCACAGCCCATCCCAATCCTTGAATTCCGTGAAAGAGGCCTTGATACAGCATTCCTGCGCCGATGAACGAAATCGTTAATCTATTGGGAATCTGCATGCGGCGGAAATCCGTCCAGCACGCGGCAATAAGCAAAGCCCCCGTCATTAGCCATTCCCACACCGTCAAGCTAATCCCCCCCACCCGCTCTATGACTCTATCTTCCCCGCTACCTCGAACGACTGCTGCCACACTGCACCTGCATCGTTCGTAACCTTCCAATTCCATTGTCCCGGCGTCGTTCTGCCCGACACATGCCAAGTCCAGGCCACCAATCCAGCTTCATCGGCGACCGCGCTCCCCAAATGCTTGGCTTGACTTGCGCCGCTCTTATAGAGAATCGAAAGATCGACGATTGCTCCCGGTTTTGTGCGAATGACAAGCGTTGCTTTGCGTCCCGGCTTGACCGGGTTCGGCTCCAGGGAAACAAATTCGACATCGAAAGCCTCCGTCTCTTCTTCCTCCTGCGTCTGGCGAGACGCAGACGGACTGCCGCCAATCCATGCCCGTTCTCTGGCGGATTCGCGAATGACGAGCTGGCGTCCGAGAAAAGGAATCCGCATCGGCAACGGATACTCCGCCTCGATCGTCAGAAAAGCCTTGCCCCGATTCTCAACGTCCGGCAGCTCCACGGCGGTCAAAGTAATCCGCTCCTTGTCCAGCACCCGCTTATCCATGAACTGATTGATCAGTTGGCCGAAGGCAAGCTTCGCGACATTGTCCTCCAGCGAGAACGACGCGTCCGAAGCCTGCTCCGCCCAATCGTTCATCGGCGACGGCAGCCATTCGCCGTACTGACTCAATGTATCCGCAACGCTTAGCCATTTGCCGTTCCATTGCTCTATTTGACGGTTAAGCTCGGATCCTCTGGCCTTATCGGTTGCAAGGGCAACCGGGTACCAGACGGACGCCGCCTGTCTCGCTGTTTGCGACAGAGCGCCGTGCAAGGCCATGGAAATGATAGAGGTCTGAACGAGAAATATAAGAAAAATAATGACAAGCATAAACATCGGCATAATAAGTGCGGTTTCCAGCGTAATGCCGCCTGAAGCGCCCGAGTGAACAGCTAGTCTTGGCTTAAAGATAGGAATAATCCGCGGCATACGTCGTTTCATAGCGGTTCCCCTTTACCGTTCCTCCCATATCTCCGATCCGGTTCAACGTCTTCAACAGTCCGGGGAAAAACCACAGCCTGACCGAAGCTGTAGCCTCGCCGCTTGAATAGGTATAAGCGCTGCGGAAATCCAGCCCGGAGGCGTGCTCCATCACCGCAATCATTCTTGCCGTATGGCTGCCGGAACCTGCCTGAGCAAGTAAAAACAGTCGGAGATAATCCGTATAGTACGTATCCACCTTCCAATACTTCGAAAGCTGGATTTTGCCCTCGTTGAGCAGGCTTGCCATGTCCAGCATCGCTTTGGTTATTCCATACACAAGCGCAGCCGCCAATACAAGCAATGGATGTCCCATCGTCCGACATTCGATCAATCCTTCCATCGTCCGCACCGCCAGCCGAAAAGCAAAAATCTCTCCGTATGCCGCCGCAATGTTAGAGGCGGGCTCCGTTAGTCCGTACAAAATATACTCCGCTTCCTGGTTGTGAATATCCAACGATACTTGTCCTCCGCCCAGAAGCTCCTTCGCTGAAGCCGGGCCGAAGTGCGACAATCGCCCCATCGTATACTCGGAGAAGAAGAGCTGATCTCTGGCGCCGATCAACGAGTCTTCCAGCCATCCCATTAAACCGTTCGATGTACTCATCGCTTCGTCTCTTCCATCCGAAGGGTCATCGCGCCTCCCTTGGCGAGGGCGGTCCTCTTCCGTCCGATTCCATTCGCGATTAATCGAATACAAAGATTGCGTGCGCTGAAACCCTTCCTTATCCTTGGCCGTTCCGGGTGCAGCGGTAAACGATCCAAGAAAAGCAGACGCTCCCGACCACTCCTTCTCAGCCTGCCGTTCCGTCTGCTTTCGTTCCTCATCGTAGGAACGTCTAGACTCCAAAATCTTCATGCGCGCCTGAATGACTTTTCCTCCGGCCCCATACTCAGCGGTGAAGGAGGAAACTGCCTGCTTGGCCCCCTCCTCCCCGCTTCGTAAAGCTGGTCCCATACCCGTGGAGCCGGGAGCCGCGCCGATAATCGAAGCGTAAGCTGAAGCCTGCTCGGCTGTCGCTCGTCCCTGTGCATGCTGCCGATTAATCTCGGAATCGTATTCCGTAAAATAAGCCAGGGGCAGAACGAGGTCCTCAGCAGACTTCCTTAAGTTCTCCAACGTTTTCCGCTGCTCTGCGTCGTCGGGAGAACCCGGTGCCTCGTTGCCGGGAGCAGAAGAGACTTTTGAGCGCTCGATCAGCGCCATCATTTCCTCATTGGCTTGCTTAGCTTGGGAAGACGCTTCTTTCGCCTGAATCGCGAATTCGTCGGATTCTGAGCGGGCTTTAACAGAGGCCATATTCAAAGCCGCCGCTGCGGAAACCGCACTTGATTCGTACGCCGCAACCTCGGCCTCAAACCGGGGACCTTCCGGACGATCCTTGTTGATCTCTTCCGCGTCCTCGCCATTGTCTATCCGTTTGGAGCGCTCTTCTTCCCATCTTCTGAGAGTTTCTCTCCTCGATTCGTTCTCCAGCCTTTTCGCAACGTAATCGTCGTAAGCGCCGACTACGCCGCTCCCTGAGCCGATAGCCGAAGCTACAAGCTTCCCAACCTGCTCCCCGTGCTTCTTCTGCTTCTCGAAAGCAATGTCCAGTGCTTTTTCCCGCCGATCATACGCTTTGCGCAGCGTCTCCAATAAATCCACCGTTCGGGTTGCCTCTTTCATCGTGCCGGACATGCCGCGGAATCTCGCCGCTACCTCTAGAGCAAGGTCTATCGGCGCCTTGTACTTCATCTCCTCCAGAATCTGCCTGCGGAATAGATCATGAGTTGCAAGAGGACGGCTCTCCGTTACGTCCGTGTGTTCCCACCGGGTATCCAGATACGTAAAGGTGCCACGATTACCGGTTGCCGTATTCCCCTCCAACGTAGTCCTGAACACTTCGTTTGCCGGTTCGCCCCCTCTTATAAACAAACCATACCGCGCATAAATGAGCGGATCGTATGACGAAAGCGTCGATCTGACACCGGATTTAACCGCCAGCTCGGCTTGCTTGCGGAACGCCGCGATGCGCGAGAAATCAATCAGCAGAGCTGTCAGCAGAAAAATGCTCGCCATCGCTACGATAAAATAAATCGAAACCGTCCCCGTTTCTCCCCGTATCCCGGAATCACCCGACCGGGAACCCAGTTCCCCTTTATGACCGATCTTCCTTATCTTCACCACAGCCCTCCCATCCAGACGGCGTTAGCCTACAATTTACGCTTGCTATCACCTCGCCCGCACGGGAACGATAGTTCTCCTTCCCCTCAGGGGCCTCTCGCATCTTCGCCGCATAATAGCGAATCAAATCAAACGTACGGAGAAACTCTGCCGGCTCTACGACCAAAGCAGATATCTCGGAGCTCGCCTGCTCCCCGCCTCGGAAGCGGGCAAGCGGCTCCGCCGCCCATAGGCTGGCCAGCTTCGCTTCAACCGTTCTCTTCACGCCGATATTCCGATAGCTTAACAGTCCTTCACCCAGACGGTGAGCTGCAGCGGTCTCATAAGCATAGCGGCTAAGCTTGGCTTGGGCTGAATTTCCCTCTCCGCTGGGCATACCGGGGTAAACCTCGACATGAAGCTCTTCTGTACCTGTTGCCAGTCCGAACAAGCCTCCAACTAGATAATCGTCCGTCAATCGCCAGTACAGGCCCTCGTACTGTCCTGGAGGATACTCGCCCGTGTTCACGTTCTTGGCTGAGTTGGACCAGCCGAATGCGGCTCTCTCCGTCATCATGGACGTACTATAGTAGAGCAATGAGCTTTGCGAGATATAGAGCGCAAAGAAGAGCAGCAAAAAGGTCAGCATTAACACCCAGGGCATCACCATCGAAGCTTCGAGGGTATAGGAACCAGAGACATCCATACGATGCCTCCGAGCTCTCTTCTTGACGATCGTCCGGGCATATTCAATCAAAGACTTCATCGGACTTAGTCTCAACCTTATCCATTAGGCTTTTGAGAAATCCGATGATCTCTTCCCTGAATACCAGAACAAGCGCGATCAGCACCGCCACGATCAGCACGAGCTCCAGCGTTCCGATGCCTTCCTCGTCATCCCTCAAAGCCATAATGGAGTTAGAAGCATAGCGATACCAAAAGATGAACATTCTAATCATCCTTTCTTCTATGGGTAGCGTTGTTGATCTTGTTACATCATAATAATCGCAGGCGATCCGACTAGAACCATAATGATCAAGAATACGCCTGTAAGCGGAAATGCGAGTCTGGAAGAAGCTTGCTCTCCTAACGTTCTCGCCATCGACTTTCTTTTCTCCCACATTTGCCTGGTCAGCTCCCGTAGCGCCGGCACGAAGGCGTCTCCCCCCCTTCGGGCATTAATCAGAAGGGTTGTTGCAAACAGCTTAACCTCGGGGACCGCGCATCTCCGTCCCATTTCTTCCAATGCGACAACAAGGCTCTCTCCCCGCTTCAGTCTTTCCAGCGCGGCCCGCAGCTCCACATACAGCGGATGGAGGGATGCCTTGTTGCGCTCGGCGACTCTGTCCAGCGCCCTCATCACATTCTCGCCTGCATTAACCATCAGCAGAAGCTTGCTTAGCAACTCAGGTAATTCCATGACAATGCTCTGCCGTCGTTTGCCTACTTGCTTCAGCAGCTCCTTTGCCCTTAACAGAGGGAGCGCAAGCGCTAGTATCGTTCCTAGAATAAGAAGGGCAGATGATTCGGACGTCAAAGCTAATACTCCCATAATCGTTAATGCCGTGTAGCCGATGCCAAGGCTTTCCGCAGCCCAATGAACCAATCGTTCATGCGAGCAATATCCGCCGTTTAACAAGGATAACGACATTCGCGGTTTATCCAGCCAAGGACTTATTCGCTCCCACATATGTTGAGATTGAAGAAGTACGGCGAATGGATCGATGTGGAGCCGGAATCGTCCCTTCCTGCGGCTCTTTAGCGCCGATAGAAGAAGCCCTGCATACAAGGCCGCTAATCCGCCGATTATCAACCCTCCTGCCGCTGCGTTCATAGCTTGATCTCCATAATTTTGATCATCCACCAACTGCACAGCATGAGCAGGAGCAAACAAATAGTCATAACGACAAGCCCCATCCCATACCGCATCGGCTGCATATAATCCGCCGCCATCATGCCAAGAATTCCGACAAACGCGAACGGCATAGCCATCATTAGCCGCGACTCGAATTTCTTCTGGGCAATCAACACCGATACTTCAAGCTCGACCTCCATTTTCTCGGAGATCAACTGCGAAGTCCGTCTTACCACCTCGACCAGATCCCCCCCGGCTCTCTTGCAAATCGTGATCGCCTCCGCGAAGTTTCGCGCCTCTTCCAGATCGGCGCGAGCGGCAAAGTCCTGAAGCCCAGCCTCCAGCTGCTCGCCATTATTTAGTCGGTTTACGATGATCCTCAACTCTTTGATCAGATCGGATTGAGCCTCTCCGATCAGCAGCACGAGATCCTTCTCCAAAGAAATAAAGGCGTTCTCCACCGATCTTCCTGCGGTAAGCAAGGAGGTCAGCGCCTGCAGCGCATCCTTAAACTGCAATCGCAGCTTGTCCCTTCGTTTCTTGCACAGATAGCGGGCATAGTAACGCGGATACAATAGCCCCAGTGGAGCCGCAATGCAAGCAATGATGAAATTGCGGTATATAAGCCAGAACACGGTGAAGCCTATCAAGCCTCCAAGGCAGATTGCTCCGAATCTCTCCATCGTGCCAAGTCGATAGATAGAGTAATCCGTCATTCCGTTTCCTCCTTGAGCAAGCCCGCATGCCGAAGCTTTCGCTTGTTCTGCAAGGCGCCCGAGCGCCGAAGGCTTCCCGACAGGCGGCCATCGCGCTCTCCGTCCTCCTCAAAGCGAAACAAGGAAACCAATTGCACTTCTCCTTCCTTCATTCCGGCTACCTCGCAGATTTCCGCGACTCGCCGGGAGCCGTCGCGAAAGCGGCTCAGATGGATAATGACATCCAATGCGGAAGCCATCTGCTGCCGGACGACGGACACGGGAAGATCGGCTCCGCTGAGCACCATTGTCTCCAGCCTGGATATCATATCCCTGGCGCCATTCGCATGCCCGGTTGAGAGAGAGCCTTCATGTCCTGTATTCATCGCTTGCAGCATATCCAGAGCTTCCGCTCCTCTGACCTCGCCGACGATAATTCGGTTCGGCCTCATTCGCAGGGAGGCCCGAATCAATTCGCGGATGCCCAACTGCCCCTTACCCTCGCTGTTTGCATTGCGCGTCTCCAGAGATACCAGATTGTGAACCCCCCGAATCTGCAGTTCGGCCGCATCCTCAATCGTAATGACGCGTTCATACGCAGGAATCCATTGGGACAGCGCATTGAGGAAAGTAGTCTTGCCGGAGCCTGTTCCCCCGCTGATGAATAGATTGTATTTGGCCGTAACCAGCTCCCGTAAAAAGTCCGCTGCTTCCTGCGACATGGCTCCCATAGCGATAAGATCGTGGATTCCAAGCGGATTTCTCGGAAAGCGGCGAATCGTCACTGTAGGTCCTTTAAGCGCAATTGGCGGAAGCACTACGTGTACCCTTGATCCGTCTGGCAAGCGGGCGTCGACGATTGGAGAAGCTTCGTTTACAATCCGATTCACGCGACCCACAATGCTTTGAATCAAATCCTCCAATCTTTCATTGCTTTCGAAGCCCAGATTCACCGCCCTGAGCTCTCCCCTTTTTTCTATAAAAATCTCATGATGGGAGTTAATCATAATTTCCGTAATATCCTGATCCTCCAGCAATGGCTGGAGCGCGTCCAACCCCCGAAAGGAATGATAGAGACGCAGAATCGCGGCCTTGCGTTCACCTGCCGTCATTCGACGCGCCCGCTCGCTTCGGAACACCTCATCCTCGATCAGCCGATGCAGCTCATCGTCCGATATAGAATCGTCCCAGGAGAAGCGAGCTCGGATCGCATTCCTGAATTCAGCCAGCTCCTCTTGTGTAAGATCGCATGTCGCCACCCCCTTCCTCCTTTCTTGACCGCAGGCTTGCGGAACCGTCTTCTGAACGGATGAAGTCAAGTAGTTCTGCTATTGCCCCGGAGAAGACGGGCGAAGCGAGCAACCTCCCCGGTTGGTCAACGGTTTTCCACTGCGCAATATAAGGCAATACGAAGGCTGGAGAGGTGCCCGGCAATGCCCAGCGATTGACGAGCCTTCCTCCATTCCCCTTGTTCATGACGAACTTGAGCTTGTAGGCTTTCTCCTTCAAAGCCTCTTTCCAATAGCGTAGGAGCTTCTCGGCTTTCAACAGATTCTGGGCATCGTCGATCGTCAGCCAAATCAGCTTATCGCTTGTATCCAACAGGCCTCGATGCCATGCGCTCGCTCCGGAGTCCGGATCGATCACGATCAGATCGTACCGGCGGCTATCCCTCAGCTTTCCGATCAACTCAGCCGTAAGCTCCGGCGTCATCGCCAGCCGTTCTCCAGGATGCTCAGGAGCATCGATGTAATCGGTTCGCAATTGGGACTGGTGACGACACAATTCCGCCGCCAGCACCTCCCATTGCTCGGGCCGTGTCTGCAAAGCATACAGCAGTCTGGATAACCCGTCCGGCTCCCCCTTGCCAAACAGAAGGGAAGTGGCGTTCAGCTCCTCCAGATTTAAGTAAAAGACTCGAAGTCCCCGATCCGTCGCTTGACGAACAAGATTTAATCCGACTGTCGTTTTCCCTACTCCGCCCGATGCGGAGAATACGGTCCAGACTTGGCATCCTTCGGAGGAGCCGGGCCCCTCCATTCCCATTGCTTTTCTTATGGCGTACAGTAGCGCCGGGAGCGATTGGTATTGCATGATTTCCATCCAATGCTCATTCTCTTTCTCTTGCCCCGGGTCTTCCACCAACGCGATAAGCTTCCCGATCTTTCCCGAATTCGCGTCTATGCGCTCCAGCCATTCCCGCTCCCCGATTAAAGCATCCACCGTTCCGTCTCCCTGCAATTCTCTGCGCAAGGCCCCTTCATGGGTAAAGGCGGCTATCTCCCAGCCTGCTTCCTCTTCCCGCAAATATTCCGCCAGCTTGGCGGTGTACTCGCGCTGGGATACAGCCAGAATCACTCTCTTGATCAACTTATCGCCTCCTGATCGGAAAACAAAAAAACCGCAAACTCCAACGTATTAACGTTGAAATTTGCGGTGCTTCCGCTTCGTTTTATGAATGTACAGCTACGATACCATGGATTTCCATTCCCGTCAACGGGTCATTTCCTTCAAAAAACCCAACAGCAGACGACAGCGTTTTCATCGGAAGCCATCGCCTGCGACGGTTCACATCATGCCTCTTAATCTTTGTCCACCAAGCCGCGCTGCAAATATTGCTCCAGCGTATTCGTAATTTCGAAGGTCGTCTGACCCAGATCGTAATTCTCGAAAGCATGCTCGCAAACGCTGCGATAGGCCATCTCCTCATCGTAATGGCTCAGATGCTTGGCTATGACTTCGTTCGCTAATCCCAGATTGAACTGACGCTCTTCCGCCGTCCGCCGGTCTACGTACAGGAATAAACGAACGACCTTCTCTCCATATATCTTCTTCAATATGCTTGCGCCTTCGCGATTCAATATGACATATGCGCAATCGTGCTGGCTTAGCTTGCTTTCAACGTCCAGGCTCCGGATCCCGTAGTGTTGCCCGTCAATCTCTACGCTTTCCAGAAACTCTCCCTGCCGTTCCATTGTCCTGTAGGTTTCATGAGAAATAAAGCAGTAATCCTGCCCATTCACTTCTCCGGGTCTGGGCGGGCGCGTTACGAAAGATACGATCTTCTCCATACCGAAGGTTTGACCTACCGCTTCCGCCACCGATTTTCGTCCAGAACCGTCCGGTCCGGTAAAGATGAAAATTTGACTCGCAGCCCTCTTCTCGTACAATCGCACAAGCATCCTCTCCTTCTTCAGGAAAAATGAATGACTCCATGGAGTATACAGAATTATCGGATAATTACTTAATTATAGAAGAGGTACCTTCAGAACGTCAATTCAAACAATTATTCCACGACTTGCCATCATTAAGAAGTCCTTATTTTGCTTTCGTAAGACAAGCCTCATGCTATACTTCCTAATGTCAGCCAGAAGATCACAGGAGGAATATTATGCAGCTTAGAAAAGCGCTTCAAAATGTCGTCATCGGATCGACTTGCTTCATCCTCGTTGCCGTTGGCTTCGGCGCAGTCGGACAAGCTCCTGCATATGCAGCAAGCTCCCAGGCATCCATCTCTGCAAGCTCCGCATCCGCTCAAAAGGCAAGCGCGATTATCTCCCAAGCCAAGCGACTCATCGGCAAGGTCAAATACAAATTTGGAGTGAATAACCCCAGCAAGCTATGGTTTGATTGCTCCTCCTTTACGAAGTACGTATTCGCGAAGCAAGGCGTCAGCCTGAAGTGGGGCACGAAAGCGCAAAGCAAACAGGGAACTTATGTCTCCAAGAGCAATCTGCGGGCAGGGGATCTCATCTTTTTCAGCGTGTCCACACCCGGCAGAATCAATCATGTCGGCATCTACATAGGCAACGGAAAATTCATCCACAACACGATCGGCAGCTCGGTGAACGGCGTCATTACAAGCAATTTGAGCAGCTACTCCAAACGCTACATCACGGCGCGCAGAGTTCTTTAGATCGGGACAGGCCCCGTTTCGTTGCTTCGCGAACAGCGCATCCGATTTCCCTGTCGCCTTCGCAAAAAAGCCGCAAAGTCGGACGGCTGCGTCCAGCTTTGCGGCGGTGCGAAAGCAATGCGTTATTGTGTATCCTCGCAGCTTTCATTGCTGTTATCGTTTAGGTTCGCAACAGGTTACGGAGATGCGGTAGCTGAAGCTTCCGGCGGGGCACTTTCCTTCTCCGCTGCTTTCTCCGCTTCTTTTTTCGCTTTAAGCAATTCCTCCTGGCCTTTCTCTTGAATCGTTTTCAGAGCTTCCTCCAAGGTTTTCTTGTCCTGCAGCACAGCATCGACCTCAGGCTTGATAATCCCTGTCAGAGAACCAAAGAAATTCAACGGGGCCTTCCTATATTCATTGTTCGTGTTCGATTTCGGTTCGAGCTTATAGAACGGCTCCATGCTTCTGCCATCCTTGTCCACGTTGTGCTCCGTCCGGCTGATGAGATTGCCGTTGCTGGATTTGGACTTCAGCTTGGCGAATCCGTCGCTGTTGATGTACTTGACAAACTCCCATGCCGCCCGCTGATTGGCCGAATTCGCATTAACTGCGAAAATGCTCCCCAAGCTGAAATAGCTGCTCTGATTCCGATTGTTCGGGTCGACCGGCGCCGTTACGATTCCCCAATTGACCGGAGTCACGCTTTTCATTTGCTCCTTCGCTTGAAGAATCGTGTTGACCTCGTAGCTGTACTTGAAGGACATCGCCGATCTTCCCATGACGAACAGGTTCTGCTTGTAATAATCCTCAACCGACGTATAGTTGTTGATGTTCTGATCCTCAGGCGTCGGAACGTACAGGGCTCCCGATTTTGCCGCATCGATTGCCGATTGGAATACCTTCTTCCAGGAATCCGTGTTAATGTTGAACTCGGTAGCGTCTGCGTTAAGGAAACGTAAATCCTGCCCGTCGCCGATCGTCTGAATCAAGTTATCAACTGTCATGTAATTATCCATCGACAAGCCATAGATCCGTTTATCCTTGTCCCCATCCGTAGGGAATCGCTTGGCCAACTCAAATATTTCGTCCCAGCTCATGGAATCCCGCGGCAGTTCAACGCCATGCTTGTTAAACAGATCAACGTTGTAAAAGAGAGCGGAGCTCGAAAAATCGGGAGATAGGCCGTATAGCTTCCCGCCTCCTTGCTCCCTCAGCAGCTTAAGAATCGCGGGATGAATGCCCGTTATGTCGAATTCGTCCTGTTTAATGACGGAATCCAGCGCAAACAGCTTCCCGTTCTGAGAATATCTTTCGTATTCCGAGCCTTGCACGAGCAGGACGTCAGGCTGATTTTCTTCAATAAACTTGTCGAACTTCTTATCCAGCGTTTCCGTCGAATCCGAGCTATAGATAGATTGCATATTCACGACTTCTATTTCTATATTCGGAAACTGGGTGGCAAACATATTCCCATACTCCTGGAAGAAATAGTTGCTATCCCAAAACATCACTTTAATTTTCGCTTCATCGTCTTTTCCCATCGGATCAAGCTGATTTTCCTTGTCTCCTCCGCCGCCGCTGCCGCCGCAACCGCTAAGTAAAGTCATTAGCAGTCCTAAACAAACGATGACTCCCCATCTCTTTTTCAAACCGCTTGCCCCCCATTACGTATTAAGATACATCCACTATATACTAGGTTGGAGACCCATTTCTTAATAATTTCATAAATTTCCCCAATTTTCTTTGTTGTGTGCAAAAATGGAATACAAAAAAGCCTGCCATCGCGGCAGGCTTTTTCTATGCGAAATAGTCTTATCAAGGCGCGGGTTTGCTGAGCAGAGAATTCGACTTCTTATGCTGAACCAGCTCGGACACGGTAACCATTCGGTAGCCGCGCCTTTTCAGCTCCGGCAATATCGTCTTCAGTGCCTGCACCGTCTGCTTGGAGCCCAATACGTGGTCATGAAACAGAATAATGTCTCCGTTCCTCACGTTTTTCAGAACCTTGTTCACGATTTTCTGTGTTCCCGGCGAACTCCAATCCTTCGTATCCTGATGCCACGACCAGAGCACCATCTTATAGCCTTGCTCGCGAGCGATCTGAATGACATTGTCGTTGAAAAATCCTCCCGGCGGCCGAAACCACGGACAACGCTTTCCCGTAAGGCTAAAGATTTTTTTCTCTGTCCGCCCCAGCTCCTCAATCAGTCTCTCTCTGCTGAAGCGATGGTTCAAGTACAGATGGCTGTATGTATGATTGGCCACTTCGTGCCCTTCCAAAGCCTCTCGACGAACGACGTCGGGAAATTTCTCCATGCGCCTGCCTACGACAAAAAAGGTGGATTTCGCTTCGTACTCGCGCAGCAAATCCAGAATTTCCGGAGTCGTTACCGGGTTTGGCCCATCATCAAACGTCAGAGCGACCAGCTTGTCCTTCATGGGCACTTCCCAGACGACCTCATCCCGTTCCTCGTAATAAGCGCGGGATTTCTTGGCCGGATGCGCCTGAGCCTGAAATCCGCATATCGTGAAGGTTACGGCCACGCTTAGTGCAATCATCGGCAGACCCTTTATCCTCGGCATCTTGCTCCCCCATCCCTGTGCATAAAGCTCAGCATAGTATGGAGAATTTGACCCGGAATTATGAGTGCTTCCTGTCCTTTAATGAATACTTCTTTTCTCGATATTGCCGCCGAGAACATCCGCCACGTTCTGAATCGAGATGAAAGCTCTTGGGTCGATCTCATGAACAATGGCCTTAAGCTTGGCTACCTCCAGCCTAGTCACGACACAATAGATCATCTGAGTGTCTTCCTTCGTATAGCCGCCTTTCGCATAGAGCAACGTCGTATTCCTGCCCAATCTCGCCATAATGGCCTCCGAGATTTCTTCGAAGTCGCCGGATATGATCGTGATCGATTTCGATTCATCCAGGCCCTCCACGACGATGTCCATCACCTTTGCCGCGATATAGAAGGCAAAGATCGAGTACATGGCGGAATCTGCCCCGAATACAAACCCGGCGATGACAAAGATGAAGATGTTAAAGAACATAATAATCTGCCCTACCGGCAGTCTCATCTTCTTGGAGAGCAGAATCGCTACGATCTCGGAGCCGTCCAGCGCGCCCCCGAAACGAATAACCAAGCCTACCCCAATACCGAGCAGCAACCCTCCGTAAAGAACAGCGAGAATCTTTTCATTGGTAAAAGGCTCAACGTGGTGAAGCATCGCCGTCGTCACAGACATGACGGCCACGCCGTACAGCGTGGAGATCGCAAAGGTTTTGCCGATTTGCTTGTATCCGATCAGCAGAAACGGCAGGTTGATGACGAAGATGAAGGCGCCTAGAGGAATCGGAGTGACCTTGGAGAGCACAATCGAGATACCGGTAATTCCGCCGTCAATAATCTCGTTGGGAACCAGAAATACTTCAAGGGCTACCCCCATCAATATGGCTCCGACCGTAATAAAGACGAACTTCAACAAATAATCCGTGAATGTTGCTTTTCTGTGATGCTTGTTTCTTGGCATGATGGAAACCCCTTCTGACGGAACGGCGACCGGTTCCAGATTCAAAGCATGCGCTGTCTAGATGCACGCTGGATAACCATGCGCGCTCCTGAGACACAACACTTACCATGTTATTATAGCTTACCCGTCAAATGTGAACAAAGCATGTATTCGTCTTTTTTTACCGCTCAGTAATTCGGACAATAAAAAAGACACTCTTGTGTAAGAGTGTCTCCTTTTGTCCAGCCTGGCAACGTCCTACTCTCCCAGGACCCTGCGGTCCAAGTACCATTGGCGCTGGAGGGCTTAACGGTCGTGTTCGGGATGGGTACGCGTGGAACCCCTCCGCCGTCATCACCAGACCGGATTCTGAGCGATCAAATCGTCTCAGAACGTAAGTCTACAGGCAGCAATGCTATGCATTGCGTTGTAGGCTTACGTCACATTCAAGGCTCTTGCGCCCTGAAAACTGGAAGCGAACCCGTGCGACGAAGTCGTCACGGCCCGTATACTTGCAGACAGCAATGCTGTGCATTGC